>JAQWKP010000130.1 GCA_029247785.1 Novosphingobium sp.
CGATGGATTACCGGCAGGCTCCCGAGTACAGGTTCCCTGCCGCCAGCGAAGATGTCGCCGCCGTTTATCACGCGCTGCTGGACAGCCACCCGGCAGAGCGGATCGGAGTATACGGCTGTTCCGCGGGCGGTCTGTTGACGGCGCAATCGCTGGCATGGTTTGACGCGCATGACCTGCCGATGCCGGGTGCGGCGAGCATATTATGCGCTTCTGCCGATGGGCTGTGGGCTGGCGACAGCTGGCATTGGCAAAACCCGTTGCAGGGCAACGATACCGCGCCATCGGTAAGCGAGGAACTGTATTACGGCGGCCACGACCCGGAAGACCCGCTGCTCTCCCCTGACCGCAGCGATGCCCTGCTGGCGAAATTCCCGCCGACCTTGCTGGTTTCCGCCACGCGCGCGGGCGAACTCAGCGCCACCGTCAACACCCACCGCTTGCTGGTGCGCAACGGAGTGGAGGCGGATTTGCACGTGTGGGACGGGTTTGGCCACGCTTTCATGTTCCTCTACCCGCAATTGCCCGAATCTAAGGAGGTTTTCGCGGTGATCGCGGATTTCTTCCAGCAGCATCTTTCCGAAGAGACGACGCCATGAACCTGCCGATTTCCGCCGACCTGATCGGCCAGCACAATGCCGCCGCGCTGCCCGCGCTGGAGGACGACTTCGCCGCTCTGGGCCGCAAGCTGGAACGGAACGGTGTGGATATCGAAGCGGTTAAGGAGCGCGCCAAGGGCTGGTCGGTCGCGGTGCCAAGCTGGGGTGCGGGGCGGGGCGGCACGCGGTTTGCCAAGTTCCCGCTGGCGGGGGAGCCGACCAATATTCACGAGAAGCTGGAAGATTGCGCCGTGATCCACCAGCTTGGCACCACCACGCCGCGCGTGTCGCCGCATTTCCCGTGGGACTGTGTCGACGATTACGCCGCACTGCGCGAAGAGGCGGGCAGCTATGGCCTGCACTTTGATGCGGTCAATTCCAACACCTTTCAGGACCAGCCGGGGCAGGAACATACTTACGCCACAGGCTCGCTCGCTTCCACCGTCGAAGCGACCCGCCAGCAAGCGGTTGCGCACAATATTGATTGCATAGAAATCGGCCAGCAGCTCGGCTCCAGCGCGATCACCGTGTGGGTGGGGGATGGCACGAATTTCCCCGGCCAACAGGATCTGGGTCGCAGCATGGACCGATATCTGGAAGGCGCGGCGCAGATTTATGCCGCTCTGCCCGATGACTGGCGGATGATGCTGGAACACAAGATGTTTGAACCGGCCTTCTATTCCAGCGTTATTTCGGACTGGGGCAGCTCGCTGATGGCGGCGCAGGAATTGGGCGACAAATGCAAGTGCCTTGTCGATCTCGGCCATCATGCGCCCAATGTGAATATCGAGCAGATCGTTGCCCGCCTGCACCGCGCGGGCAAGCTGGGCGGCTTCCATTTCAACGACAGCAAATATGGCGATGATGATCTCGACAGCGGCAGCATCAATCCGCACCAATTGTTTCTGGTATTCAACGAATTGGTCGAGGCTGAACTCGATCCGCGTGGCGGTTTTGACCCGGCCTATATGATCGACCAGTCGCATAATGTGACCGATCCGATCGAGAGCATGATCGCCTCGTCCGAGACAATCGCCGGATGCTACGTCCGCGCGCAATTGGTTGACCGCGAGGCTCTGCACGCAGCGCAGGAAGCCAACGACGTGATGCTGGCCTTCCGCACTTTGCGCGGCGCTTATGAAACCGATGTCGCGCCGATTCTGGCCAAGGCACGCGCCGAAGCGGGCGGAGCGATTGACTGGCTCGGCACTTATCGCGCCAGCCAATATCGGGACCGCAAGGCGCAGGAACGCAAGGCTGTTGGGCTGGGCGCGGGAATAGTTTGACGAATTATTGCACCGGGAAATTCGGGCTTTGGGAGAGAATGACGTGACGAAATCTGCTCTGGCGCTGTTGGGCGCGGCATCCATTCTTGGCCTTTCCGCCTGCGCGACGGTGGAAGAACCGCGTGCGATCGCGTCGGCTGAAATTTCCGCGACGACCGCCCCCGATCTATTGGCTGAAGGCTTCGAAAACCCGCCAAACTCCGCCCGCCCGCGCACATGGTGGCACTGGATGAACGGCAATATCACGCAGGAAGGCATCGCCCGCGATCTTGACTGGATGCACCGCATTGGGCTGGGCGGCTTCCAGAATTTTGATGCCAGCCTGCAGACCCCGCAAATCGTTGAAAACCGGCTGGTGTATATGACACCTGAGTGGCGCGAGGCGTTCCGCTTTGCTGCGTCGGAAGCTGCGCGGCTCGATCTGGAAATGGCGATTGCTGCCTCACCGGGTTGGTCTGAAACGGGTGGGCCGTGGGTGGCCCCTGAAGATGGCATGAAGAAACTGGTGTGGGGCGCGACTTTGCTGCGCGATGGCGAGGAATTTGGCGGCACTTTTAACCGCGCGCCCAGCACAACAGGCCCGTTCCAAGACGTCCATTTTGAAGACGAGCTGGCAGGGATTGGCGGCGCTGAATCCGCTGTTCCACCCGAGGCATCGGGACACGTCGCCGTGCTCGCATTTCCGCTCACAGCATCATCGCTTGTCGCGCCGCGCTTTAGTCTGGCTGATGGCAGCGAGGTGGACGGGGCGGTCATAATTGATGGCGATTTGGCCACGTCTTATGCGCTGCCCTTGGCCGATGATTTGTCCGGCACTTTATCCATCACCTATCCCAATGAAGTGACGGTGCGGTCGCTGCAATTGTCCATCCCGGGGCTGGTTATGCCATTCCGCAGCACGCCCATTCTCCCCGTGCTGGAAGCGCGCGTTGATGGCGCATGGCTGGAAGTGGCACAGTTGCCTCTGGCCAATATCCCCTCAACCTTTGGTTTTGACTCGGTGACCGCGCGCGAGTTTCGCATTCGGATTGCGGCCAATGAGGACACCACTTCGTCCACCGAATTGGCTGGCGTCGAAGGCGCTATGTCTTTTGACATCTTTGCCACGGGTGAGCTTGATACTTTGGCGATTGCCGATTTGCGGCTGAGCGATGGCCACCGGATGAACCGCGTGGAAGAGAAGGCAGGCTATGCCAGCGTGC
>JAQWKP010000148.1 GCA_029247785.1 Novosphingobium sp.
GCCTGCACCATTTCCGGCATCGCCCATCGCGGCAGACGTCACCATGCCGACATCGGCAAGCGCCAATCTCTGCGTTCCGCCGGCAAGCGACATGGTTCCCTGCGGGGCGAATGCCGCAGCAATGTCGAGGATACCCCGCCCGAAGACAGCATCAGTACCGATCGCGCCGACATCCCTCGCGGTCCTCAGCAACAGGTCGACGGTTTCGACGGCTGTCAGGTTTGGAAAGGCCTGGCGCAGCAAGGCCACGGCCCCGGCGATGTGCGGAGCAGAGAAGCTGGTTCCCGAAACGACAAAGACGAAGGTCTGGCCGTTCTGGACTTCGGTCTTGAGTTGGCCGTTTTCGTATACGCAGCAGACTTCCTCGCCCAGCGCGAGCAAATAGAAGTCTTGCTCGGTGCCAGCGCGGTTGCTGAAATCGGAAATATTGCTGTTGACGTCGACCGACCCCGCAATGATGACATTGCCATTGCCCGCCTGGCGCAATGCGGCGGCAAAGGGGTTGGGATTGTCGGGATCGACGGCCATGGGATCGTTGGCGTCATTGCCCGCAGAAACTACCACGACCACGCCGGCATTGGCCGCGCGGGTGATGGCTGCAGTCAATCCCGCCGAAGGAGCGTCCCCGCCCAGTGAAATGTTGATTACCCCAGTACCGTTAGCCACGGCGCGGTCGACTCCAATCGCGATATTGGCATCAAAGAAGCCGCAGCCATCGGCCGTTGCGCAACTGCCGACTGTATCGGTTCGCAATGCCAGGATCGTTGCATCGAACGCGACGCCGAGAATTCCAATGTTGTCACGTGCTGCGGCGGCAATGAGAGCGACCATCGTGCCGTGACCGTCAATATCGTCAGGACCGCGATTGCCCCCCGCGACATCGTCCGACGCAGCGGCAATCCGCCCGGCGAATTCCGGATTGGTGGTGTCGACGCCGGTATCAACGATGCCGATCGTCACTCCCTGGCCGGTCGCACCCGCTTGCCAGGCCGGAATCGCATCGTGAATACCTGGCCCGTCTGTCTGGCGAAATTCCGCGGTATTGAAATTGGTTGCCGGTGTCGGAGTGGGCGTTGGAGCAGGCGCCGGTGCAGGGGCGGGCCCGGGCGCTGGCGTGGAAGCGGTTCCACCGCCGGCGCCGCCGCAACCGCAAACCAGCGCCATCGCAAACAAGGCAGTACCCTGACGCAAATTGGATCGCGATATCGAAGGCGTTCGTCGCCGCATGCTTTCCTCCGTCTGCGTCAATACTAGCTATCACATTGAGGGATAGATTTAATAGGGTGACTGTTGGTCTATGAACAATGGCTGAGCCGATTGCGCTCTTGTCCTGTCCTGCCGCAGGCGATAGGCGCGGCGCAAGTTTCAATGTTGTCGTATCTTGCCGCCCGAATTTTGATGGAGCCTGTAGCCATGTCCGACCTCGAATCTGTGATTGAAGCCGCCTGGGAAGCGCGTGACGGGGTCACCCCTGCCAGCACCGATATTCGCGTGATCGTCGACGAGGCGCTCGAATTGCTCGATTCCGGCAAAGGCCGCGTTGCCGAGCCGGACGGTGAGGGCGGCTGGAAGGTTAATCAGTGGTTGAAGAAGGCAGTGCTGTTGTCGTTCCGCCTCAGCGATAATGGCGTGATGGAATTCGGTTCGGCCGGCGCACCCGCATTCGACAAAGTGCCGCTCAAATTCACCGGCTGGGACGAGAACCGCTTTCGCGAGGCCGGTATGAGGGTGGTGCCTGGTGCTGTCGTGCGCCGCAGCGCCTTTATCGCCAAGGGCGTCGTGCTGATGCCGAGCTTCGTCAATCTCGGGGCCTATGTCGGCGAAGGCACGATGGTTGATACCTGGGCGACGGTCGGCTCCTGCGCGCAGATCGGCAAGAATGTGCATATTTCGGGCGGTGCAGGCATCGGTGGCGTGCTTGAGCCGCTGCAGGCCAATCCGGTGGTGATCGAAGACAATTGCTTCGTTGGCGCACGCTCCGAGGTGGCCGAGGGCGTTATCGTCGGCGAAGGCGCGGTGTTGTCGATGGGCGTATTCATCGGCGCATCGACCAAGATCGTCGACCGCGCTTCGGGCGAAGTGCATATCGGCAAGGTTCCGCCTTTTTCGGTGGTGGTGCCCGGCTCGCTACCCGGCAAGCCGCTTGCCGATGGCACGCCTGGCCCGTCGCTCTATTGCGCGGTAATCGTCAAGACCGTGGACGCTCAGACTCGCTCCAAGACGGGCATCAACGAACTGCTGCGGGACTAGCTTTCAGTCCTTCGGCACGGGCGCTTCGATCGGCGGATCGCCGGCGTGGTCTGAAGTGTATTTCTCCGCAGCGCGTAGCACCCTCATCATGTTGCGACTGGCAATCTTTTCAAGATCTCCCTGGCTATAGCCGCGCCTTGCCAGCTCTTCGAACAGCCTGGGATAGCCGGTCACGTCTTCCATGCCGACAGGCCCGGTCGCCATGCCGTCATAGTCGCCGCCGATGCCGATATGATCCACGCCTGCGACTTTTCGAACATGATCGACATGGTTGGCCATGTCTGAGATCGTCGCAAGGGGCTCGGGATTCGCAGCCTTCCAGTCTTCGACTGCTTGTTTCACCGCGTCAGGATCGCCGGGGAACAGCGAATCGGCCCGCGCCGCTTCCGCGCTCACCGAGGCTCCCCATAACCGCCTTGCCTCGCTGACATAGCTGGGAAAAGCGACCACCATCACGATCCCGCCATTGTCCGGCAGGCGCTGGAGCACGCTGTCGGGTATATTGCGCGAATGGGCGTCGATCGCCCGGGCGCCCGAATGACTGAAAATCACCGGCGCTTGTGCCACATCGAGCGCATCGAGCATGGTCGCCTCGCTGACATGGCTGAGATCGACCAGCATGCCGATCCGGTTCATCTCGCGCACCACCAGCTCGCCGAACTGCGTCAGTCCGTCATGCTCGGGCGTGTCGGTGGCACTGTCGGCCCAGGGCGTGTTCTTCGAATGTGTCAGCGTCATATAGCGCGCGCCGAGCGCATACATCTGGCGCAATACGGCCAGACTCGAACCAATTGAGTGACCGCCTTCCATGCCCATCAATGAAGCGATTTTTTTTCGCTTCATCGCCCGCGCAACATCATCTGCGCTTAGCGCCAGAGCCAGGTCGTTGGGATAGCGCGCGATCAGTCGCCTGGTCACATCGATCTGTTCGATCGTCGCCTGCACCGCTTCGGGCTCGGGCAGCTGGGCCGTGACATAGACTGACCAGAACTGCGCCCCGACCCGTCCCTGGCGCAGCCGCGCCAGGTCGGTATGCATGGCCCGCCCGTTCCAACTGCCGACCTTTTCCTCGCTGCCGGTATCGCTGGTGTCGTTGAAATCGAAATCGCCAATGACGTTGAGATAGCGGCCGCGCAGCTGGATCGGCACGTCGTTATGGCCGTCCCAGACGGGCGCGGCGCGCAATGCGGCCTCGGCCACCTGTTCGGGGCTACGCTCCGCCGCCTCGGCGTTACCTAGCGCCAGAGTGAGCACCAGAGTCCCGCTGGCTAGCCACCCTAGATTACCCATTGGTACCCGGTTCACAGCAGGGCTTCGGCCAATTCGCGATAGTGCCCGCGAACCTTTTCGATCTCGCCGCCCATCGCTCCAGAAATGACCTGTACGCAGACATGATCGGCCCCGGCATCATGATGGGCCTTGACCCGCGCAGCCATCGCATCGGTTGAGCCATGGGCGAAGATCTCATCGATCAGCCTGTCGCTGACCGCATCGATATCCTTTTCCTTGTCCAGGCCGAAGCGCATCCAGTTATTGCAGTAATTGGGCAGCTGCCGGTAGTTGGTCAGCGCATCTTCGGCGACCGCCCGCAGTTTGGCCGGATCGCTTTCGAAGATCACGCCCTGCTCGGGTGCCAACAGCTTGCCGGGGCCGAGGATGCCGCGCGCTTCGGCGGAATGCTCTGGCATGGTGAGGTAAGGATGCGCGCCGGCGGTGCGCTCACCGGAAAGCGCCATCATCTTCGGGCCCAGCGCGGCAAGGCAGGTGTTATCCATTGCCATGCCTGCTGCTTCGAGATCATCGAGATAGCTGCGCGTCCGGGCGATCGGTTTGTTCCAGTTCTCGCCGATTAGCGGGCCATGGCTGATACCGATGCCGAGCATGACGCGGCTCTTGTGCGCGTCGGACAGTCCGGCAAACCAGTCAGCAACGTCCTTGGGCTGTTGCTTCCACAAGTTGATGATGCCGGTCGCAATCACGGTATTTTTCGTCACCGAAAGCAGACGATCGACATCGCCCAGTACAGCATCGTCGATCCCGCCCGGAATCCAGATCGCACCGAAGCCCAATTCGTCGAGTTCGCTGGCTACGGCGTTGGTCGCCTCGGGGTCGCCGAAGCGCAGTTCCATCGACCAGATGCCGACTTTGCCTAGATCGGGAGCGCTCATGATGCCATCTCCGTGCCGATGTGAATGTCATTCATGTCTCTCTCCCGCAAAATTTCTGTTCCACTCCAGTCTAGGGGTGGCAGCGCGAATGCGGCAAGTGGATTCGCATCAGGCGGGCACTGTCCAACCGCTTGATCGCGTGACCGCACTGGCCTAGCCGGTTTGGCGATGGATGAATTTGACTTCATCATTGTTGGCGGCGGTAGCGCAGGCTGCGTGCTGGCCAATCGGCTGAGCGCTGATCCGGCAAACCGCGTGCTGCTGCTCGAAGCCGGCGGCAAGGATAATTACATCTGGATCAAGGTGCCGGTCGGCTATCTCTATTGCATCGGCAATCCGCGCACCGACTGGTGCTATGAAACAGGGGCAGAGCCGGGCCTTAACGACCGCGCATTGAAATATCCGCGCGGCAAGGTGCTGGGTGGCTGCTCCGCGATCAACGGCATGATCTATATGCGCGGACAGTCTGCGGATTATGACGGCTGGCGGCAGGCCGGCAGTCCGGGCTGGGGTTGGGACGAGGTGCTGCCTTTCTTCAAGCGGGCCGAGGACCATTTCGAAGGCGTGAGCGATTTTCACGGCGCTGGCGGCGAAGTGCGGGTCGAGACGCAGCGATTGCGCTGGGAGATTCTCGAAGCTTTTCAGCGGGCCGCAGTCGAATATGGTGTGCCAGCGATCGACGACTTCAACACAGGTGATAATCACGGGGTCAGCTTCTTCCAGGTGACGCAACGCAAGGGCTGGCGTTGGAGCGCTGCGGATGGATTCCTAAAACCGGTCAGAAGCCGGGCGAACCTCAAGGTCGTCACCGGCGCGCTTGTGGATCGGGTGATCGTCAAGGAGGGCCGAGCGATTGGCATTGCCTATCGGCTGGTCGACGAGGAACGCATCGCAAGCGCGCGCGGCGAAGTGCTGCTGGCAGCGGGTGCAATCGGGTCTCCGGCGATCCTTGAGCGCTCCGGGATTGGCGATGGCGCGCGCTTGTCTGCGCTCGGCATCGCACCCGTGCTCGATCGGCCGGAAGTCGGCACCAACCTCCAGGATCATTTGCAATTGCGCTGCGCCTATCGCGTCGCTGATGTTTCCACGCTCAACCAGCGCGCTTCCAATATGTTTGGCAAGGCGCTGATCGGGCTGGAATATGTGCTGCGCCGTTCCGGTCCGATGGCGATGGCGCCAAGCCAGCTTGGCATGTTCCTCAAGAGCCATGAGCGTTTCGCTACGGCCAATCTCGAATATCACGTCCAGCCGCTCAGCCTTGAGGCGTTCGGCGGTGATCTCGACCCTTTCCCCGCATTCACTGCCAGAGTGTGCAACCTGCGCCCGGAAAGCCGGGGAAGCTCGCTCATCGAAACGCGTGAGCCCGGCGCTGCGCCTAGCATCCGCCCCGGTTACCTTGCGGCAGAGGCAGACAGGCGAGTCGCGGCAGAAGCGATCCGTATTACTCGCGAAATCGTCTCTCAGCCGGCCCTGACGCGCTATGCGCCGCAAGAGGTGCGCCCTGGCCCGGATTATGTCAGTGACGACGATCTGGTGCGCGCGGCGGGCGAGATCGGCACCACTATATTCCACCCGGTCGGGACTGCAGCGATGGGCAGCGTCGTCGATGCCGAGCTGCGTGTGAAAGGCATCGACGGGCTGCGGGTGATCGATGCCTCAGTGATGCCGAGAATCACTTCGGGCAATACCAATGCGCCGGCAATGATGATTGCCGAGAAGGGTGCAGAAATGGTGCTGCGCGGTTAGTGCAAGGTGTCCTACGCATGAGGCGGTAGGGGCCGGGTCAGATTTTGGTTAGGATTCTTGTGTAAAGACCCGCACCGGGGAAACAGCAGCATGGCACTATTCAAGGCATTCATACCCGGATTGGTCCTCACTCTGGCGATCGCGGTGATTCTTGGCTCGAACGGTACTTCGGGCGGGTGGCTCAATGTGCACCGGGTCAATATCGAGCAGATCCAGTTTTACTGGTCCTGGTCGCTGTTCCTCATTTTCACGGGCTTGGGCTGGTTCATCTTCTCCACGATCGATTGAGCTTGCGGGCGGGCGCACTGCGCCAGGTCAGGCCCCCAGTTCCCTCGCAGCAGCCACGCATTTCGCCACATGATCGTGTGGGCCAATATCGCGCAGGGCGGCCAGATTTGGCACTTCAATGCTGATCGTGATATCGGCTGGAAGCGCCGCGATCAGTTCCCTGAGCGGCAAGTCGCCCTCACCCGGCACGCGCCGTTCGAACATCGCTACATTCATGTAGTCGGCTTCGGGCACTTGCGCCGGGCTGTCGGCAAGCTGGAGATAGCCGATGGTGCCCGGCTCCACCGCTTTCAGCTGTTCCACACTCCCGCCCGTCTGGCAGAAATGCATGGTGTCGAGCAGCACATGGCAACGGCCCGCGCCGATCTGTCCGATCAGCTCCATCACATCGCCGAAGGTGCCAACGGCAAATCCGGGGCAGAATTCGACGGTGAACATCATGCCGCGCTCGTTTACAAGCTCAGAGAGTTTGCCCAGCTGGTCGAAGCAGCGCGCCTTGTCCGGATCGAGACCGATTGCGTTGATGCGCAGCGCTCCCAGCTCGGCCATCAGGTCGAGCGACGGTATCTGGCCGGAAACATCCTCATCAGCATGGGCGCGGAACCCTTCGCCAAGGCCGATGGCGACACCAAGATCGCGCATTGTCGCGATCATCTCGCGCCGTAACGTCGGATCGTCTGCCAGCGACCATTCGGGATAGAACACATCATCGACGCCGAACATCGAGAGTGGCAGCCCGCCCAGCCCGGTGGAAATCTCGCCGCAGCCAACTTCGCCTGCAAGCCTGACATATTCGAGTGGAGGCATGCCCAGCGTAGTGAGCATTTCGATTCCAAGTTTTCTCATGGGTTTGGCCTCATCAGCTTGAGGAGTTCTTCGGGAACATGGGGTGTACCGTAGTCGCCGCTGGCGAATTCGGCGATCTTGCTGCGCACGAAGCCGTCCGGGTCTTGCGCATGACGTCGGAAAATGTCGAAGGCCTCCTCGCCCGCAGGGATGAGGATGCGACCGTCGCGCATGCCGTCAGCAAGGGTCGCGGCGAGCTGTTCGGGCAGGATCAGCAGCGTTTCATCGCCCGGGGAATACATCGGCAGATCGGGGGTCCAATTGGTCATCCCGTCCATGATCGCGGTCGCCGTTGGCCCGGGGATCAGGCAGCTCACCCTGACGCCTTGCGGCTCGGTCAGGATCGCCAGATTCTCACACAAAGAGATGATCGCGGCCTTGGACGAGGCATAGGGCAGGCGGCCCGCAGCATAGGGGTAAAGCCCGGCATAGCTCGCGGTGCAGACAATATGGCCTGAGCCGCGCTCCAGCATCTTGGGCAGGAACACGGCATTGCTGCGGATGATGGAGAAGTAGTTCAGCTCGAAGATACGGTGCCATTCTTCCGCCGGGATATCCAGCGGATGGCCATTGAGTACCACGCCGACATTATTCATGACGATATCGATCTGGCCCAGCCCGGTTTCGGCACCGGCGGCGACTTCGGCAATGGATTCCGCGCTGAGCACGTCCGCCCGCAGACCGATCGCCTTGCCGCCCTCCGCTGTAATCGCGGCCGCGGTTTCGATGGCCGCAGCCTGATCGATATCGGCGACAGCCACGCTGCACCCGCGCCGCGCCCATTCAAGCGCGACAGCCTTGCCGATGCCCTTCGCACCGCCGAAGATCAGCCCATTCGCGCCAGCAAAGGGCGCATTCGCGTCGCTTGCCAAACCGTCCCCCTCCTTGTTCCCAATCTGTTGCCAGCTTGGCACAAAGCAGGAGCTGGGTGAACTGGAAAGCGCCGCCCCTCAGTCCTTCTTCGTCCAGGCGAGCGGCAGGCTGTCGACATTGAGCGTCGGGCCGGCGTGGAATTGATATTGGACGTCATCGGGGATGTGGATGTTATCAAACCGCGCCAGGAAACTCTCGAGCGCGATCCTGATCTCGCGCCGTGCAAGGTGTAGGCCAAGACACAGATGCGGGCCGGTAGCGAATGCAAGCATGGTCTGCTTGCGGTCCGGGTCGGCGACATGCGGATCGGGATAGGCTTCCGGATCGCGGCCGGCGACGAAAATAGGCAGGAAAACAAGGTCGTCCTGCTTCATTTGGACTCCATGAAAGGTCATGTCCTCGCTCACACGGCGCTGGGTCATGACCACGCTGAACATCCGGAGAAGCTCGTCGACCGCCTTGTTCAGCTTGTCGGGATTGTCGCGCAGCCATTGCTGAAACTCGGGATGCGTCGCGATGTAACGCATCGACCAGCCCAGAGTCCCGTAAACCGTGTCGAGCCCCCCGGTGTAGAAGGTATAAAACATCCCGAGGATTTCGCCATCATTGAGCGGTTTCCCGTCGATCCTGGCACTCATGATCGCTTCCATCAGAGGGGTTGCCGGCTTCTTTTTCTGCTTCTCGAGATGGAGCTTGAGATATTCGAGAATTTCCCGCCCAGCGACTACCATTTCCTCGATATTCTTTCCCCGCAGCAGATTCTGCTCCCAGGTGAAGAACTGCTGCATCATATCCTGCGGCATGCCCATCAGCCGCAGGAAGATCACGCTGGGAAAGGGGACGGCAAAGTCCTTCACGAAATCGCAGCCACCCTTTTCCGCGAACGGAGCGATGAGCTCGTCGCAAGTCTCGCGAACGCCCTGTTCCATGTGGCCTACCGCCTTGGGGGTAAAATGGGGCAGCAGCAGCTTACGATAGGCCGTGTGCTTGGGCGGATCGATATTGACCGGATTGAAGGTCCAGTCGACGCCAAGCATCTGCATGAGCATGACGGCCATGCCCCCTTCGCTCGAAAACCTCTCCCAATCGATGAACGCTTCGCTGATGAGCGCATGGCGCGCCAGCACCCAAGCCGGGCGGCCCTGTGCTGTATCGCGGGCAAAGAAGATTGGCGGACCGTCTAGCAGCCGGCTGGCGGCCATGAACGGATCGTCGAGTTCGGAATTATATTCCGTTAGCGAGTGATCCCACAGCAGCTTATCGGGGACATGTTCGGGTGCCCAGGCTGGTCGTGTCTGTGTTGCCATCTCTCGCTTCTCCAGGAATTGGTCCCTTCCTAAGCCTTGCGCGTCCAGGCGAGCGGCAGGCTGTCGACATTGAAAGTCGGACCGGCGTGAAACTCATATTCCGAGCCCTCGGGGATGTGGATGTTGTCAAACCTGTCGAGGAATGTTTCCAGCGCGATCCTTATCTCGCGCCGCGCGAGATGCATGCCGAGGCACAGATGCGGACCAGTGGCAAAGGCCAGCATCTGGGTCTTGCGTTTCATGTCGACTTCATGCGGATCGGGATATGCCTCGGGATCGCGGCAGGCGATGAAGATCGGCATGATGACGAGGTCGTTCTCCTTCATCTCGACGCCGTGCCAGGTGAAATCCTTGGTGATGCGGCGCTGGCTGGAGACGACGCTGAATAGGCGCAGCAACTCGTCAACCGCCTTGTTGAGCTTGTCGGGATTGTCGCGGAGGAATTGCTGGAACTGGGGCCGCGTGGCGATGTAGCGCATCGACCAGCTGATCGTTGCATAGACCGTATCGAGCCCGCCGACATAAAAAGTGTAGAACATTCCGAGGATCTCGCCATCGGTGAGAGGGCGGTCGTCCTCGATCCGCGCGTTCATGATGCTTTCCATCAGCGGTGTTGCCGGCTGCTTTTTCTGCTGTTCGAGATGGTAGATCAGATAATCGAGGATATCCCTGCCGGTTTTGACACGTCCTTCGATAGAGGTACCGCGCAGCAAGTCCTGCTCCCAGGTGAAGAATTGTTGCAGCATGTCCTGAGGCATGCCCATCAGCCGCAGGAAGATGCCGCTGGGGAAGGGCACAGCGAAATCCTTGACGAAATCGCAGCCATCCTTGTCCTCGAATTTCGCGAGCAGCTCGTCGCAAGTCTCGCGGACGCCATCTTCCATATGATTCACGGATTTGGGCGTGAACATCGGCAGCAACAGCTTGCGATAGTTGGTGTGCATTGGCGGATCGATGTTCACCGGGTTGAGGTTCCAGTCAACGCCCAGCATCTGGGTCAGATCCATGCCGCCTTCGCTGGAGAAATGCTCCCAGTCCATAAAGGCTTCAGCGAGCAGCGCGTGGCGCGCGATGACCCAGCCGGGCCGGCCCTGCGCCCCGTCGCGAGCATAAAACAGCGGCGGTCCGTCGATCAGTCGGCTGGCGGCGATGAAGGGATCGTCGAGTTCGGAATTAAACCGCGAGAGCGAATCGTCCCAGACCAGTTCGGCAGGCACATGATCGGGAGCGAATGATGCGTCAGCTGCGGTTGCCATTGTATTCTCCTTGCGCCGTGCTGGCCTGTGAACAGGAACACTAACAATCAGTCGTGCCAAGGATCGGGTCGACTGGCAAGGCAATGGTCGCTTCGATCGCCATCTGTCCCGTGAGGGATTTCAATGTGAGCGGCTGGGCAAATCCAGGCCGGTGCAGGCTAGCGCAACCGTCGGTCCAATTCCGATGCCATGCCGTGCGAGGCGGGCGCGAGATTGGCCGAATCCAGGCGGTTGGCGCGTTTGGCGAGATCGGATGCGGCCTGGCAAAAGCGCTGCGGTGATCTCTGGTTGGAAAACCGGTTATACATCCTGGTCTGTTGGCGATCGAAGCCCGCTCGTCCCAATCTGCGCTCTTCCGCCTTGTATGATGAAGCCAGCAAGGCCCGGTGTCGGGATAAAAGTTTGCGGTAGTCGCCTGCTACGGAGGCTCTCCCCCGTCCCTTGCAGGAAAGGGCAGCGACGTTGAGGCCAGCGCGCAATTTCCAGACCGAGGCGCTCGCAGGGCCAGCAAGCGAAGGTGTTGCAGCGCTTGTGGCCGGCGCTGATGGCCTGGGCGATTGGAAGGCGCCGCGTGGCTTTTCATGCGTTGCGCACGCAGACAGAACTAGAGCGGATGCGACCAATATGGTCCCTGCGATTCTGGAATGTGTCGTCAATTTGACCTAACCTTCCGCCCCCGGAAAGCGTCACATGTCGCCTCTGCATAGTTGCCATCGCCTTAGCAAAACAAGTTGCCGGGTCTTAACCATGGGGTAGTCGGTTGCCAGCGCGCGGCGGAACGAATCTTCGCATCGGAGGGTGATCAAATTTCTTCGAATCGCCTTGCATATCCGGCCATGCGCGCGGCGATCTGCGCCTTGCGGCCAGCCTCGTCGATCCGTATCACACCATCGGGCAATTCCCGTTCCAGCTCATCGAACTTTACCAGCCGTCCTTCCATCCACGGATCGTCATGCTCGACACCGCGTGGGAATGCCTGCCAGCGCTGGCCGAACTGCATCCGGCGCAGCCCGCCTGTATCGAGCCAGTTATGGATGCCCGGATCGCGCTGGGAGATAACGAAGGTGTAGTCCCCGTCCTTGTCGGCGGCGATCTGCACCATGTTGAGGCTCGATGTGCGTTTCCAATATTCGATCGAGATGTGAAAGGCATCGGTTAGCACCAAGTTGCGGAAACCGGCTCCGGCGTCGTTGGCGCGGACCAGCAGCGCCTCGTCCTCTTCGAGCCAGACATTGCCCTTGGTGCCCCATTGCGTTGGCATGCCACCGAAGGCCCCGGCCGACATCGGCTGGCGCAGCTGGTTAGGCGCCTGACCGTAGCCGGAATGGGTGATGTAGAAGGTGTAATAGACCCCATCCATAGCGATCTTGGCGCAATGGCGGGCCATTTCCTCCTCGCTCTTGGGGTCCGCATCGGGATTGAGCCGCGTGACCTCAAGCGCGTTCGGCCCCTGGTTCAGCCAGTCGCCGAATGCATCGCGCACCATGATGAAGTCTGCACCCGGCTGGGTCTGCATATGGTTTGGCCGACCGTCGGCGGGCTTGTCATCTAACGTGATGACAAAGCTGCCGTCGCTCTCGAACTGCATGTCGAGACTGTCGAGCAAGGTCTGGGTAACCGGCGATGCGGTGCTGTCACACATCAGCGAATAATTGACTGTTGGCGCCTCTTCGCCGGTCTTGCGGCCGTGAATCTCGTATCGCCCGCCATGGGCGATGGGGATGGTGCGATATATGAAGTCCGGGCTGTCTCCGCCCCAACGCGAGCCGGGCACATCGCGCCCGAACCAGCGATGCGGCGGCGCCATGAAGCGCGTCGCATGCGGGTCATTGGCATCGCCATTGGCCGCCCGCATGGCGTGGTGGAACATATATTCATCGATCATATTGTCGAAACGATCGGCCTGGTCTCGCGAGGGCCAGGCCGTCGCATTGTTCCACAGCAGACGAGCGATGGTGCGGGCGCGCTCCAGCTCGGGTCGTTTCAGCAGCGCCAGCGCCCGGTCCTCGATCATACGTTGGGCTGTCGTAGCGAGTGGGTTGCCAGTCATCAGCTGTCAACGTAGCGGCTGGCGACACCGGCCTGGCGCGCGGCAACCTGCTCGGCCCGACCCGTCGCATCGATCCGCAGCGCGCCTTGGGGCATGTTCTTCTCAAGATCGTCGAGCTTGACCAGCTTCGCCTCGATCGTCGGCTGCTCCTTGGCGACACCGCCGGGAAAGCTCTGCCAGCGCTGGCCCCAGATCATCTGGCGCACGCCGGTGGTGTCGAGCCAATTGTGCACGCCCGGATCGTGATGCGCGACGACGCTGGTGAACAGCCCGGTTTCGTCCGCCGCCATCTGCGCGGAATTGAGGCAGCTAGTGTTATCCCAGTAATTGAGCGAGTTGAACAATACATCGCCCAGCACTGAGTTGCGGAATAGTGCGCCTGCTCCGTTGGTAGTGATGATCAGTGCTTCGTCATCCTCGAGCACGATATTGGCCGCCGTAGTATATTGGCTCGCCATACCGCCGAATGGCCCGGAGGAAGCGGGCGGCTTTATCTCGTTGGGCGGGCGCACCATTAGCGTGGCGGCCATGTAATATTCGTAATAGACGCCATCGGTAATCGCCGGTGCCAGCCATGCGACCAGCTCGTCATCGCTCAGCGGGTCCCGGGTGACCGGATCGAGCTTTTCGATCTGAAGCGCATTGGGAGTCTGCGCATTCCAGTCGGAAATAGCATCGCGGTTCCATATCTGCATCGTCCCCGGCTGGGTCTGGATGTGATTGGCACGGCCATCGCTATCATCGGGTCCAACGGTGATCTCGAACTCGCCATTGGCGGCTTTGGGAACGTCGAGCCCGTCGAGCAGGCTAAGGATGGTTGGAGCAGCGTTGTTCTCGCCCATCAGCGAGTAGAACGAGGTGATCGGCTCATCGCAGGTCGATTTCCCGCGGATCACATAGTTGCTGCCATGATCGACCGAGAGGATGCGGTAACAGAAATCGGGGCTGTCCATGCCCCAGCGCGATCCGGGTACGTCGCGCCCGAACCAGTGATGGCCCGGCGTCATAAATCGAGCGACGCCTGGATATTGACCATCGCGGCCAACTGCGCGCATCGCGTAATGGAATACATATTCCCCGACCGCCTCATCAAAGCGCTTCATCTGCTCGCCGGCGGTGTGCTGATAGACCTGGCGGAACAGGAAATCCGTCATGGCGTGCGCCTTTTCGATCTCGGGTCGCGCCAGCAGCCGCATCGCGCGGTCTTCCATCTCGCGCTGGTCGGTATTGGCGATCGGATTCGTCTTCGACAGGAAATATCCGTCTTGCGTCATCGTCCTCTCCTTCAGTCGAGCCCAAACCGTTTGCTGTAGCCGGAAAACAGATCTTCCACCCATGCACGGTCGAGTCCCAGCGCCTCATAGGAATAGGGATAACGGCCATAGCGGTCGACCTGGTTTTCCGGGTCCGCCAGCCATCCACTGACACGGGCGGCGAATTCGTCAGTCACAAACAAACCCTGCTTGTCATAGATATCGCGGATGCATTGCAGCGGGTCAGCGGTAAGGTCGCGGAAATCAATATGCATCACGCGCGGATCGTCGACCAGCTCCTGGCCGATCACTGCGTCGAGCCCGGGCTTGAACGCCTCGGCATGAAGCCGGGCATTGGCTTTCAGATCGGTCGGGCGGTTGGTGACCGTATCGAAGATCGACACCGACAGGCTGATGATCGAAGCGAAGATATCGCCGATCGGACGGTGCGGCCAGATGCACAAAGCATCGGGATAGACTTCGAATAATTCCTTGAGCTTGCCCTGGTGCGCCGGCCCCTTGCAGGCCCAGCGCGACTTGCCGCTGTTCCACTGGAAATGCTGGAGAAATTCGCGGTGCCAGCGAAAATTGTCGACCTCGTCCTTCTCGAAGGCGACATAGTGTTCCATCGTCGGGACGCGGTAGAAATGGTAGCAATAGGTGTTGCGGAAATCCATCGCGCCGGCTTCGTCATCTTCGATCAGCTGGTGTGCGCCCTTGTCGATATAGGGATGCATTGGTTTCTGGGCCGGGCAGAAATCCATCCACGCTTCAACCTGCCGCTGGGCATAGGCAATGCGCTCGGCGGCCACGGGCCCCGCTCCGGGCGGCGGCGAGGGTGAGAATGTGTGCCAGCCTTGCGGTGCGAGCACATCGGGGTCCTCGGCCAACAGCGAATGGAGCAGAGTGGTGCCGGCTCGCGGATAGCCGACGATGAACACCGGGCGTTCGATTTGTTCCCGGGCGATGGCTGGAAATCGCGCGCGGTCGAGCATCATCTTGAAGCGGCGGGCGAGCAGGTTCTGGAGCTGGCGGCTCATTGCATCGACCTGGTCGGGCGTGTAGGGGCCGTTCGAATTGATCCATTCGACTGCCGCGTGAACCCGGCCTAACAGGTGTTCATCACCCACGTCATGCGCGCCGCTTTCGCGCTGGGCTAGCCCGACGATATCCTCCAGAGACACCAATTCACGCAGATGATGCGCCATGCATTCCCTTCCCGTTTCCCTCAATTGTTCGCCTTAGCGTTGACACAATCGAGGCGCGATGGGAACGCCCGTGACGTAACTCGAACAGCAGGGACCAACGATGCGCTCCGCCGCCGCCGCCGCGATCATCGACAAGCTCGGGCTTGAGCCGCATCTAGAGGGCGGCTGGTTTCGCGAGACCTGGCGCGCCGATGCAGCGCCCGGCGAAAGAGCCAGCGTGACGGCGATTCAATTTCTGCTGGAGGAGGGCCAGCGCTCGCATTGGCACCGGGTCGATGCTGCTGAATTATGGCTGTGGCACGCGGGAGGCGCGCTTGGACTGTCGATCTCGCCGGATGGTGAAGAACCAGCCCGGACGGTAACGCTCGGTCCCGATGTGCTCGCGGGAGAGCCGCCACAATGGCTCGTTCCTGCCGGCCATTGGCAGGCTGCGGAGCCTGTTTCGGGCTGGGTGCTGGTCAGCTGCGTGGTGTCACCCGGCTTCGAATTTTCCGGTTTCGAACTGGCACCTGAGGGCTGGGAGCCGGGTCAGCCGACCGTCTGATCGAGTCCGCCTGACCCTTCGACCATGGGCCACAGCACCGCGTCGGCGAGCTTGGTGCAGAAATATTCGTTCATATGCACGATCAGCCCGTCGCGCAGCGTCACCACGAAACAGTAATTGTTGTGATATTCCTTGCCCTCGGCGGTGAGCGCATTGCCCTGCGCCTCGACCGCGACGGTGTCGCCATCGCCAATCACATTCTTGATCGTGAATTGCAGCCCGTCCGGCATCAACTGTTTGAACGCCTCGATCCCTCCGATCATCATGTCCCGGTCGCGGGTTCCGGCAAAGTTGGTCGTGCCCATCGCCACCGCGACCGCATCGGGCGCGAGAGTTTCGGCAGCCCTTACCGGATCGTTCTGGCCCATCGCCTCGACGAATCGCACGGCAACCTGCTTGTTACGCTCGCTCATCAAACCCTCTCCTGCTGCGTGGCCATCGCCGACCCCACTCATTGCTGGTAGACTGAAACAGCCACGCAGATGAGTCCAGCGCGATTGCAATCAGGCTGGGCGCGCGCGCGTCGCTCTGGCAGACTGTCTTTTTGAGCGAGCGGCGAGGGGAGATGATCATGGCGACACCTGCGATTGGCTTGTGCTGGGCAATGATCCACCGCGCCAGCCTGAGCGAGACGATTGAGATCGCCGCAAGGTACGGCTTTTCAACGCTTGAGGTGACGCCGCACATCTTTTCCGCCGCGTTGGAGAGCGGCCTGAGCGAGAGTGGCTTGCGAAAGCAGCTTAGCGATGCCGGGGTGCGCGTGCAGGTGATCGACTGCATTTCGGGCGGCTTGCCGGGACTGGATGAACAACCCACCGAATTTCGCGGTCAGCCAATGCGGCGCGACACTGTCGAGACCTGCCTGGCTGTGGCTGAAGCGCTGGAAGCCCCGGTCCTCAATCTCACCCACTATCGCGGCAGTCCGGTCGAATTGCCGGTCCTTGCCGAGGCGATCGGCGAGGTTTGCCGCAAGGCGGGCGAGGGGGGCAGGACAGTGGTGCTCGAATTCGTGCCTGACAGCGGCATCCCGACCATCGCCGCCGCGCGGTTTCTCGCTGAAAGCTGCGGCGAGGCCAATTGCACCATCCTGCTCGACACCTGGCACATGGCTCGCTCGGGCGGGACTATTGCTGATATCGAGGATCTCCCGCCGGGGATGATCGGCGCGTTCCAGCTATCGGATCGCACCGAGCCCCAACCCGGCGCGCCCTATGTGCCGATGAGCGGGCGCGAATTGCCGGGCGAAGGTGAATTGCCGCTCGGCCCGATCATTGCGGCTGCGCTCGCCAACAATCCGGTTGTCACTATCGAGCTGGAAGTGTTCAGCGAGGAATTGCTAGCCCTGCCGCCCGAAGAGGCTGCCTCCCGCGCGGCGATAGCGGTGAAGGCGTGGAAGGCGACGATCTAGGGAGTCTTGGCACTCTCGTCCTTCTCGACCCTGCGGATCATTGACACCGCGCAGCGGCGCGGGCCGATCGATGTGGGCACGATCAGGTCGATATCGATGCCCTTGCAGATTGAGCCGGCACCAGACTGATCGAAGCCCATGGACTCGGCATGATTCAGCTCCGGGCAGCTGCCGAGGGTCTCGAACTCATAGGTCTTGCTCGGCCTGGTGCTGACGCGGATTCTGTTCTTGCCGGCATGGCTGTAGCCGCTGATCTGTGACAGGAAAAAGCAGTCGCGGTTGGAGGATGATGCCTGAGCAGTGCCCGGCGTATCGGCGTAGGGCGTGCAGGATGCAGCCAGAACGGAAAGTGTGATCGCGGCGGCAATGCGTTCAATCATAGGAAAATCTCCAAATCTTCCCTCAATCTTCAGACGATACCTTTGCGGGCATGGATGGTGGGTGAACGTGGGAGCAGGCACGGCCTCAATCGTCGGGGTCTTCACTCTTGTCCGACGGTTGGGCCTCATCCGCTTTCCCCTCGATCGAAAGCAGCAAAGCCTTTGCCATTTCGGCATGGCCGCCGCCATGGGGATTATAAGCTACCGGCACGAGATTCTTGCGGGCGGCGTCGTAGTTTCCATCGCGCATCTGCATCTGAGCAACATTCATCCGCAGCCCAAGATCGAACGGGGCGAGCTGGGCTGCCCATGCCAGGCCTTCCTTCGCAATCTGAGTAGGTTCTCGGCCTATTTCGATGAAACTGCGGTAGAAATAGATCAGCGGTAGCGGATGGTCGTTTTCCAGCTGGTTGAGCGCGAGAAATGGCTCGCGCGCCAGCTTGAACGCGGCTTCCGTGTCCTCGGCGTCCTCGGCCAGCCGGAACAGGGAAAACCCCTTCTGGACATAGGCGTTGA
>JAQWKP010000151.1 GCA_029247785.1 Novosphingobium sp.
CAGCGCCCTGAACCATGTGATGGGATAGCCGTCGTCATCGTAATGCGTCGGCTTGATCATGATGATTTCGAATGTCTGAGCCATCAAGATCGTCCCGATGCTATTGATATGGCTAGTCTAGTCCCAAATCTCCTGACCTTCAACGAACCGGCCTTCATCTGCGCAAAATTTGGCTACAAACTGTTATTCAAATCGATTAGTCCGGCCAATTTGCCACTTGTTTTGACATTCACCCGCGTCATGCGCAGACAACAATTCTGCGGTGATGGTGGTAAAAGACCGGCCTTCCGGGCACTTTTGGAGAAGACCATGGCCAGTAATGGCAATCAGCGATTTGACTTGCCCTTGCCTTTTGGATGGTTTGCCGTTGCTCGCTCGGAAGAGCTCACTACTGGCGAGATCATGCCGCTGGAATATTGCGGGACCGAATTCGTACTGTGGCGGGGTGAGGATGGCGCCGCGCGCGCACTTGATGCGACCTGTCCGCACCTGGGTGCCCATCTCGGATATGACAGCGAGGTGATCGGCAATGATCTGCGTTGTCCATTCCATCATTGGCAATTCACTGGCGAAGGGATCGTCACCAACATCCCCTATGCCAAGGCGATCCCCCCGAAGCTCAAGCGCCCGTGCGAGCGCGGCTGGCAGGTCTATGAGGATATGGGCATGATCTTTGTGTGGTGGCACCCCCACAAGGCCAAGCCTTTGTGGGAGCTTTCGCCGGTCAGCGAAATCGCCGAGGAAAAATGGCACGCTGTCGAATACAAGCAATGGATCGTCGATATCCCGATCCAGGAATTGACCGAAAACGGTGCGGACATCGCCCATTTCGCTCCATTGCACGGGACAAAATCGCCGCCGGTTCCGGAATTCAAGGCGGAGGGCTACACCCGTATCAGTTCAGTCGCGACAAAGATGCCGACATCGAAAGGCGTTATCGACGGTAAGATCACCGTGCGCGCACCGGGTCCCGGCGTGTCCTTCACCCGGTTTCACGGCATTACCGAGATGCTGCTGATGCAGATGCACACGCCGATCGATAAAGGCCACACATTGCTAAGGCACCAGTATTTCGTTCCGCCGCAGCTGGAAGAACGCAAGGTCAACGTCACCAATGCACTCGTGCGCGAAACCTCGCGCCAGATCGAACAGGACATCCGCATCTGGAAGCACAAGAAATATCTGGCCGAACCCACGCTTGTAAACGGTGATGGCCCTATCCTTGCCTATCGCGAGTTCTTTAAGCGCTATTACGCATAGACCCGTCCGCTACCTCTCCCCTTTCGTAAACATCTCTTCGACCTCGACTTTCCGGATCTTACCTGAGGGGGTGAGCGGGAATGCATCGACGGTGAGCCAGCGGCGCGGCACTTTGAAATGGGCGACCCGCGCAGCGACGTGAGCCTCCAGCTCCTGCGTGTCGATGGAGCAGCCCTCGCGCGGCTGGATCGCCGCACCCACCACCTGGCCCCAGCGCTCGTCCGGGATTGGAACGACCGCTGCAGCATGGACATCAGCGTGATCTAGCAGGCTGTCCTCGATTTCGGCCGGATAGATATTTTCGCCGCCACGAATAATGACTTCGCGCGCGCGTCCCAGAATGCGCAGATAGCCGGCCTCATCAAGCGAACCGAGGTCGCCGGTGTGAAGGAAGCCCTCGGCGTCGATGGTCCGGGCCGTGGCTTCGTCCATGCGAAAATAGCCATTCATCACCAGCGGTCCGCGCACGCATACTTCGCCAGTCTCGCCGAGCGCCAGGGTCTCGCCGTCCTTTATGCCGCAAATCTTGACCTCGATATGCGGCGCCGGCCTACCAACCGTTTCAGATACGGCCTGCGCATCGTCGCTCGGCAAGGTCGCGCTGATCATCGGGCATTCGGACTGGGCAAAGGTGACGATGACCGGCGAATCGAATTCACGCATCAGCCGCTCGATCAGCGGGCGCGGAACCTGCGCGCCGCCCGAGCCGATCGACCGGATACCGAAACTGCCGGGCGTCCAGCCGGGCTGCTCGGCCAGCGAGAGGATCATTGTCGGCACGCCGCCGATGCGCGTTGCACCACATTCGCGCATCATCTTGAGATATTCGCCCGCGTCGAAACGGTGCATGACGATGTAGCATGAGCCGCTGGTCATCGCACCGATCACCAGGCTGATTGCGCCGCCCATGTGATTCAGCGGGATCGGATTGCACCACACGTCGGTCTCGTCCGCATCCGACATGGCGGCGCGCAGCCAGCCCCCATTGAGCGCCGCGCGATGAGACAGCGCAGCACCCTTGGCGCGCCCGGTGGTTCCTGAGGTAAACTGGATCAGGAACAGGTCCGAAGCTTCGGGCTGCGGCAATTTCGTCGGCTCGCTATCGGCCACCAAT
>JAQWKP010000162.1 GCA_029247785.1 Novosphingobium sp.
CGCAAGAAGCCGCCCCTTGCTCCCTGGCCGATATCGCCGCACTCTCCGGCCTGTCCGACTCGGTGACAGGCACAAGCCCGCGCCGCTCTCGGGCAAGTGGGAGAGACGATGATGACCGCAACCGGGCCGCAATTGCCGCAACTCGCCTTCACCCGCCGCACGGCGATGACGCTGATGTCTGCTGGCGCGGTGGCCGCAGTCACCGGCTGTTCGCTGCTGGAAGGCGAGCCGGACGTGCCCTGGCTGTGGAGCGAGGAGCAGGAAGCGGCCGAAAGGATGCTGCTGGCGCTGGAGGATGACAGCGACGTCAAGGCGATCCGGGCCGAGATGCGCAGCAAGCTTGCTTCCAGCCCGCGCGGGGCGATTGGCGATGCCCAGATCACGCTGGACGAATCTTTGTCGCAATGGACCCGCTCGCTGATCTTCTGCGAAGTGCTGCATCGTCCGACCAGGCCGATGCTGCTGTGGATGACCGACGATACGCCGCGCGAATGGAACGGTTATGAGCTGGGCGGGGTCGGCATGTCGGGCGATAATCCCGATGCGATCTATTGCACCGCCGGGATCGATGGCGGCGGGCGGTACGAGATCCTCGGCAAATATCACGAGGACAGCCGCCCGGTGCAGTTCCTGATGGAAGTCAATGCTGGCGATATGGGCCAGCCGCAGAATGTCATGCCGGTGTCGGATGGCGAGCATGCGGATATTCATAACACTTCGATGTTGTCCGACCGCGAGCTGGTCGTTGCCGAGGACGGGACGTTCCGCATCACGCTTGGCGGCGAGGGCGAGGGGCCGAACCACCTCGCCATTCCGGAATCGGGCTATGCCATGGTCGGCGTGCGCAATATCATGAGCAATTGGACCGACAAGGCCCCGCAGCTCACCATCAATCGGCTCGATGAAGTTGCCGAAGAGCCCTGGACGCTGGAGACGGTGAAGCAGCGGGTGGTTGACGATCTTGAAGGCTATATCGGCTTCTGGTCGAACTTCCCGAACATCTGGTTCGGTGGGATCAAGCCCAATGAGCGCTCCGAGCCGATGGGCAGACCGGGCGCCTGGGGCTTTGTTGGCGGGATGAATTTCAGCCTTGGCGAGGGCGAAGTATTTCTGGTCACCACCGATCCGGGCGCGGCCAAATATACCGGCTTCCAGATCATCAATCCGTGGATGATCGCGCCCGATGCGAGGAACAAGCAGGTCTGCCTCAACCTTGGCCAGACGACCAAGAACGCCGATGGCACCATCACCTATGTCATTGCCAAGGAGGACCCGGGCGTTGCCAACTGGCTCGATACCGATGGAATGAGTGACGGCATCGGCATTTTCCGCTGGCAGCAGGTTCCGCCAGACATGTCCAATGAGGGGCTGATCCGCGATTTCCGCGTGATCAAGCGCAATGAGCTGGACGCGATGACCGAGATTCCGCGCGTCACAGCGGATCAACGCAAGGAGCAGGTCGAAGCGCGGTTTGCAGCCTATTCCAGCCGCGCGACCTAGTGAAATCTGGTGCAGCCCCGCATAGTCCATTTCCATAGCGACGGTCTCAGGCTCGAGGCCGACTTCCTGCTGCCTGAGGGTGCGGGCATGGGATCTCCAGTGCCCGCAATCGTGTTGTGCCCCGGCTTTGGCGCGACACGGGGTAATGATCTGCCGGGCTACGCCGCGCGCTTTTCTGCGGCCGGCTATGCGACCTTATGGCTCGATTATCGTGGCTATGGCGGTAGCGAGGGCGAGGCGGAGCGGCTGATGGCGCATGAGCAGGTGAGGGATGTGCGCGCTGCGCTCACCTGGCTGGCGATGCAGGAAAAGGTCGATCCGGAACGTCTCGGCCTGTGGGGCACATCGGGCGGGGCGGCCCATGCCATCCAGGTTGCGGGCGTGGATCAGCGGGTGCGTTGCGCTGTCGCCCAGGTTGGCCATGGCGACGGTCAGCGCCTGATCGCCGATCACAAGAGCGCCGAGGAACTGGACGAACTGCTCAAGCGCCTGCAGGCCGACCGCGAACAGCGGGCGATCAGCGGCACAAGCGAGCGGATGCGGGTGATCGACCTGATCAGCGATCCGGCAACGCGCGGTTTCGTGCTGGCCGCTGCCGAGACTGACCCTTCAATCATAACCTACCTGACGATGGAATCGGCCGAAGCGGCGATGGAGTACCGTCCGATCGACGTGGTTCATCGTGTAACGCCGCGTGCGCTGATGCTGATTGCGGCGGAGCAGGACGAGATTTGCCCGGCTGCGGCTTATCGCGAAGTCTATGAGCGCGCCGGTGAACCCAAGCGCTGGCAGACCTATCCGATCGGGCATTATGATATCTATGCCGAGGAATGGGTGCGGCGGTCAGCGGCGGACGCGCTGGACTGGTTTGGGCAGTGGCTGTGAGCGAGTCGAATGGCCTTTCCTACAAGGGCAATTTGGCGCGATAATTCAGCTGCTGGCGACTGCCCTCGCTGGTACATTTGTGAAGTTTGAATAACTTTTGGAATATAAATAATAAAAGAGGACTTTTGGGCGATTTTTTGCCAGCGACTCGCCCATATTCGATTCAGGTGAAGTTTGAGAAGTTGGCGAGCTTGATTTGTCCGCACTGGCATAGGGAAATGCCGGATGAAAATCCGGGCTTGCCTTGCGGGCTGGTCCGAGCGATCTTCAACCTGTCAATTTCACCCAGGGAGACCATGCCGTGACAATGCCGAGTGAGATCGTCACGAAGTTCGTCGATCTATGGGAAGAAGATGACGGCTTCACCCGGGCAGTGAATACATATTTTCGCGACGACACCGTCTGGGAGAACCACGGGCTCCTTACAACCACCGGCAAGGACAGGGCGCTGGGATTCTATCACGAGTTCAGCAAGACGACCGGCATGACCGCGATGAAGATCGACATGCTCGCTATCGCCGCAATTGGCGACAAGGTGCTGACCGAGCGGATCGACCGTATCCTCGATGCCAAGGGAACCGAAGTGATGACCGTGCCGGTCATGGGCGTCTTCGAGATCGAGGACGGCAAGATCGCCGCATGGCGCGACTATTTCGACACGATCGCAAACTCACCGTAAAGATTTAGGAGATACCGATGGCCACGCCGACTCAAACCGTAATCGCTTTTCTCGACGCATGGGGGGCAGGGCCGGGCGGTATCGCCAAGGCATTTGGCGACTATTTCACACCAGAAACCGTGTGGGAAAATATTGGCATGTCGAAGACTACCGGGCCCGACGAGGCAATGGCGGTGCTGGCCGGCTTTGGAGAATCTGCTGACAAGGTGTCGATGAGCGTTGATAATCTCGCCGTCGCCGCGATTGGCGGCAGGGTGTTGACCGAACGGGTAGACCATATCCTTGACGCCAGCGGCAAGCCGACGATGTCCATCCAGGTGATGGGTATCTTCGAGACCCAGGATGGCAAGATCACCGCCTGGCGCGATTATTTCGATACGGCCGGCTTTGGTGGTGAAGGGGAGTAGAGCGATGTCAGCACAGATCAAACTGGTCGAGGACTTTATTGCCATGTGGGACGCGCCGGACGGGATCGACCGCGCGGTGGAGGCCTGGTTCACGCCCGAAACCGTGTGGGAGAACCATGGCCTAACCAACACCACGGGTATCGACGCCGCTCTCGAAGTGAACCGTATGTTCGGTGAGAAGCTGGGCATGCATTCGATCAAGGTCGACATGCTCGCAGTGGCCGAAGTCGGCAACAAGGTGCTTACCGAACGCATCGATCACATCATCGACGGCGATGGCGGGGCGATGATGTCGGCACCGGTGATGGGGATTTTCGAGATAGCCGACGGCAAGATTGCGGCCTGGCGCGATTATTTCGATTCGAAGGGGGCGCTCGAGGCGCAGGGCTAGGATTCAGGCCAAGAATGGCGCGCGAAAATCGCGGTTCTCGGACGGCTCGTAAAGGTGTAAACAGGATTTGGAGCCCGCTGGTGCAACAAGCCCTGCGGGGATGGAGGGATGGGACGTGAAAAAAATGCGCAACCTGATGCTCTTGGCCAGTGGACTGGCCATGTCACTGTCTGGCGTGGCCAATGCCAGTGCAGTGGAGCTGACCGCCACGCTCAGTGGGGCAAATGAAACAAAGCCCGGAGATCCCGACGGCTCGGGTAGCTTCACCGCAGAAGTCGACATCGGCACCGGCGACGTCTGCTATTTGCTCTCGGTAGCCGATATCGGCGCTGTCACGGCCGCGCATATTCACAAGGGCGCCGCGGGCAAGAACGGCAAGCCGGTAACCCCAATCGATGTGACTGGTCCTGAAGATGACTTGTGCATCGCGATGGAGCCTGAAAAGCTCGAGCTGATCGTGGCGACACCGGGCAATTACTACGTCAATGTCCATACCAAGGACTTCCCAGCCGGCGCAGTTCGCGGGCAGCTCGTCAATGAATCGGCCCCGGAGCCAACCGAGGAGGCTGATCCTGAGGCTACCGTCGACGCGTTGCCGGATGAGGCATCATCTGATGCACCTGAGGTGGATGCTTCAGCAGGGATACCCGAGGATGCTTCGGTGGAGAGCCCTGAGGAGGCCTCAGCGGAATAACAGGACTGGTCTGGAAGGGCTTTGCCGCGTGAAGTCTCGACCAGACTCCGCAGACCGCGATGGTCCGGCATTCAATTGGTAATCAGCGCCAGCCTAACCGAGCCAAGGCCTTGGCGGACTAGTCCGATTTGGCTGGCCGCTGCGCGGGACAGGTCGATAATCCGGCCCCGATGGAAGGGGCCGCGATCGTTGATCGTCACGATCACCGACTCGCCGGTTCGTTCGCTGGTCACCAGGACTTTGCTGCCGAAGGGAAGACTGCGATGGGCGGCAGTCAGTTCGGAAGGGTCGAAAAGTTCGCCGCTGGCGGTGGGTCGACCGGCGAAGCGCGCACCATAGTAGCTGGCAACGCCGCTCCCCAGATCGCGGGCATTTTCCATGGCTTCGACCTGATCCGAGATGGCCTCGCCATACTCCGAGCGCGCGGGGATGGGATCGGCAAGGCTCAAATCACTTGCTTCGTCATGCTTCGCGGCAGCGGCGTTTTGTGTGGAGGCGAATAGAAGCATTAGGCTTGCGAGCGGCAGCGCTATCGCTCTGAAGAAACCGCCGGAATCTTTGGCCACGGACACGGGTAGCGCCCGCCCATCCATGGATGTCCGCGCAAATTGCCTCTCGATTTCCATGCCAAGCGCTATACCGCTTCAAGGGTAGGGTGGGGGAGCCCCGGACGGTCGGTCCGTCGCGTTTTGTTCTCGGTTAGTCCCAAGCTGCGTCGGTTTTGCTAGCTATCCGCCGCGTTTGGCGAGCAATTTCAGCCGCAGCGCGTTCAGCTTGATGAAGCCTTCCGCATCCTTCTGGTCGTATGCTCCGGCATCGTCCTCGAAGGTCACGTGGCGCTCGGAATATAGGCTGTCAGGGCTCTTGCGGCCGACCACCGAGGCCGAGCCCTTGTAGAGCTTGAGGCGCACCGTGCCGTTCACTCTGGCCTGGCTATGATCGATCGCGGCTTGCAGCATCTCGCGCTCTGGTGCGAACCAGAAGCCGTTATATATCAACTCGGCATAGCGCGGCATCAGCTCGTCCTTGAGGTGAGCTGCACCCCCGTCGAGCGTGATCTGCTCGATGCCTCGATGGGCAGCAGCATAGATCGTGCCGCCCGGTGTTTCATACATGCCGCGGCTCTTCATCCCGACGAAGCGGTTCTCGACGAGGTCGAGCCGGCCGATGCCGTGCTTTCTGCCCAGTTTATTGAGCGCAATGAGCAATGTGGCGGGGCTCACTGCCTTGCCATTCAGCGCCGTCCCGTCGCCTTTCTCAAAGTCGACGGTGATATATTCCGGCACATCGGGTGCGTCCTCGGGATTGACGGTCCGGGAATAAACATAATCTGGGGTCTCTTCCCACGGATCTTCAAGCACTTTTCCCTCGGACGAGGTGTGCAACATATTGGCATCGGTGGAAAACGGACTGTCGCCGCGCTTGTCCTTCGGCACCGCAATCTGATGCTGCTCAGCGAACTCGATCAACGCCGTGCGGCTGGCCAGGTCCCATTCGCGCCAGGGAGCGATAATCTGAATATCGGGATCAAGCGCATAGGCGGACAGCTCAAAACGGACCTGGTCATTGCCTTTGCCGGTCGCACCGTGTGCTACTGCGTCGGCACCGGTCTCATGCGCGATCTCGATCAACCGCTTGGAAATCAACGGCCGGCCAATTGAAGTGCCGAGCAGATAGTCTCCCTCATAGCGGGCATTGGCGCGCATCATCGGGAAGACGAAGTCACGCACGAATTCCTCGCGCAGATCGTCAATATAGATGTGCTTGTCGGGGATGCCCATCAGCTTGGCCTTGACGCGTGCCGGTTCCAGCTCTTCGCCCTGGCCGAGATCAGCCGTGAAGGTGACGACCTCGCAGCCGTAGGTCACCTGAAGCCATTTCAGAATGACGCTGGTGTCGAGCCCGCCGGAATAGGCGAGGACAACACGCTTGATGTCGGAGTGGCTAATATCGGACATGAGTCTTGTTCCGTGACACGCGATGGCGCAAAATGCGAAGCGCCGCCCCTAGGACAAGCGGCGTTTCCCGGCAAGGGAGGTTGGCATGGCCAAGGCTGAGAATAAGACCAGCGCAACCGGCGCTGACGTTGCGGCATTCATCGCGTCTGTCGCGCATGAGAAGCGGCGCGAAGACGCCTATGTACTCGATGCGCTGCATCGCCGTGTGACAGGCCATGAACCAAGGATGTGGGGGTCGAGCATTGTCGGCTATGGCAGCTATCACTACAAATATGAAAGCGGCCGCGAAGGCGATTCGCTGCGAGGAGGATTCTCACCTCGGAAGGCTGCTTCGACAATCTACCTGATGGGCAATTATTGCGACAGTCGGAACGAGGCCGACGCGCTGTTTGCGAAGCTTGGCAAATATCGGACGGGCAAGTCCTGCCTCTATGTAACCCGGCTGGAGAATGTCGATATTGCGGTGCTCGAAGCGCTGGTTGCGCTGAGCTGGCAAATCATGAACGAGAAATATCCGGACTGAGCTACCAGACCGAGACGAACGCCAGTCATTCCGCCGCTTTGCGCTCCAAATGCCATTCCGGTGCTTCGTCCAATGCGGAGAGCCGGGCAGCCTCGGTGCTGATATAGTCGCGTGTCATCGGAACCGCATCGCGGCGCTTGACCGACTGGATCTGGAAATTGACCAACCCGCCGTTGAGAAAGCTCTGTTCGACACCCACGAGATAGAACTGCCACATGCGGAATAGCTGTTCATCGTATAGGTCGACGATCGCAGCCCTGTGCAAGGTGGTCCGGCGATACCATTCGGCGAGCGTATAGGCGTAGTGATAGCGCAGGGTCTCGGTATCCGAGGCTTCCCAGCGAGTGCGTTCCAGCGCGCCGTGCAGCTGGCTGAGGGACGGCAGATAGTGTCCGGGGAAGATATATTTGCGCGACCATTTGTCGCTCGGGCGCGGCGGTCCCTTGCGACCGATTGTGTGGGTGAGCATCACGCCGTCATCAGCGAGCAGTGAATTGGTCTTGGCAAAATACTCGTCATAACGCCGCGCGCCGACATGTTCGAGCATGCCGACGCTGCTGATGCGGTCAAAGCTGCCTTCGATATCGCGGTAGTCGATCAGCTGGAATTTCACCTTGTCGGCCACGCCCGCCTCGGCCGCGCGCTCATTGGCGAAGGCAACCTGGTCTGGCGCGAGGCTTACGCCCAGCACCTCGCAACCGAAATGACGGTGATAATAGAGTCCAAGCCCGCCCCAGCCGCAGCCAATATCGAGCAGGCGCATGTCTGGCCCCAGCCGCAGCTTGGCGGCGACCAGCGCCTTCTTGTCGAGCTGGGCGCGTTCCAGGCTGTTTGCCGGATCGCGGTAATATGCCATCGAATATTGCCGGTCCTCATCGAGAAACAGCTCATAGAACTGACGAGTGAGGCCGTAGTGGTGGACCGCGTTTTTGCTGGAGCGGTTGCGGGAATTCATCTGGTCGAACCAAGCCGTGGCCTTGCTGAACGATCGGCGCAACACGCCCTTTTGCTTTAGCTTGCCGCCATCCTGCTTGTTGTCGCGCGACATGATGAACAGAACAAATTCGCGAATGTCGTGGGGCGGCTCGACTACCAGCCAGCCCCACATATAGGCTTCGCCGGCACCCATGCGCGGGTCCTTGGCAATGTGCCGGGCGGCGCGCTTGTTGGTAAGGCGAACATGGAATTGCTCGCCCTCGCCCACCTCATCACTATTGCCGTATTCGTAAACCTTGCCGTCATGATCGGTAACGATCAGACGACCATCGCGGACCAGGAGCCGCAGCATCTTGTCGAGTAACCACATGCGGGGGGGAATAGCCCCGCTGTGCGGAATCTCAAAGCCTTGCGTTTATTCGGCGGCTTCGCGTGCCAGATGCCATTCGGGCGGGGTGTCACTTGCGCGCAGTCTCGCGCTTTCCTCGACCATGTAGTCGCGGGTCATCGGGATCGCGTCGCGGCGCTTCACATATTGCAGCTGCCAGTTGACCATTCCGCCGTTGCGGAATGCCTGTTCCGCCCCGCACAGGTAGAATTCCCACATGCGGTAGAATTTGTCGTCATAGAGTTCGACAATCTCTTCACGGTGCATCTGGGTACGGCGGTACCATTCCTCCAGCGTGTGCGAATAATGGAATCGCATGGCCTCGACGTCCATCACCTGAAAGCCGGACTTCTCGCTTTCGCTGACCAGTTCGGAAAGGGCCGGGATGTAGCCGCCGGGGAAGATGTATTTGCGCGTCCATGCATCGGTCATGACGGGCGGGCCGGCGCGGCCGCAGCAATGCGAGAACATCACGCCGCCCGCCTTCAGCAGCTTGTACGTGTGGTTGTAGAATGCAGGGTATTGCGGCGTGCCGACATGTTCCAACAGGCCGACCGAAGTGATCCGGTCGAACTCGCCCTCGACGTCGCGATAGTCCATCAGCTCGAATTTCACGCGATCTGAGACACCCAATTCCTCGGCGCGTTCCTTGCAGAATTCGATCTGGTCTGGTGCCAGGGCGACGCCGAGCACGTCGACATCGTAGTGCTTGTGCAAATAGAGCGCGAGCCCGCCCCAGCCGCAGCCGATATCGAGCACCCGCATTCCAGAACTCTTGCCTTTCTCAAGGTGGAGCTTGCTGGCGATATGCGCTTTCTTGTCGAGTTGGGCTTGCTCCAGGCTGATCGACGGAT
>JAQWKP010000206.1 GCA_029247785.1 Novosphingobium sp.
TCGTCATTGTAGCAATGATCGAAATGCCAGTTCGACCAGACCGCAAGCTTTCTGCCATTGACTTCGACCAGGCCGATATCGGACTGCTCCACGTCGGGATCGTAGTGCATGTCGATCACGCCTGGCACCGCGGTGTCGTCGGAGCGCGCGGTGGTCTTGGTGGGGTGGTCCTTGAGCGGTCCAAACACTTCGCTGAGCTCAACCTGGAATTGTGCCGAAGGCTCACAGCCGGTGAACACGATCATGCCGCGCCGCACGAAGATATCGTTGATCTCGGCCTTGATATCGGGGTCCGAGAGCGCTGCTTCACTCACGCCCTCAACAATTGCTCCGAAGCTCAAATCATCGCGCAAATCGCGCACTTTCAGACTTGTCATTCGCTTCACTCCGTCTTGCTATCTGTTCCGACCACTCACGCAGCCTGCGCATCCCTCGCCGCATCGATCAGCGCCAACAACTTTGTAGGCTTCAGCGGCAGATCAAGGCAAGTCACTCCAAACGGTGACAGCGCATCGTGGATCGCATTGATCAGTGTCGGCGGGCCGATGATCGCGCCGCCCTCGCCAACCCCGCGAAACCCACCCGGATTGGCTGCCGGCGTGTGGATATGGGTATATTCGAAGTCCGGCACATCGGTGATTTGGGGGAGCAGATAGTCCTTGAACGTGACGGTCATCGGACTGCCGCGTTCGTCGATCACCATATCCTCAAGCAGCACCATGCCGATCGCCTGCGCCAGCCCCCCGGCAACCTGCCCCTCGACCACGCCGGGATTGATCACCACGCCGCAATCCTCGCTGCAGATCCAGCGCAGAATCTTGACGAAGCCGGTGTCGATATCGACCTCGACGGTGCAGGCATGGGCCGCGCTGGCAAAGGTCATCGGCGGCGGGTTGTAGCGGAAGCTGGTCTCCAGCCCCAGATCCATGCCTTCGGGAAGGCGGCCGGGATGACCATAGGCGATCGCGGCGACTTCCGCGAGGCTGTGCGTCATTTCCGGCGTCCCGTCGATATGGATGACGCCGTCTTCCAGCCGCACCGCGTCTGGGCTGGCATTGTAGAGATGCGCGGTGAGCTGCTTGACCTTTTCGAGCATGCGCTGCGAAGCGCCGATGGCCGCGCCGCCGCCGATCACTGCCTGCCGACTGCCGCCAGAGCCCGCGCCGAAGCCGCCGGCAGCGGAATCCTCCTCGACCACGGTGACATCCTCGTAGCGCACGCCGAGCGTTTCGGCGACGAGCTGAGCCATCGTCGTCTCGGTGCCCTGGCCTTGTGAATGCGTGCCCATCAGCGCAGTGACCTGCCCGTCGGGCTCGATCCGGATATGCGCGGCCTCGGTCGCCATCGGCGGGAATTGGCCCGACGCGGTTGGCTCGACATAGGTGCAGATGCCGAGCCCGAGATAACGCCCCTGTTTGCGCGCTGCCTCCTGTTCGGCCCGGAACGCGGCAACGTCGAATTCCTCCAGCAGCTTCTCGAGGCATTCGGCAGGCGTGATGTCTTCCAGCTGGAGGCCCATGCTGGTAGTCCTCGGCTGGTCGGCGGCGGTGACCAGGTTCTTGCGGCGCAGCTCTACGGGATCCATCCCCATCTGACGCGCCGCGATATCAAGCTGCGTTTCGCGGATCAGCGTCTCGATCGCCCAGGGCCCGCGATAGGCGGCGAGCCCGGTGGTGTTGCTGTGTAACCCCCGAGAATCGAAGCCGAAATGCGGGTTCTTGTAAGCGCCCCACACGAACATCATCGCAGCAAGGTTGCTATCGGGAAAATGCGGGTATGCGCCGTTGTTGAGCGCATAGTCGCAATGCGAAGCGAGCAGACTGCCTTCGGCGTCGAAGGCAGTCTTCAGCGTGCACTCCTGCTCGCGTGCCTGATTGGCGGCGATCATGTGCTCAAGCCGGTCCTCCGCCCACTTGACCGGTCGGTCAAGCAGCATGCTGGCGGCGATTGCCGCGCATTCCTCGCGCCAGCAGCGCGATTTCAGCCCGAACGCGCCGCCGACGTCCTTGGCGAGCACTCTCACCTTGCGCTGCGACAACCCGAAGTGTTCGCTGATGTCCTGAGCCAGTGTCTTCGGATTCTGGCAGGCGATGTGCACGGTCAGCTCGCCCGGTCCCTGTGGCAGGGAGACGATACCGCGCGGCTCCATCGGTGCATGGACGATGCGCTGGTGCTTGAGGGTTGTGGTCACGACATGCGGCGCCTGTTCGAACGCCGTGGTAATCTCCGGATTTTCCGGCGTGGCCATCATTGCGGCGACATTGTTTTCATCGCCTTCGAATACCAGCCGGTCCCCGCGTGCGTCGCTTATCGTGACGACCGGGTCCTCCTCGTCAACTTCCAGCTCGACCAGCGCGGCTCCGTCCTCGGCGAGCGCCCGGCTTTCGGCGATAACAATCGCGACCGGATCGCCGACGTGGAACACGCGCCCTTCGGCGAGTAGCGGAATCTGCTTTTGCGACTGACCCTCAATCGGCCAGCCGTTCATCAGTTTCACGCCGAGCGGTTCGAAATCCACGGCGGTGAACACCGCCACCACGCCCGGCGCGGCCTTCGCCGCCTCGGTGTCGAGCATGGTCACCGTCCCGCGCGCCACGGTGCTGCGCACAAAGGCGGCGTGCAGCATACCGGGCATCGACACATCATCGACATAGCGCCCCTTGCCGGTCAGCAGGCGCTGGTCTTCCTTGCGCGGCAGCCGCTGGCCGATGAAGCGCGCTCCGGTCAACATCGTTGCACTCATGAGCGGGTGCCCGCCTGGCTATCCATGTGCCCGTTCATTTCGCCTACTCCCGCCGGTTATCTTGCGCGCCACCTTCGCGATCATGGGGCGCAGGTCAAGCCGGATCAAAGCGATCCTACAAAACCCCGTCGAAATCGCTGGCGTCGTGGCGCTCGCGCAATTGCGGAACGTCCTCATCCGAAGCCCGGTTGACCAGCCTGCCGCGTTTCACAGCCGGACGCTCATTGAGCATTTCGGACCAGCGCCGCAAATGGGTATATTCCTGGACCTGAAGGAATTCGCCAGAGTCATAGGCCTTGCCCATCGCCAGCCGGCCGTACCAGGGAAACACCGCAATATCGGCGATCGTGAAGTCCTCGCCGCCAAGATATTCGCTTTCGGCAAGCCGCTTGTCGAGTACATCCATCTGCCGCTTCACTTCCATCGCAAAGCGGTTGATCGGATATTCGAGCTTGAGCGGCGCATAAGCATAGAAGTGCCCAAAGCCTCCGCCCAGATAGGGCGCGCTGCCCATCTGCCAGAACAGCCAGGACAGGCATTCGGCGCGGGCTTCCGGTTCGACTGGCAGGAACTCTCCGAATTTCTCCGCCAGATAGGTCAGGATCGCCCCGGATTCGAAAATCCGCATTGGCCTGTCACGGCTGTGGTCGACCATCGCCGGGATCTTGGAATTGGGATTGATCCCGACAAAGCCTGAGCCGAACTGGTCGCCCTTGCCGATCTCGATCATCCAGGCGTCATATTCCGCACCCTCATGACCGAGCGCCAGCAGCTCCTCGACCATGATCGTAACCTTCACCCCATTGGGCGTGCCCATCGAATAGAGCTGCAGCGGATGCTTCCCGACCGGCAGTTCGGCGTCATGGGTCGGACCAGAGACCGGCCGGTTGATCGCGTTCCACGTGCCCCCGCTTGGCTCGTCCCATGTCCAGACCTTGGGCGGGACATATTTGGCGGTCTCGGTCATTTTCGATCCTTTCGGGAGCAACATTGCAGTTGGGCTACCTGCTCAGAATTCACCCGCGCAAGGGAGTTGTAAAGGCACAGGCGATCATTCAGTCTTGCGAGCATCTGACGACTCGCGGCCAGCGGGCAAGGAGACACAAATATGACTGAGCAGGCCACAGACACACAGGCAGCTGCCTATCTTCAGCGCGGTCAGACTTTCAAATTCATGCCGATCCCGATGATCGAGAGCAATGCCGAATGGTTCGACGCCGGCCCGGTGAGCTTTGCCGTCGAGGTCAGGGTGCTTGCCGGAATGGACGATGCAGCAGGAGCGGGCGCTGGCGGCGGCACGATCCATGTGTTCAGCCCGGACCACGAGCAGGAATGGGTGCGCTTCGACTGTTTCGACGACGAGCCGCATTACCACTATCTCGACCAGCACGCCCATCTCAACACGGTGTGGACCTATGACGATGCGGTGAACGGCCCAATGGCACCCTGGGCGGTTTCGGCCCTGCGCAACAATCTGCCTGCAATTCTGCGTTCTGCCGGGGCCAAAGACATGGCGCAGCAAGTGGAGCGCGATGGCGTGGATGCCTTGGTTCTCGACCAGGTCGAACAGGCTCTCGCCAGCGCGCATGACCGCTCGAAAACCGACGTTGGCCTGGCAGCGGAGAGCGCAGAGTGGTTTGAGCAGTGGAAGGACAACAATCCCGACTTCAAACGCGAATTGGGTTAGCGTGCTAGGGTGCTTTGGAACTTCCCGCTACCAACGTGCCCCTGCGCGAAGCCCGGCTATGATTGCGGGCCACCACTGGCGAATCTGGGACGCGGCAAGCTTCCGACGGCAATGCTGCTGATGACCATGAAAAACAGCGTGAGCAGCAGAAACTGATCATACCCGCCGTAGCGGTCGTAAGCCATGGAGGCTCCGAGAGGACCAAAAGCGATACCTATCGAGAAGGCAGCAAGAAGCCCACCATAGTGTGCGGCGAAATTCTTCAGGCCAAAGTGCTGGGATGTCAGATAGGCAATGACGTCGGTCTCGGCACCAAGCGTCAGCCCAATCAGCATGGCCGCTATGGCTTGGGCCATGAATGTCTCACCCACTGTCAGCAGCAGGATACAGCTGATGGATGGAAGCATGAAGGCGATCGCGCCAACCAGAGAACCCGACACGCGGTCCAGAAAAAATCCGGTGCCCAGACGGCCGATTATCGAGAAAATTCCAATCAGGGAGGCCATTCCGGCTGCTCCGAGCGGATCCGCACCGATATCCGTCAGGATCGGGATGAAGTGCACGACCAGGGCAATGATCGTGAATGTGAAGAAAAGGCTCGCCACAAGCAAACGATGGTAGATCGACGAGCGCATTCCGCTTGCCAGGCTTGTCCCCTGCATGTCCGGAACGGGGCCAGGCTGTTCCCTGCCGCCTCGCTTGCCGCCGTCCCGCGCGCCACGAAAGAAAATGAGTATGAGTGGAAACGCGATGCCTACCCAGATCGCGGCCTGCACCGGAGCCGCCACGCGCCAGCCATAGGCGCCGATCAGCCACGTCGCCATGACTGGGAAGAGGGCCGCCGAAATGGATGCGCCGCACAACGTAACGGCAAACGCCAGACCCCTGGATGCTTCGAAGCGTGTCGCCACCGCGCTCGTCCAGATTGTCGCATGAACCGGCATCGCGGCAACGGCAATAAGGCACCAAAGAAAGTACCAGTTCAGGTCGGAGCCCGTTGCGGTGCCGAGAAGCCCGAATGCCGTGGCGATCAGCAAGACGCCGACAACGCCGAATTTTCTCGGCCCATACCGGTCCACCATCAGACCGATAGGTATCCCGAAGACGGCCTGAACCAGTGTAGCGATTGTAAGTCCGATTGTCGTCTGCGTGCGGGACCAGCCGAACGTCTCGCTGATCGGCCCGATATAGGGTCCGAGCGCGTAGATGTGGATGACAGCAGTGGCGAAGCCCAGGCCTGCGGAAACCGGGAGCATGTAGTGTTTTCGCCACTCGGCGGCTGCCGTGCTCGAAAACGCAAATAGGGCCATTTTGCCTTTCCTCCCCACAATGTGCGTTTGTCATATTCGATTTGCTCGTAGCGGAGGGATCGCAAGGCCTGCAACCATGGCTCAGCAAGATCGCGAGCCGAGCAATGCTCGGCGCTGCCGCCAAGCTAGCAGAATGTTCGTAAAGTCGTCGGGTCCCGACAGTCCACTTTCGACACGGTTTTCCGCAAATCGGACACAGCGCAAGAAAACCCAGCCCCTACTCCGGCACCGGCCCATCGCTGCCGCAGCGGTGCAGCAGGCGAGGCAGCGGGTCATAGTCGAATGTTCCGATATGCTGGGTTGCGGCATTGTCCCAGATCACGAAATCACCCTTGCGCCAACTGTGCGTGAAGTGGAATCGTTCCTCGGCAAGATGCGCCCATAATTGCTCGAGCAATGTGCGGCTGCGTTCGGGCTCGATCCCCTCGAGCCATTCCGAATAGCTCTCATTGACATAGAGCAGCTTGCGGCCGGTGATCGGGTGGGTGCGCACCGCCGGATGCAGCTGCGCCATATTGTCGGTTTTCTGGATATCCTTGCCGCGCGTCAGAATCCCGCGACTGCGCATCTGCTCAATATGGAAGCCATAATTCTGGCTGACACGCTTCCCGGCCAGCTCCTGCTTGATCGCCTCGGGCAGCGCCTCATAGGCGGCAATCGCGCTGGTCCAACGGGTATTGCCCAGCGCCTCGCCGTCCTCGCCAAACGGGATTTCGAGCGAATAAAGGCTGACGAATAGCTCCGGCATGGGGAAAGAACAGGTGTCGGTGTGCCACATCAGCCCGGCATCGTTGATCCCGATCGGCTTGCCGTGTTTGGTGATGTTCGAGATCTTCTGCATCTCGGGATGACCGCCGACGGCAAATGGCGTGGCGATACCGAGCGGCGGGCGCATACCATAGAGCCTGTCCATGAAAGCGAACTGGTCGTCGGGGGTAAGCGTCTGGTCGCGCAGGATGACGACCGAGTGGCGCAGCAACGCGTCGCGGATGTGCATCAGCCCGCGCTCGGACAAGCCCGGCCCGGCGTCGAGCCCGCTCACATAGGCACCAAGCGCAGCGCCTGAAGGCGCAACCGCGACGGACTCTTTCGCAGCGAGATCAGCTTCGGACATGGCTCTCCGCTCCTGGTCAGACAGGTTGGGCCTGGCGCAGCAGCTGTCCGGGCAATGCCCCGCTATGCTTGCCAGCCTCAATCGTGATCTCGCCGCCGACAATTGTCGCGAGGATGCCGTCTGCCCGTTGCTCGAAGCGCCGCGCCCCGGTCGGCAAATCGGCCAGCAACACCGGCATGCTCGGGCCGATGCGAGCCGGATCAATGATGTTGATATCGGCGACCATGCCTTCGCGCAGCAGTCCCCGGTCCGAAAGGCCCCAGGCAACTGCCGGTGCCAGGGTGATCATCCGCACGGCTTCTTCCAGCGTGAATTCCTGCCTGTCGCGCACCCAATGGGCGAGCAGGTGAGTCTGGATCGAACTATCCATGATCTGCGTCACATGCGCGCCGGAATCGGAGAAAGTCATGATGCAACGCGGGTGGCGCATCACCGCCAGCACGTCGTCCTGATGCCATTGCAGCGCCTGCTGCATGTAGAGCTGCTTCATGTCAGTTTCGATCGCGAGGTCGAGCAGCAACTCGATCGGATCACAGCCACGCTGCGCCGCCAATTCGGCAACCGAGGGATTAGGCGGCACCGGGCTTTGCAGCACGGTCCACGTATCAAAATTCGGCTTGTAATAGCCATCGGCCCCGGTTGCCTTGGGGAACACCGCATTGTTAGCCGCGTCGATCATGCTTTCGCGGACCTGCGGGTCCTGCAAGGCATTCCGCTGCTCCCCCAGCGGCAGCGAACGCACCCGCTGCCATTGGGGATGCCAGTCATAGGGCATGCGCGTTTCAAACGACTGGATGAAGGAAATGCCCCGGCTGTGGCTCTGGCCGATCATCTGCGCGCCGCGCTCGGCCGCACGGTCGAGCAGACCGCATTCCTCTTCGCGCGAATCCGGCGTGGGCAAGACCCCGAATGTCATCGGCACGCCGCTTTCAACCGCAAGGTCTAGCATCACATCGTATGCACCGCGTCGTTCCTCGGGATCCCGCGAACGCGCCTCATTGGGCAAGGCGAGCTCGAACATGCCTTGCGAGCACTGGCCCATCGTCGCAACCAGCCTGCGCACCTCGTCCCAGGAAGCGAGACGTGAGGCGACGGGCCGGTCGTCCGAGGTGTTGTGGGCGCCAGAACGCGAGGTGGTGAGGCCGAAAGCGCCTGCCGCCAGCGCGTCTTTCAGCTCCACTTCCATCGCCGCCAATTCGTCTTCGCTCGATTCCCGCTCGAAGGCCGCCTCGCCCATGACAAAGGTGCGCAATGCCGAATGGCCGATGTTGCTGGCATAGTTGATGCCCTTGGGCAGCGCGTCGACCACATCAAGATATTCGCGGAAATGCGACCAGCCCCATTCGATGCCCGCCGCCATCGCCGCGCCGGAAATATCCTCGGCCCGTTCAAGATTGCGCATCACCAGCGGGCTTTGCGCCTTGGAGGCCGGCGCAAGCGTGAAGCCGCAATTGCCCATCACCGCGCTGGTTACACCCTGCCAGCAAGAGGACGCGCCAAGCGGGTCCCAGAACAGCTGCGCATCGAAATGGGTGTGACCGTCGATGAACCCCGGGGTGACAACATGGCCCTCGGCATCGATTTCACGGCGTGCCGCCTGACCACCAAGCCTGCCGATAGCGGCGATGCGCCCGTCCTTCACCGCGACATCGGCGCGGTAGCGGGCCAGCCCCGAGCCATCGACAATAGTGCCGCCCCCGATCAGCAGATCATACATACAGCTCTCCCAAGCTTGCTGATTTTGGGGCGAGCATAGCAGAAGCGTTGGTGAAATGCGCGCATCGGAATCGGGGCTTAAAGCCGCGCCGTAGCTGGGCTATGCCATCGGGCGGGCGGGACAATCCATATGCCGCCCAGACAAACTGAGAGGAACGCATGGCAGGCCATCACGCACTCGTTACCGGCGCCCACGGCATTGTCGGGCTGAACCTCGTCCAGGAGCTGGCCTCGCGCGATGACTGGAAAGTCACCGCAACGGGCAGACGCGACAGCTCACCGGTGCGCGAGGTCGACTATGTTGCCGCCGACCTCACCGATGCGAGCGGGCTGCGCACCGCGCTGGCTGGCTGCGGCGATGTCACCCACTTGTTCTTCGGTGCATTCCGCTACAATCCCGATCCGCTTGAGGAAACCGCCGTCAACATGGCGATCCTCGAAAACACGCTCGATGCTTTGCAATCTGCGGGAGCCCCGCTGCAGAGAGTCGTCAACTACCAGGGCGGCAAGGCCTATGGCGCATTGTACGGATCGGTCCGTGCGCCCGCACGGGAAATCGACCCGCGCGTGCCCGGCCCGCTGTTCTATTACGATCAGGAAGACATGCTCTATGAGCGCGGCGCGAAGCAGGGCTTTGCGACCACGATCCTGCGGCCCGATTATGTCCAGGGCATCGGTCTGGGCAGCTATGTCAGCATCGTCAACACACTCGCGGCCTATGGCACGATCTGCAAGGCGATGGGCCAGCCACTGTATTTTCCCGGCGGCGAAGAGGCGTTCCACGCCCTGTTCCAGATGACCGATGCGCGGCTGCTCGCACGCGGCACGATCTGGGCAGCGAGCGAGCCACATTCCGACAATGCGCTCTACAACATCACCAATGGCGACCTGTTTCGCTGGGCCAATGTGTGGGAGCGCGTCGGCGATTATTTCGGAGTGCCGACAGGCCGCCCGCTGGCCATGGATATGGGCCTGTTCATGCGCGACAAGGGCCCGGTCTGGGCCGAACTCAAGCGCGAGCACGGGTTGGTGCTGGACCTCGCGGATATCCAGGACTGGTCACAAGGCTATATCCTCAGCTCCAACCTCGAGATGCATTCCAGCACCATCCGCATCCGCAAAGCCGGCTTCAGCGATTGCCTCGACACCGAAGACCGCCTGTTCGAATTGTTCGACGAGATGAAGGCGCGGCGGTATATTCCGTGAGCTAGATCGGCGTCTGCCCGTGCAGAGCAGCGCGCGCGGCGCGGCGGCCCGAGAAGATCGTGTCGCCGATCGACAGCCCGCTGAAGGTCGCGCCGCTCGATATGCCGACTGCCGAGCGGCCGCAGGCGAACAGGCCGGGGATCGGCGCTCCGGTGCCATCGGTGACCGCGCCGCTATCCTCGTCGACCTTCAATCCGCCGAACGGCATGCCGCTTGAAAAACTCCACTTGTTGCGGAACGACATGTTGAGCGCGTAGCAACTGCCGCTGGCCAGCGCCTTGCTGTATTCCGCGCGCTTGCCGTAGGGATCGCTTCCGTCGTCGAAGCCGCGATTATGCGCCACCACCTCGGCTTCCAGCACATCGGCAGGCAAACCGCATTTCGCCGCCAGTTTCGCATATGACGATGCGCGCCGCGTGCCGCCGAACAACAGGTTGAGCCAGGCCGGCATGCCCCACCAGGAAAACATCTCGCCCGGCGGAAGCAACTGGCGCACGCCTTGCCAGAATGTCGCAGAATCGAGGATCAGCCAGGCGTCATAGCCGGGCTGCTCGGCAGTCGCCTGGCCGATCGTGCCGAGATAGGCGTCCTCATTGATGTATCTCCGCCCCTCAGCGTTCACCAACACGCCCTGAACGAAGGCGCGTGGCGGCGAGAGCGAGCGCATCAGTGCGACCGCGTCCATCTTGGCCAGCTGGCCACCGACACTGAGCCCGAGCTCCAACCCGCTGCCATCACAGCCCATCGAGCCGCCGCGCGTCATTTCGCCGACACAGGCGGCAAATTCGGGCCGGTGGCGGCTGAGCAATTCGAGATTATAGGTGTAATTGCCAGCAGCGATGATCACCGCGCGCTCGGCCCTGATCAGGATGCGCTCGGGCGGCAGGCTTTCTTCAAAAGCGCGGCATTCAGCGATGGCTTTTTCAGCCCTTGGCCCGCCAAATGGCCGATAGGGATCGACCCGCTTGTAAAGCTTGTCGTGGCGCTTCCATTGCTGCTCAGGGATCACCTGACATTCAATGCCGATCGCCCTGCCTTTCGCGTCGAGCACGAGGCGGCGGACCGGAGTGTGCGGCCTGACACGCACGCCGCTTTCCAACGCGGATCGCTGCATCGCCGCCCAATAATATTTGCCGGTCGGACCCTTGCCGACTGTGCGATGACCACGCGGGGCCGGGCGCGCCACCTCGCCGCGGAACGCCTCCATGCCGGTGTAATAAAGGTAAAACCCGTCGGGCGGATAAGCGGCGCGATGCGGATAGAAACTCGCCTCCATCTCCACGCCATGTCCGATGATCCATTCGACATTGGCGTTGCTCTCGTCGCAGAAGCGTTTCAGCGTCTCGGGCCGGACCGCCGTGCCTTCAAAGCTGAGATATTTGAACATCTCCCCGGCATCATCGTCGAAACCGGCCTCTTGCTGGTATTTCGTACCGCCAGCGTAGACGACGCCGCCAGAAAAAGCGGTGGCGCCGCCGCCAGCGAAGCGATCAAGCGCGAGCACGCTGGCACCATCCTCGCGCGCTTGCAGCCCGGCAGCTGCTGCCGCGCCGCCAAAGCCGATCAGGACAATATCGGCGCTGTCCTGCCAGGAAGCGTTTTCGGGATCGTCCAGCACCAGCGGCGGTTCGACCTGCGATGTGAAATCGGTCTGCAGGTTGTTCATATGCTCACTGCGCCTCCAACGCCCGCGCCTCCTCACCGATATAGAGCCGGATAGCCTCGACCTGGTCCGGCTTGAGCTTGTCCTTGAAGCCGACCATGCCATTCGCTTCCAGCGCTCCATCATAGACAATCGCCTTCCAAGCAGCGGCATCGCTCAGGGACGCAGAGCGGCGCAGGTCGGGCATTATCGCAGTGACCTTCGAGGCGGCGCCATGGCAGGTTACGCAATAGCCAAAGAATTGCGCGCCAGCTGCTACGGTTGTGGCATCGGCGATCTGGTCCGGTGGATTGGGCGGAAGGTCCAGCAGCGGCGCTTCAGGGAGCTTCGCCTTGGCCCCGAGTTTGAACACCAGCAGCCTCCCGTTCGGCAGCCTGTCGGGTCGAGGCAGCACCCCGGCAAACAGCGCGTTCGAACCGCCCAGCCCCGCCGCCACCGCGACATATTGCTCGCCATCGAGAACATAGGTCGCTGCAGCAGCGACAACGCCAGACTGGGCGTCAGCGGACCAAAGCTTGTCGCCGTCGCGCGCATCATAGGCGTTGAACGTGCCATCCGGGCCGCCCTGGAAGATGAGATTGCCGCCGGTCGCCAGGATCCCGCCATTTCCGGGATAGGCTTGGTCAATTCGCCAGGCTTCCTCCTGTTTCACCGGGTCCCATGCGACCATTGCCCCGGTCAGCCGGCTGGATTCCGCATCCACGCCGCCTTCCGCAGTCATGGCCCCGACGTTGAATTCGCCGGGCTGGAAAGTGAAATTCTCCTGATCGCCATAGGAGAATGGAATCTCCTGTGTCGGGATATAAACGAGGCCAGTCTTCGGCGAAAAAGCCATAGGGTGCCAGCTATGCGCGCCGAGAAAGGCCGGACGCAGCGAGAAGCTCTTGCCAGTCTTCTCATAACGCGCCTCGGGGCTTTCAATCGGCCTTCCGGTTTTGGGATCGACGCCTGTCGCCCAGTTTACCGCCGCGAAATTATTCGCCGAGATGAACGACCCGTCCTTGCGATCAACGACATAGAAAAAGCCGTTCTTGGGTGCCTGCATCGCCACCTTGCGGACCTCACCATCAAGCCTGAGATCGGCGAGAATGATCGGCTGGGTCGCGGTGAAATCCCACGCCTCGCCCGGTGTTTCCTGGAAATGCCATTTATAGGCCCCGGTTCTCGCATCGAGCGCGACGATTGAGGAGAGGTAGAGATTGTCGCCCTTGCCGTCTGAACGAATGCGCCGGTTCCACGGTGAGCCATTGCCGGTGCCGATCAGTAGCTGGCCAAATTCCTCGTCATAGACAATCGCGTCCCACACGGTTCCGCCGCCGCCATATTCAAACCACTTGCCCGACCAGCTTGCGAGCATCGCGGCGAGCTTTGGATCGGAGGCCGCTCCGTCCGGTCCCTTCGCCGGATCGCCTGGCACGGTGTAGAAGCGCCAAACCTGCTCACCGGTCTTTGCATCATAGGCCGTGACATAACCGCGCACGCCGTAATCTGCCCCGCCATTGCCGATCACCACAAGATCGCCGGCCACGCGCGGCGCGCCGGTGATGGTATAGGGCTTGGCGGTGTCGACGGTCAGCACGTCCCACAATTTATCGCCGCTCTTGGCATCGAGCGCGATCAGCCGGCCATCAAGCGAACCGACAAATACCCGCCCGCCCGAGACCGCGACCCCTCGATTCACGACATCGCAGCAAGCTATATAGGCGGTGCTTCCGGGGACCTCCGGGTCGAACTTCCAAAGCTCCTTCCCGCTGCGCGCATCATAGGCATAGACCTTCGACCAGGCGGTCGAGGTGTAAAGCACGCCACTTGTCATCACGACATTGGCTTCCTGTCCGCGTCTTGTGTCAAAATCGGCAAACCAGGCGAGGCCGAGCCCATCGACATTGCCGGCGTTGACCTGGTCAAGCGAGGAATAGAATTGTTCGGCATTGCTGCCGCCAATCGCCTGCCAGTCTTCCAGCACAACCTCGGGATGGCCCATCTGCTTGCAGGCAGAAGGAAGGGCCAGTGCAAGCGCAAGCATGGCAAATCGCAGAATGCCGTTGCGCTTGGGCGGATTTGGTTGGTGGTTGCGCATCGCCATATCTTCCTTTTCGGGCAGGCCTTCATGCCGTCCGTCCGGCACCAGCTATGGCGCGATACCTTGCGCTTGACCAGTCAGGTTTGGCAGTCGAGACCGGATCGGCGATGCTTCGAGGATGTGAGGGTCAGGTAGCGCCCAACCATGTGCTTGCCTGTCCGTGTGCCATTCGGCAGATAACTGGTAACGCCAATTCGACGGGGACTGGACGGGCTCGTCGAACGAAAAGGATATCGGATGAACTCAAGCGATAAAGGCTGGCGAGCGGCGTCGAAACGCTGGCCAGCCAGCATTGGCTTGACAGTGCTGCTGGCTCTCAGTGGATGTGGTGCTGCCTTGACCGTACCGGCCCCTGTCCCGCTTGCGGCATCCGAGCTTGTCGAATTGTGCAACGCCGAATCAATGGCGAGTATCGCGTCCAATCTCGTCTCGACGCAAGTTGCGATCGGCACAATCGCCAACTTCTCCGGACCGAAGCTGCCCGGCGGTGTCAGCTTCACGCCGGCCAAGGGCGACATGCCCGCCTTCTGTCAGGTCACGGGTAGCTTCAAGACCAATCGGACAACCGGCAAGACCGCTAATTTCCTTGCGACATTGCCGGAAAACTGGAACGGCAAATATCTCCAGATGGGCTGCGGCGGCCATTGCGGAACCTTTGCTGTCAGCAATGCCGCTTCACCGACCATTACCATCACCAACCAGGGCACGCCTGGCCAGATCATCCGCAAGGGCTATGCCTCCTTCGCCACCGATGAAGGCCATGTAAGCATGGATGGCGGCACCTGGGCGGTGAAAGGGCCTGGGAAGGTCCATCACGATGCCATCGACGATCTGCTGTACAAATCGCATCAGGTGCTAGCACCGATGGGCAAGGAATTCGCCCGGGCGTTCTATACCCGGATGGAAGGCGCCAATCGCCGTATCGACCGCGCTTATTTCAGCGGCTGTTCGGGAGGTGGACGCGACGCGCTGGTCGCTGCGTCCTACATGCCAGAGCAGTTCGACGGAATCATAGCCGGCTCGCCGTATAAGCTGACGGTGGCGTTTCAAGCGGTCGGCACATCGCTGGCGACGTTGCGCGCGCCCAATGCCCGGATATCTGACGGGCTGATGAAGATCGTCAGCGAAAGGGTCAATGCCCAATGCGACGCGCTTGACGGGGTGCGGGACGGTCTGATTCAGAATCCGGCAGCCTGCGACTTCGCGCCCGAGCGCGATCTGCCGAATTGCGCGGGCGAAAAACCGGGCGACCAATGCTTCACCGGGGGCCAGATCGAGACGCTCAGCACCGTACTCACGGCGGTCACTGACGAGGCGGGCAACATCGTCCAGCCGGCCTATAGCGTGAGTATCCTGCAGACCGGTTTCCAGCCGCCGGCTCCCCCCAAGGACCGGTCGGCCATCGAGCCCTGGCCCGACAATCAGCACGAGGGCGGACTATTCGGCCTGGCCAATTCGACAATCAAGATCTTCGCGCATGGCAATGATCCTGACTTCGCCACGCGCCGCATTATTTCCTTCCGCGACGGTGGGCCCGGACCGACCGAGGCCTTCCGCATCGTTGTGCCCCGCAATGAAGTTGACATGCTGGTCACGAAATTGCGGATGGGCATCGGCCACTTCCCTGAGAATGCCGATGCTTTCATTCGGCAGGGCGGCAAGCTTTTGATCTGGCATAATTTTAGCGACCAATTGCTGACGCCCTACATGTCGGTAAACTACTATAAGCAGTTGGCTGGTCGGCATGGCGGCTATACGAAGCTGCGGGACAATGTTCGCCTGTTCGCGCTGCCCGGCACCGCCCATTGCAGCGGCGGCGGCGCGCAGATGGGCCCCGGCAGTTTCGATGCGCTCGGTGCCATGGAGGACTGGGTGGAAAAAGGCATAGCCCCCAATGCGCTTCGCGCCACGCTATACGAGCCCACTTCCTACGGCGTCGATTTCGCCAAGCCGCTCGGCCGCACCATGCCGCTCTGCGCCTTTCCGCAAATGGCGAAGTATGACGGAAGCGGCGATGTGAACGACGCTGCCAACTGGCGATGCCCGGCAGGCGACACGCGAATGTTGCGCATCGGCGAAAGTGGTCGGCGTGCCGGCGTGATCGAGTAGGGCGGATGCGCATGAGAATTTTAGTATTGGCGGCAATGGCCGGCGCATTCGCACTGGTGGGCGGTGCAGAAGGGGCGCACGCATCTGCCTATCCCGACAATCCCGAGCCGGGCCAGCAAGGCGAACAGATAGAGGCGGACAATCCCGGTTCGCTGCTTGAGCGACCCTATTCAAAGGGCGTGCGCGTCCTCGGTCACAATGCGATTGAGGGACGGGATTCGAACATCCAGCTGTTGTGGGTCGATCACTGCGCCTATGTTTCGAGCACCGGTGGCCCATTCCCTCTGATCGGCGTAACGAAAGGCGATACGGAGCTAACCGGCGTCGCGGTCATCGATGTCAGCGATCCGACCGAGCCAAAGCTGGTCAAATTTTTGCGCGACAAGGGCTCGATGGCTGCTCTCGAAACAATCGATGCCGTCACCGCACCGGATGGACGCAAGGTGCTGGTCGCGGGTGCCTATCACGGCGGCACCAATGCGGCGGGCACGTCGGGCTCCGGCCATGATCCGGAAGCCAGCGCCGCCTGGGTCGATATTTACGATGTGTCCGACTGCGCCGATCCCAAGCTGATGGCCAAAACCAGCTGGCCGGAAAATTCCCACTCGCTCACCATCTCGCCAGACGGCCGCCATGTCTATGGCACCGCGATGTCGCCCTTCACCGGCGCAGGCGGGCTGCAGGTGCTCGATATTTCGGACATGGCCAAGCCGCGCTTCACTGGTAAATTCGGCGCGACCCGGCCCGATGGATCGAGCTTCGAGTTCGCCTCGCACGAAATCAGCTTCAGCCTGGATGGCAGGCGCATCTATGCCGGGGTCAATTCGTCCAAAAGCGATCACCTCAATCAGGGCATCGCGCTTCTGCCGCCCAATGCCGAGGCGCTGGGGCCGAAAGGCGGCGGCGTGTTCATTCTCGACAATAGCGACTTCGTCGAAGGCGATTCCGATCCCAAGCTGCGGCTGATCAGAGCTATCCCGGCAGCAGGCTGGCACTCAGTGATGCCGGCAAATATCGGCGGCGTGCCCCATCTGGTGGGCGGAGCCGAGCTTGGCGCCTGCCCCGGCACCTGGCCGATAATAATCAATATCGCCAATGAGACATCACCATTCATTGCCGGCTCATTCAGGCTGGACATGAATGATCCGAAGAGTTGCCCGGAGCGGGAGAATGCAGGCAATGGCATAAGCGGCATCGTCCCGACGCCGGACAGTGCCGCGCTCCACTATAATGATGTAGACAGCGCCAGCGACACAAGGCTGGGGCTGTTCAATTTTCTGTGGGCGGGCCTGCGCATCGCCGATCTGCGCGATCCGGCCGATCCGGTCGAACTGGGCTATTTCAAGCCGGGCGATGCCTGCACCGGTCATGTCCGCTATCTCCGTGAGTCTGGCCAGATCTGGCTAACCTGCACGGCGAGCGGCTTCTGGGTATTGCAACTATCGCCGGAATTGCAAGCGGCAGTGGGCCTGCCCGGACTGGAGAAGGAATGACCATGGCGGATTCCCGCATCGCCGAGCTGATCGCGCTTTATTCGGCGAGCGATGCCAGCGCGGCCCAGCTGCTGTGCGACCACCACGATCCCGCTGCCGTGGCCCATCGCATTGTCGCTGCCGACCTTACGTTCCGGGACATCAGCTATGGCGAACTCCGGCGCGAGTCCGAACACTTTGCCGGTGCGCTCAAGACCCTCGGCATCGGTCCCGGGGACCGGGTGGCAACTTTGATGGGCAAGAGCCGCGAATTTCTCATCGCACTGATGGCGATCTGGCGGCTGGGCGCGGTTCATGTTCCGCTGTTCACTGCCTTCGCCCCTCCGGCGATCGCTCTCAGGATGGATGGCAGCGGCGCAAAGGCAGTGGTCTGCGATGGCAGCCAGAGGTCCAAGCTTGCGCCGGGCGATGCGATCACCGCCGATCCAAACTGGCAGGTCATCACCACGGGCGAGGCCGATGCCGCATCCCTGCCATTCGCCGCGCTGACGGAAGGCGCGGACCCTGTCACCGAACCTGCTGCAATGGGCGGCGATGCCCCGCTGATCCACATCTACACCTCGGGCACCACCGGCAATCCCAAGGGCGTGGTCGTGCCAATCCGCGCGCTGGCTTCATTCCACGCCTATGGCGAATTCGGCTTCGATCTGCAGGAAGGCGATGTCTTCTGGTGCGCTGCCGATCCCGGCTGGGCCTATGGCCTGTATTACGCGATCATCACCAGCTTCCAGATGGGCGTCCCCTCGATCCTGCTGGAAGGCGGCTTCGTACCCGAGATCGCGCTGGCGGTTCTGGAGCAGCAAGGCGTCACCAATTTCGCCGCCGCGCCGACAGTCTATCGCGCGCTTCGCAGCGCCGGGCTGCCTGCGCCTGACGGGCTCAAGCTGCGCTGTGCCTCCAGCGCGGGCGAGCCGCTCACTCCCGAAGTCAATCAATGGGCCGAGCAATTTCTCAGCGTGACCGTCCATGACCATTATGGCCAGACCGAGGCCGGCATGCTGATCAACAACCATCACCATCCCGCGGTCAAGCGCCCGGTCAGGCCCGGCTCGATGGGCCATGCCATGCCCGGCTGGAGCCTCGCCGTGCTTGAGGAGGAACGCGACGAAGTTGCCCCGCCAGACACGCTCGGGCGCGTCGCCATCGACCTGCCTGCCAGCCCGCTCGCCTGGTTTGCGGGCTATGAGGGCGATGCGGACAGGACCGCCGAGAAATTCTCCGCCGATGGCCGCTGGTACATCTCCGGCGACACCGCAAGCTGCGATGCAGACGGCTATTTTCACTTCTCGGCCCGCGATGACGACATCATCATCATGGCCGGCTACCGGATCGGCCCGTTCGAAGTCGAATCGACCCTGGCGACCCATCCGGCAGTCGCCGAAAGCGCGGTGATCGCGGTGCCCGACGAAGTGCGCGGCGAAGTGATCGAAGCCTATGTCGTGCTAAGCGATGGCCACGAGGCCTCGGCTGAGCTGGAGGAAGAAATCCGGCAATGGGTCAAGACCCATTATGCCGCTCACGCCTACCCGCGCAAAGTGCACTTCGCCGAGGCATTGCCCAAAACGCCAAGCGGCAAGATCCAGCGTTTCGTACTCAAGCAGAGGCGGCGGGCAGAGCTGGCGGCAGAAGCGCAATGACCCGAACTCAGGAACGAGAGCAATGGGCCCGATAGACCTTTCGTTCGACGTCACTGACGCCCTGCCTGCCGATGTGACCGAGGGCAGGCGGATCGAGATTTCGGCCTGGCTGTTCTTTCCAGACGATCTCGCGATATTGGGCGGCAGGCCAGTCACCATGTCGCTGCTTTCAGGCGGCAGCTATGACAAGCGCTATCATCACGTCGTCATTCCCGGTCACGCCGGTTACAGCGCCGCCGAGCATCTGACCGGCCTCGGCAATATCGTGCTGTTGACCGATCATCTCGGCGTCAGCGGCAGCACGCGGGTGCCTGACCAGAAGAAGGCGACGCGCCAGATCGTCGCCCTCGCCAATCATGCCGCGCTCGGCCAATTCTACGAACGGCTGGCGGCGGGTGATCTGCATCCGGACCTTCCGGCCATTGCCGATTTCGTACGGATCGGCGGGGGCCATTCGATGGGCGCGATGCAGACCGTGATTCAGCAGGCGGAGCATCGTACATGGCAGGCGATCATGTTCCTGGGTTACACCACCCAGGGCGTGCACGGCTTCCACCAGGGCCAGAAATTCCGCATGGCCGATTTGCTGCCCGAAGGCGACGGCCCGGACTATCCGGAAAACGACCGCGCCGCCCAGCGCGACAATTTCCATTTTGGCGACGTGCCCGAAGCGGTGATGCTGGCCGATGATGCGATCGCCGTGCCGACGCCCAGCATGATCGGCCTGGATTCAATCAAGACCGACATCATCAAGCCCGAGGCTGCGCAGATCTACGTGCCGGTGCTGTTCGGAAATGCCGAGCGCGACGTCTCGCCCGATCCGCATGGCGAAGCGCAATTCTTCCCGAAATGCACTGATTTCAGCATGTTCCTGCTGCCCGGATCAGCCCATTGCCAGACCTTCGCAAACACGCGCGCGCAATTCTGGAACCGCATGCATGACTGGTCGCGCAGCCTGCGCCTTTAGATCCGTTACCAGCGCAAGCCCTCTTCCTTGGACTTCCAGGTGATTGGCCGCTCATAAGAGGGATCTTCCTGACTCCATTGGCCCTTGAGGAATCCCTGGATCGCTTCTGAATAGACCCAGCCGGCATCGGCATCGCCGGTCATTTCGATGGTGCAGCGCCTTGTGTGGATGCGCCATTCGCCATCGCGCTTTTCCAGTCGGTCGAGATAGCGGCCTATGCCGAAAGACATTTTATCGCCGTCCTTCCAGAACAGCCCGCCGACGACATAGCTCTCGCAATTGGCGCTATCGCCGTCGATTTCGCATAAGTGGTTGGTAATGTTATGACTTGTCTGGAGAAAACCCTGATGCCCAGCATTGGCTTTTTCCGGATATTCCGGGGCGAAGGTGACGACCGCGCCGTGCTCATCAACGCCGTCTTCCCACCAGCAGCTGGCGATCTGCTCAAGGTCCTGCCGGTCCCGCGCGCGACTTTCTCGTTGAATACAATCGAGAATATCCATGCGGTCTTTGATATAACCGACCGTCGCTTTCAGCTCCGCAAGTTCCTCTTCGATGCTCATTCTGTCAGGCTCCTCTTGATCACAAACTGTCCACCAACCGACCACCAAGCGTCCACCAGATCGCACCGCTGGGCCCACATAAGCGTGTTTGATAGCCTTCGCTAACGAGGTGACGAATATAGCGCAATCGAAGGGTGAGAGAAGGACAGCCGCAGATTAGCCAAACCCTATCGGACCAGTTAGATGAATGCGGGCGCCAGATGACTGTGTGCGACGCCGGATTGGCATTCTCCGCCAAGCCGCGTTCGAGGGAGATAGACAATGGGATTGGCCGCTGCGCTCCTGGTATTCACGGGGTTCTGGCACCTGACCGAGTTCCTGATGGACCGGAAATCGGTGGATGCACAGAGTTTGATCCCGTTCGGCGCAGCCTATCTGCTATTGGGAATATTGATTGCACTGGGGATTGGCGGCGTAATCATCGGCGCAATCACGTTGCTTGTGGTGGTCGGCGGGATGGTGCTGGCCTTCCGCAGACGCAAGACCATGGATATCAGGCGGTGGGTGATGTGGGCCTTCATCATCATCGGTCTGATCATCGCGATAGCGATCATTCGCCAGTGGCTGTGAACTAGAACGTGGCTGTGAACTAGAACGTGGCTGGCCCGGGCCGACGCAGGGAAATCGAGAGCAAAGGAACGGATGATGACGCGTTTTTCGCTTAATGGCCGGGATGTCGAGGTATCGGTCCCCGAGGGGATGCCGCCGCTGTGGGTCCTGCGCGACGAACTCGGCATGACCGGCACCAAATATGGCTGCGGCATCGCCCAATGCGGGGCCTGCACCGTTCACCTCGATGGCGAGGCGGTGCGCTCTTGCCAGATACCGGCAGAGACGCTGGACGGCAGCAAGGTCGTGACGATCGAGGGACTGGGCACGCCCGAAGCCCTGCATCCGGTGCAGCAGGCGTGGATCGACAAGCAGGTCGCACAATGCGGCTACTGCCAGTCGGGACAGATCATGCAGGCGGCTGACCTGCTGAAGCGCAACCCAAATCCGGGCGATCAGCAGATCGACGACTCCATGAGCGGCAATCTGTGCCGCTGCGGCACCTATCCGCGCATTCGCGAGGCCATCCGTGCTGCTGCGAGCGGTGATCGCTCGGGGCCGAAGCTTGAGGAACAGGAGGTCTAGACGATGGGCAAAGTTGCAACCATTGCGCGCCGCAGCTTCCTGCTGGGATCGGCCACCATTGCCGGAGGCGTTGCCTTTGGTGCCTATCTCCACAACACGCCAACTCCCAATCCGCTTGCCGACGGGCTGGGCGAAGGCGGGGTCACTTTCAATCCATGGGTGAAGATCGACGGCGATGGCATCACCCTGATCGCCCCTCATACCGATCTTGGCCAGGGCGTGCGATCACTGCAAGCGATGCTGATCGCTGAAGAAATGGACCTAGAGCCAGGCCAGTTCCGGGTGGAGACCGGGCCGCCCGATGGCAATTATTACAATGGCGGGATCGCCTATGAGGTGCTGGGCGTCGACCCTGGGGATACGAGCCTGGGGAACCGGTTCACCATGTGCGCGTTCAACACCTTTGCGCGCACTGCTGGCCTTCAGGTCACAGGAGGCTCTTCAACCGCACCCGATACATTCGTGAAGCTGCGCGAGGCGGGAGCAATTGCGCGCGAGACGCTGAAGCTGGCAGCGGCCCGAGAAGCGGGCGTTCCGTTGTCCAAGCTAAATACCAAAGCTGGCGCAGTGATCCTGCCTGATGGCAATTCCATGGCCTATACCGAGCTCGCGGCGATCGCAGCCGAGATCGATCCGGTCAGCGAAGTGACTTTGCGCGAACCGTCGCAGTGGCGGCATATCGGCAAGTCGATGCAGCGCCTCGATATTGTCGGAAAATCATCCGGCACCACCGAATATGGCATCGACCTTGCGCGCGAGGGCATGGTCCATGCTGCGGTAAAGCTGAACCCCGGGCAGGGCGCTGGCATGACCAGTTTCAATGCCGATGCCGCCCGCAAGATGCCAGGTGTCAAGGATGTGCTGAAGCTTGAGGGCGGCATTGCTGTCATTGCCAATAACAGCTGGACGGCGATGCAGGCGGCCAATGCTGTCGAATGCGAATGGGCCAAGGCGGCTTACCTGCCCGATATGGACAAGCAATGGGCCGCAGCACTGGCGGGCTTCGACGGGGAGCTGGATTCTGAGGTTCGCAATGACGGCGATATTGATCTGGCGCTGGCCGATAGCGCGACCATCGAAGGCGAGTATCGCATTCCCTATCTGGCCCATGCGCCGCTTGAACCGTTGGGTGCACTGGTGCTGGTCGGTGACGACCAGACCGATGTTTGGGTCTCCACCCAGATGCCGATTTTCGTGCGCAGTGCCGTCGCCGGGATCACCGGCCATGACGAAGGCAAGGTGCATATTCACAACCAGTATAGCGGCGGCAGTTTCGGCCATCGGCTTGAGCTTGAATATATCCGCCATGCCGCCGAAATCGGCAATCAGATGCGCGGCACCCCGGTCAAGCTGACCTATAGCCGCGAGGAAGATTTTGCCCATGACTTCGTTCGGCCGATGGCAGCGTCGCGGTTTCGCGCCAAGTCCGCCAATGGCCAGGTCGAAGCTCTGGAGATTGCCGTTTCGGGGCCATCAACCATGGCTTCCCAGGGATCGCGTTCGAATTCGCCGCCAATGGGCGCAGATTTCCAGCTTCACGCCGGCATTTCCAATGCGCCCTATGCCCTGCCAAACATGCGGGTGCGCGCCTATAAGGTGGGCGATATGCCGCCGACCAGCAGCTGGCGATCTGTCGGCGCGTCCGGCAACGGGTTCTTCCTCGAATGCGCTCTGGACGAGGCGATTCTGGCCGCAGGCGGCGATCCGCTGCAGGAACGAATCCGGCTGTGCAATTCGCCTCATGCCAAGGCGGTGCTCGAAGCGGTTGGCGAAATGTCGGGCTGGGGCAGCGATCTCGGCGAGAAGCGCGGGCGCGGCATCGGCTTCGTCGAATCCTTCGGCACAGAAGTCGCCGAGGTGGTCGAGGTAACCGATACCGGCAATGGCATCCGGCTCGACAAGGTCTATGTCGCGGTCAATGTCGGGACGGTTCTCGATCCGGTCAATTTCGACAACCACGTCAAGGGCGGGGTGATCTGGGGCCTTGGCCATGCGATGAATTGCGAGATCACCTATCAGGGCGGCGCAGCAGAGCAGACCAATTTCCACGCCTATGAGGGCATGAGGATGCGCCAATGCCCGGATATCGAGGTGCGCACGGTCAACACTGGCAAGCGGATCACCGGGATCGGTGAGCCGCCGGTGCCGCCGGCCCCTCCGGCGCTCGCCAATACCATATTCGCTGCCACCGGCAAGCGCCTACGCGAAATGCCGTTCAACAAGCTCGTGGAGTTTGCATAGGCGAGAGGGGTATATCCCCGCCCCTCGCTCAACGCGCCGGTAATTCCACCTCGGCAATAGCCGTCGCCATGGTTGTGCCATCCTGATTGGCCATTTTCGAACGGATGTGGATCAGCTTGCGGCCTTCCTCGTCGGTCGACTTTTCGACGACTTCGCCGGTCTGGATGGTGATATCGCCAGTGAAAGCCGGTCCGCGATATTGCGAGTTGACGTGGACCACCTGGCCCCACTCGCCCGCCCAGCCAGCAAGATAGTCGAGGATCCACGCGCCCATCGATGCGCCGTAGCCATATTCGCGCGGCATGCCGACGAATTGCGCCCAGCGCTTGAACAGATGCCCGCGTGAGGGGCCGATATAGGCACCGTCGGTGTTTTCCGGATTGACCAGTTCCTCGACCATATCCATCTCCCAGCCCGCCATCGGCCCGACAAAGCCGAGTTGGACCGGGTCGCAATCCCGGTTGCGGTGCGCGCTGCCCCAGATGTTCATCAGATAGCCGCGCCATTCGGTGGTGATGCTGGCGACAGAATGCGGGCCGAACACGCGCTCAGGCAGATCGTCGCCGACCTCGATATCATCCCAGTAGCGCCGGTTGTGGCCAAGATCGTGCATCATGTTGATATAGCCGAGCTTGCGCTTTTCGATATCGGCCAGATCGTCATCGGTCCAGACCGGGTCTTCGGTTTGGTCCATCGACTGCATCTCGACAGCGAGCTCAGGCCGATAGCGGATCGAGGTTGAGCGCTGCTTGGCGAACATTTCGCCATCCTGCTTGTAGTAATTATTGTCGCCGCGCTGAAAACAGGTCGGGCCGGCAAATTTGGTGTCCTTGACGACATAATCGAACGGGATCTTTTCATGGACCACGCGGTCACCGGCAAACAGGCGAGGCCCATAGAACCACCATTCGTCGCCGCCGAAGATCAAATGCGAATCGGGAATGCGCCCCACCCCCGCCGGGCACGCGCCATGGCCCTCACCGGCGGCGATGGTGAAGCTTTGGGGCGCGACCAGCCGGCCATAGCGGCCCCTTGCGGCAAAATCGTCGTGATAGTGCAGCAAGTTGGGAAAATGCATTGCCTGCGCCCAGCGGCGAAAATCATTGTTGTGCAGCTCATCTCGCAGCATCCATGTGGTCAGCGGCTTGCCCATGATGGTATCAAGATCGGAGCAGTCGAGCGTCTGGTCGGCCATATCAAATTCCCTTCCCAAATCGGTTTTCATCCCGGCCGCATAGCTCACCAGCTATCGCATTGCCTCACGGCCGATCACTCGCTAACACTATGACGAACACACCGGGCCGTCTAGGCGATTCTGCAAAGCGAACGCCCTGCCCGGAACCTTACAGGACGAGAGGCAATCATGGCCGAGGCAGAACCCGACTTCTATTCCGACTCCGAGGTTGTCGCCCACCCGAAACCCTATTTCGACATGATGCGCGCGAAATGCCCGGTGGCGCGTGAGCCCCATCAAAACACGATGATGGTGACAGGTTATGAAGCGGCACTGGAAATCCTCACCAGCAAGGATGGCACTTATTCGTCGCTGACTTCGGTGGTCGGGCCCAAGCCGCCCCTGCCATTCACCCCCGAGGGTGATGACATTACCGAACTGGTCGAAGCGCATCGCACCGAATTTCCCTGGTCCGGGCACCTCGTGTGCTTTGATGGCGAAACACATGCCAGGGCGCGGGCGTTGCTCGGCAGCCTGCTGACCTACAAGCGCCTCAAGGCCAATGAGGACTATCTCAACGGTCTTGCCGACAAGTTGATCGATGGCTTCATCGATGCGGGCACCTGCAATGTCGTGCCAGACTACGCCCATGCAACCACGGCCTATGCGATCAGCGACATTCTCGGCATTCCGGAGGAACACCGGGCCGAACTGCTCGAAGTGATTGGTCCGGTGCCAAGCCAGCTCGAAGGCGATGCGGACTACAAGATCGGCCCCGACCCGCTGATTTTCCTCAAGGAGCGGTTTGACGAATATATCCGCGACCGGCAGGAAAACCCATGCGGCGACTTGCTGTCAGACCTTGCCAATGCTCGGTTCAAGGACGGCTCGACGCCCGAGCCCGACCTGCTCTCACACCTCGCGCGCTTCACCTATGGTGCCGGGCAGGACACCACCTCGCGACTGATGGCGATGGCAATCCTGATCCTTGCCGAAGACGCCGAGTTGCAGGCGCGGCTGCGGACCAATCCCGACCAGATCGCCAATTTCATCGAGGAAGTGCTGCGCTTTGATGCGCCGGTCAAATGCGCCTACCGCCTTGCGCTCAAGACAACCGAAGTGGCCGATGTCGAGGTTCCGGCGGGCACAATCCTCAACATCAGCCTGATGGCCGCGAGCAGCGATCCAGAGCATTTCGACCACGCCGGGGAGTTCGACATGGACCGGCAGGGCAATCGCGATCACATGGGTTTCAGCAAGGGCTCGCACGCCTGCCTCGGCGCGCCACTCGGAAGGCTCGAAGCCCGCGTCGTGATCGAACGCATCCTGGCGCGCACGTCAGATATCCGGATCAGCGAAGAGCATCACGGCCCGGCAGGGGATCGGACTTTCCGCTTCGAGCCGACCTATAGCTTCCGCAGCCTGGCGGATCTGCATATCGAGTTCGATCCGGCCTGAACTCAGCAAGCCTCGCCGGCATCGACCAGCAGCGTACTGCCGGTCATGAAGATCGCCATATCGGAAGCACAGAACAGCACGACGCGGCCAATATCGTCCGGCGTGCCGATGCGGCCTAGCGCGGAAGATACCGTAGCGGCGATCTCGGTCTTCACCCGCTCCGGCAGCTTTGCCAGCGCGGCGGTATTGCCTTCTGTATCGCAGAAGGTCGGAGCGACGCCGAGCACGCGGATATTGTGCGGGGCCAGCTCGATCGCCAGCTGCTTGTTCATACCCACCACGCCGTGCTTGGAACTGACATAGGCGACGACGCCCGGTGCCACGCCCTTGAAGCCAGCGGTCGAAGCTACATTGACAATCACTCCGCCATTGCCGGCATCGACCATCCGCCTTGCCGCTTCCCGGCAGCCCGCGAAAACGCCGCGCAGGTTGATATCCATCACCCGGTTCCAGACCTCATCCGTCATATCGAGCAGGCCGATATTGGGGTAGATACCGGCATTGTTGACCCAGATATCGAGGCTGCCGAATTCCGTCACGGCCATATCGGCGATGGCATTGACCGAGGCGCTATCGGCAACGTCCATCTTCGCGGCAATCACCTTGCCGCCATAAGCCTTGGAAAGATCATCTGCGACTTTACCAGCCAGTTCCAGATCAAGGTCCCCGATCACCACATCCGCGCCGGCCTCGGCCAAGCGCCGAGCGATGCCCCGGCCAAGGCCCTGCGCGCCGCCTGTGACCACGGCACCCCTTCCCTTGAGCGACAGCAATTCGCTGACGGGTACGTCGCTGACATCGGCAATCGGCATGAGTGAAAATCCTGTGTGGTTGTGGGTTGAAGGCTTACTCGCCCTTGACCGGGACTGGTGCGTGCTCATCGCCCATATATTCGGCAAGTTTGCGGAAGAAGTGGGTCGTCGGCAATTCGGATATCGGATTCATCCGAGCGCCCCGGAACCCGCGCGACTTCATGCCTTTCTGCACTTCGGGCATGTTGTTGAAATCCTGCGCCAGGATTAGTCGCCATTTCTCCTCGGTCGGATCGGGCTCATAGACCCAATCCGACTGGGGCTCCTCGCCCTCGGGGAAGCGTTCGAGCACCATTACCTCGAAGATGCAGCTGTCCGGGTCATTGCCGTTGGGCCGCGCGCGGTAGACCAGCGCGGTGGTCAGGCTCGGCAGGATGATGAGGTTTGGAAACAGGTGCCAGTCGATCCCGGTAACGGCGAGGTGTTCGGGTTCAATCTCCGGCCAGATCACGCCACGCGCGGCATCGTCGGCCTTGGCCGCAAGCAGCAGGTGCTGGCCGACTTCTTCCATCGTGGCCCCCTCGGGCAGCTCGTCGACAAGCCGCTTCGATGCCTTGACGAAAGTCTCGGTGGTCGTCGCCTGGAGCGTTTCCCACATCATCTGCAAATCATTGGCGACCGCGACGCGTGGGTCCGCGCCAGCCTCGCCTCGCGCAGCCGAGAGCCCCTTGGCATGTTCACTATCTGCCCCGCCGCGAAGACCAGCAGGTCCGTGCCAGCCATGGCGTCCGCCCGCGCGGCACCACCAGGCCATCGGCGGGTGGCCGCGCGTAAGCTGCGGGTGCGAAGCGTTGACGTGATAGCTCTCGTTGAAGGCACCAAGCGCGGTTTTCCAGTTGCAGGGAAACACCAGCCACTGCCGCCAGCGAAAGCGCATCTTGTCGAGCTCAAAGCGACCGAGCATCGAAAAAGCGGGCTCGAGATATTGCTCAAGCGGCTCGGCATCGGGATCCATGTTGATCCACACCCAGCCGCCCCATTCACCGACCCGGACTTCGGGCAGCGACAGGTCCACCCCATCGAGGCTGTCGCCGAAATCCTCGCGGTCATGCACATTGTGGTTCGAGCCATCGATGTTCCACGCCCAGCCGTGGAATGTGCAATAGAACCGGCTGGTATGGCCGCAGCCCTTGGTCAGCCGACGGCCGCGATGCTGGCAGACATTGTAATAGGCGCTGATATTCTCGGTCGAACTGCGCACGACGATAATCGATTCATCGGCAATGTCGTAAGTGACGAAGTCGCCAACCTTGGGCAGTTCCTCCACCCGGCAGGCGGGCTGCCAGACCTTGGGCCAGAGTTTCTCGCCTTCCGCCAGCGCATAGTCGCGAGAGACATAGGGCTCGATAGGAAGCATCACCGGCTCGTCGGCCATGCCCGGCTGTGTGACCTGGATTTCGCTCATGGCATGTCTCTCTCTTGAGTTGCCTCAACCCAGCTTGAATTTGGCCGCGGCGATGCCGACGCCCGGTATTTCCGACCTGCCGCGATAGAGGAAGGAGTTGTTGGTCGTCAGCTCCCCGCCCTCCTTGAGCGTGTCGCCGCCATCTGCCGGCACCACGGTGATATAATAATCGCGCAAATCCTTGCCGCCAAAGCGCACCTGGGTGATCGAGCCTTCCGGCGTCTCCACGCGATCCAGCATGGTTCCATCCGGCCCGACTCGCTCGAGGATGGATGATCGGAAGCCGGTGATCCAGACATTGCCCGCCGAATCCAGCGTCATGCCGTCGCAATCGTCCTTTTCGATCAGTCGCCGCTGATTGGACAGCGTGAGGTCATCGGCAACATCGAAGACAAGCGTCGTGTCGAAGGTGGAATTGCAATAGAATCGCTTGTGTTTGCGATCATGGGCGATGCCATTGGTGAAGCGCAGCCCGTCGACCAGCTTGATCGCCTGGCGGTCGGCGGTCAGCCGGTAGAGCTCGGTTGGCCGCGTGTCCTCACCAACAATGATCTTCTCGATATCATTGGTGCCGAAAAAGATGCCGCCGGTCCCATCCGGCCACATCTCGTTGATGCCGTTGATCGGCTGGCCTTCCAGCTCATCCAGCAGCCAACCCGATTTGCCGCTGTCGGGATTGTTCCACATGATTCCGTGCTCTCCGGTCGAGAGCACCGAACCATCCGCATTCATCATCACGCCGCCGGTCCACATCCGGTCCTCATTGAACGAGCCGACCTTGGTGCCGTCCGGCTTCACGCCATGGATCCCACCGGTGATGACATCGGAATACCAGATCACGTCGCGGGTAAAATCGTAGCACAGGCCCTCAAGGTAGATCCCCGCAGCAACCTTCGCATATTCGCCGACCGCAAGTTCACCCATACCATCCTCCGATTGTCTTTATGTTCGAGCCCTGCCCGCACAAGTGAGTCGAGCGCCCGCAGCTATGCCCGGCACAATCCGGGTGCGGTCGTGGACTGTCAAGCTGCGAAGACTGCCGAAACGCGCTATCACCGCGCCGGGCGGTTGACTCCCCGTCGATTCGCTAACAATGTGACGAACACGAGGTGCCCGGATGGTGCCCGCTTTGTTCTGGAAGAGGGTTAGGCCATGAAGAAGTTCATCAACCACATTGACCATGTCGCCTGGATCTCAAGCCTCGCCAACGTCGAGCAGCACGTCGCCGACCTCGAGGCGATCACCGATGGGAATCTGCTGCGTTTCCAGCGCGATGACATGGGTTTCGTGATGTATATCGATTGGGATGCGGGGCTGGAGGTGGTCGCGCCCTATGACGAGAAGACCGATTTCAACCAGGGTCTGCATGATTGGCTCGACACGCGCGGCGAAGGCTTGATGAGCGTGGTGTTCGGCGTCGAAGACCTCGAAAAGCATAAGGAAAAGCTCGAGGCCAAGGGCATGACGGTGGGCCCTTTGATGGACGACCTGCCAACGTCGCCCTGGCATCACCGGCTGGTGATGCGTGAGCGCATTGCGCCCAACGCAATCAACAGCCAGATCGTGCTCGGCCAGATCGACTATGCAGACGACGTCATCCGCTTCGAGGACGTCAAGGAAGAGGTCGAGTGAGGCAAGCCGGCGGGGAGGGAGAGACGCTATGAAATTCGGCTTCATGGTCTCGCGCAAGCTGATCGACCCGGGCTCGTCCGATCCCTACGGCAGGGTCTATTCGTTCCTCAACGAGATGGAGGACCTCGGCTACGACCTCGCCTGCCTTGGTCACCACCGTTTCGCCGATGTCACGGCGATGGGCGGCGACAGCGCTTCGGAACCCTCCGCGCCGCTGATCATGGCCTCGGCGCTGCTCGCGCGCACCACCACGATGAAGGTTTGCTCCAACATCCTGCTGCTGCCCTCGCGCCACCCGGTGGAGATCATAGAGGAATGCAACACGCTCAACGAATTGTCGGGCGGGCGCTTCATCCTCGGCTCGGGGATCGGCTACAAGCCTGAAGAGTTCGAGACCACTGGCTGGAACTTCAAGACCCGCGCGAAGCGAATGGAGGAATGCCTCGAAATCATCCGCATGGGGCTGGCGGGAGAGACCTTCTCCTATCACGGCAAGCACTTCGACATCGACAATCTCACCATCGTGCCCAAATCGCCGCCGGGCCCGGAGATGCCGCTGTGGATCGGCGCGGTCAGTGATCCGGCGATGCGCCGCGCCGGGCGGCTGGGCGACGGCTGGCTGATCGGTTTTGCCGAACAACTCGACGAGCTCCGGGACAAGGTTACCACCTACAAGGCAATCGCTGCCGAACATGGCCGCCCGTCGACGCTGATCCTGCTGCGCGACCTGCATATCGCGCCGACCCGCGAAAAAGTCGATCCCGAGTGGCTCGGCAATGTCATCACGGTGTGGGGAGCCTATGACGATATCGGTTCCAAGGCCGACCGGGACGCGCTTTCGGACGAAGTCATCTTCGGCGGCAAGCAGGTGAATATCGACGAATTCACGCCCAACCGCGCCATCTTCGGCACGCCCGACCAATGCGCCGAGGAGTTGCAGCGGATCAAGGAAAAGGTGAACCCGGAATATGTCACGATGATTTCAACCGGCGTACCCGACATCGAACAGCACCGGCACGAATTGCGGCTTTTCGCCAATGAGGTAATGCCCGCATTCAAGGATTGATTGCGGACCTCATTGCGCCGCACTGACAGGGAGATTTTCCAACATGCCCGATACACCAACTGTTGCCATCGTTACCGGTGGCAGCCGCGGCGCAGGACGCGGCATCGCCATCGCGCTCGGCAGCCATGGCTGCACCGTCTATGTCACCGGACGGACCGTGAAACCGGGCGATCACAACCTGGGCGGCACCGTCGCAGAAACTGCCAAGGCCGTGACCGAGGCCGGCGGCACAGGCATCGCCGTGCAATGCGACAGCGCCGATGACGATCAGGTCAAGGCGCTGTTCGACCAGGTTATGGCCGATCACGGCCGGGTCGATATCCTCGTCAATAATGCCGCTGCGATCTATGATGAGCTCAACCTGCCCGGCAATTTCTGGGAAAAGCCGCTCAAGCTGGGCGATCTCATCAATGTCGGCGTGCGTTCGGGCTATGTCGCCTCGTGGCTGGCCGCGCCGATC
>JAQWKP010000209.1 GCA_029247785.1 Novosphingobium sp.
CCGAGCTACATCGCCGGGGATCTGGCCGAATATATCGAGGCGCAGAGCATGAGCCATGTGCGTGGGGCTCCGTTCCATCCGCAGACCCAGGGCAAGATCGAACGCTGGCACCAGACACTCAAGAACCGCATCCTACTGGAAAACTACTTCCTGCCCGGTGACCTGGAACGCCAGATCGAAGCGTTCGTCGAGCACTACAATCACCAGCGCTATCACGAGAGCCTCAGCAATGTGACGCCTGCCGACGCCTACTTCGGCAGGGCCAGTGCCATCATTCAACAACGAGAAAGGATTAAACGAAAGACCATCGAACATCGGCGCTTGCTTCACCGCAAGATCGCCGCATAATATCAACCCAAGAACGAGGCCAACGCTCCGCTAATCTAAACAGCCTTCAGTGCCAAATGTTCTGACGACGGACACTTCACCACCTTCTCGGCGGTCACTTTGGGCTTTGAGGATTTGGGTCTCATCTTCGTTCCTTCGTCACTACGACGAGACCCAAATCCTCCTTAACTTACAACCTCAAATCTGTGCCATAGGCGCTGACGGGGAACAGGTTACGGTAACGCCGAAATCCCTCCTGATATCGAGCGTCTCTCCAAGACCTGCCAGCGTGAGTATGGTCTTGGCGACGCGGCCGCAACTCTGGTTCGTGCCGTCGCGTGAAAGTTCCGCTGTCGCGCCTGCAAGGCACCTTTCGTGAGCTTCCCGTGATGTTGATCCGTCGACTGACGCGACCAGCCCAATTTTCTGTGTACGTCAGTTGGAATTACCCAGAATCTCGACTGGGCCGATGAGACCGGATGGCTGTAGCTTGGCATCGGCGCGATAGGTCGGCAGCAAAGTAAAGGCCACCTTGTCTGCGCCATCCTGAGCATCTCCGATAAGCCTGTTGATCCAACGATTGGCAACCTTGATGCGCAGTTCATTGCTGCCGGATTTGACCAGCCCGCTGATATCGACACGAAATGGTGCCTTCCATGCAGTGCCCGCGATACGGCCATTGACTTGAACCTCGGCGATGTCGCCAACTTTGCCAAGATCGAGAACCAGTCCCTCCTGATTCTCGGCATTTTGCGGCAACGCGAAGCTTGTCTCATATGTCGTGGTGCCCGAGAAGAACCTGACGCCTTCCAGTTTGTTTTCAGAGAGGGACCTCAGTTCGTCGAGTTTGACTGGCGGCGGTGCACCCAACCCGGATTCAAAGGAAACGGTCCACGGCCCCGCCACTCCCGTGATCGTTTTGAAAGTCGGTTGTTGGATTGCCAGCTTGCGCGCTGTGGTGGGTTGCCTGAAGATTACGAAAAAAGATTCGTTGGGCTCCATCGTAAGTGGAACAATGGTATGGCTACTTTCCGTACGGAAGCCGACCTGAGAGACCGAGCCAGTTTCGGATTTCCAGATAGTGGGAATCCTGCCGCCAATACGGAAGTGTGCTTCGATGCTTTCTTTCATCGACCGACGGTTCGACACGAAGTAGACGTCTCCGTCGGCCAAGGTGCGATGGACAAAGCGTACATCGGTATCCTCGTTTCCGCCGCTCACGGTGAAATCGGCGTTAACGCCCAGATCTCCAAGCGCAGTTTCCACATTCTGCGTTTCGAGGATCCGGCCGTCGCCCGTTGATCCGGACCAAAGCTTCGTCGCAATTTCCTCAAACCGGGCCGGATCATCGGCAAGGCTTGGCGTAGCCTGCGGTCGCATGCCAATCACATTTGCGCCGGCCTCGACCAGCTTCGCGATCCGTTCGAGCACAGGCAACGTCATCTGCCTGCTCGTGCCGCCAAGATATAGTGCGCGGTATCGGGCACGTCCGGAGCTGACCAGTTCGCCATTCTCCACGCTTAGTTCGGCGAGACCGGAGGGGCTGATGAAATCATAAGCGTTTCGTTGCGGCACATCGGCAGGAAAGCCCTTCGCTGCGATAACGCTGATCGGTGTATCCTCGCCATAGAAATATGCGACATCGGCAACATTGCGGCCCTGTTGCAACAGGAAGCTCGTCCGGGCGATGTAATCCATCCAGGGCTTCGCCATTTCCGCCCAGGTTTCGTGGCGGCCGAAGAACTGACCAAAGCCCTGAAGCGAGAGTCCCGGGCGCTTGTCGTCGCGTGGCTGATGGACCACGCTGTGAATAACTGGTCTGTTTACGCCAGCAAGAAATGCGGCGTCAATCATCGGCTGGAGATCGGCGGGCGAATAGGCCCAGGGCTGCAGGATCGAGGTCAACACTTCAGCCGCGACGATCGGCTTGCCATAGAGATGTGCGACCGATGCAGCTCCGCGCATGTCTGCGCGATAATGAGGCGCGGCTTCCTTGCCGGTGAATGTCCACATGGCACCCATCGGGATGTCTGCATGGCGGCGCAGATCAAGGTCGTCGCCAAGCGCTGAAATCTGACGATTGCCTTCAAGCGCCTCGCCGTAGAGCGTGAGCTTCTCGCGCCTGGCGACGCGGGCTATTGTGCCGTAGTGTTCGGTTTCGATGAGCTCACCGAGTGTCTTGCGGAAGTCATGGAGAAAGGCGTCGCTTTGATTGCGCGAGCCAATGACCATCCCGGTCAATGAAGGCATCCAGGGCCGGGGATCATAACCGCGCATCCGCTTGAATGCAGTTACAATTCCTGGCGTCCAGTTCGCGGGACGAACTTCGATGCTGTCAGTGACGAGGTTCGTCAGGCCGCGCCGGCCGAACAGCTCCGGCCCCGTTATCGCACGATAATTTTCAAGGTAGCGCGCGACATAGCGCTCGACCGCGCCGCGATCGTACTTGTCGACTTCCAGTCCGGTGGCTTCCGGCGAGGCGGGTGCATTGGTTTTGCCGGTTAGCGAGTACCCGATACGCAGGATACGCCAGTTTCCCCTGGGAGGCTTCCAATCGAGCCGCCCGCTCGCATCCATCCGTCCGGTCAGATCGAGAACTGAATCCGGGTCCGGAGCCGCGAGATCATCTCCCATGTCGCTATCGAGCGCATAGTAATTGTCGGCGTAGGCGAATGCCGCTTTCTGTTCGAAAGCGTTGACCCTGGGATCACTAGATAGCTGGAATTCCGCAATGATGGGCGCGCGGACTTCACCACCGAGCCCGGCAGCCATGCGCAGGTCAACGCCCGGCGCAGCGCTGAAATTGATCGGACCTGGCATCCCATACGTAAGAAGCAGTCGAAAGTGTCGAGCCGACACCTCGGGAAAGCTGATCGTGCTCGGCACGCTCGTCTGCGTGAACGTGCCGACGGTTTGCCAGACTTTTCCGTCTTCACTCGCTTCAAGGCGCGGTGTGAACGGTCCGGACAAGACAGACCCTGGCGCATTGGCGATGAACAGGCGTGCTGAACGGACCGTCCTGGCCTTGTCAAAGCTATACTGGACCGTACCGGGCTCTGCGCGACTGGCGCGCGGAAAGGCGACACCTGTGTCAAGATATCCATCCTGCAAGGCATCGGGATCGGTGGCGGCACCATTGATCAAGGCTTCGCCAGCACGAACTGGTCCCGTTAGCGGGTCGCGAGGTAAAGCCAGCACGAGCGCGTCGCGATAATAGTGAATAGTCTTGCTGCCGTGGTGCGTATCGGCGTCAAGCTCCTGGAACGGTCCGGAAACGTCAGGCGGTTTCGGCAGATTGCCGACGAAGCGCTTGCCCCCGGCAATTTCGATGCTGCTCCAGACGACTTTCTTCATTGCGTCGTCGGGGCCTACCCAAGGAGCGCCAGTTTCGGACCAGCCTGGCGAACTGGCGACGCCGAGTTCAATGCCCAGGGTATCGGCCTTTGTCGCGGCCGCGCCAAATGCGCTGCGCCATGCAGGCGACATATAGGGCAAGGGCTTTTCGACCATCGACGGCATCGGCCGCGCAACATCGAAAATTTGCGCGCCGCCAATGCCGATGCGCGCCATCCACTCAATATCCTTGTTGATGCCGTCTTCAGTTATGTTGCCATTTACCCAGTGCCACCATACCCGCGGACGAGCACTGGGTGGAGGATTCCGGAATTGCTCGAGCAAAGCGTCGCCGGAGGCTGGTGCAGCCTCTTTCGCAATAGAAGGTTGGGCGACCAGGGTGGCGCTGGTCAGCGCCAGTAGCACGAAGCTCCGGCGGAAACTGAAAGCAGGTGCCGAGCCTGGCTTCAAATCGTCTCTCCGGCGTCGACGAGAAGCGTGCTACCGGTCATGAACATGGCCATGTCCGAAGCGCAGAACAGGACGACGCGGGCAATGTCGTCGGGAACGCCGACGCGGCCAAGTCTGCTCGACAAGACAGCTGGAATGTCGCTTGAAACCTCGCCGCGATCCGGATTGTCCGCCGCTGCCTTCATGTTTCCTTCGGTTACGCAGAACGTCGGTGCGACACCGAGAACGCGAATGCCTTGCGACGCTAGCTCGAGCGCCATCTGCTTGGTGAGGCCGCGCACCGCGTGCTTGGAACTGACGTAGGCAGCAAGGCCCGGGGCGACGCCCTTGAAGCCTGCGGTCGACACGACATTGACGATCACGCCGCCACGCCCTGCCTTGCACATATGCCTTGCCGCTTCGCGCGATCCGATAAAAGTTCCGCCCGCATTCACGCTGAGCACCGCATTCCAGGTTTCGTCGGTCATCTCGGACAATTTGACGCTCGGGAAGATTCCCGCGTTGTTGACCCAGATGCCAATTTTTCCCAGCTCACTTTCTGCAAGCGCTGCGGCCTGTTCGACAGTGCTCGTATCGGTAACGTCCATGAAAGCACCAATGACTTTCCCCGAGGCAGTGGTCTCGAGACGTTTCGCCGCGCTTGACGCAAGGTCACCATTGATGTCGCCTATCAAGACGTTTGCACCGGCCTCGGAAAGCCGCGCGGCAATTGCGAAGCCGAGGCCCTGACCGCCGCCCGTCACGACTGCGGTTCGGCCATTGAGCGAGACCAGTTCCGGGATCGAACGGGTAGAAACGTCTGCGATAATGTTCATGTGGTTGCCTCTTCTGAAAACCGGGATTGCGGGGTTCTGATTGCCAGACTATTCGGTCAGGCGAATGCGGTAGAGCCCGTAGCCTTCGCCGATATCGGGTGACGCGCTGTCCGAACGCTGGAAAACCAGCCATTTGCCGTCAGGGCTGACAATCGGATTGCTGACATCGCTAGTCGAGTCCGGAGCGCGGCCGCGCACGATGCGCTCAAGCTTGCCATCGCGACGCAGGTCAAGTCGGCAGATGTCGAGTTCAGGCAGGCCAGCGGTGTCTTGCTTGCCGCATTCGACGGTTGTCCATGAACCGTTTGGCGCCATGCCTTCGACTTCGTTGTATTCACCTTCCTTGCGATAATATGTAACGTTGCGATCTTGGGCGATCTGGTTGCCCATGACGGAAATGAGTATGCCTCCGTTGCTCGTCATGCCCATGCAAGAATAGACAAGCTCGCTGTCGTTCGCGCGGAAGTCCTGCGGTTCGATGAAGGTGCATTCCTTGGGGAGCTTAACCATGATGGATCGCTTGCTGACGAGGGCGGGCTTTCCGTTGACGACTGCAATCTCGGCGATGTGCCGGGTGGTCGGCCTGATAAAAGCCATTTGCCAGTTGTCGCCCGGTCTCAATGTCGGATCGACTGCGGTCCAGGCAATCAGATTTGACTTGCGGGAGATGGCGATGCCTTCGAACACCGATTCCCCCAGCGGCTGCAGACCGGTTTGAAGGTCTTTGTCGAGGAACCACATCTCAAGGTGCGCGCGTGTGTTTGGACCAAACTGGACTCGCGGTGCCGTGACGAGGAAGTTGCCATCTGGCAGGTATTGAATGCGCATGATGCCCTGATGAGGAAAACCGCGTGTCAGGTTGCGCAGTTTGCCGGTGGCGATATCAAGCTCGTAGGCATCGCCGTAAGTCTTCCCGACAAAAGCGATCCGCTTGCCGTCTGGTGAGAAATTGGCGCGGCCACCGAACGCGGAGAGCATTTCCGCATCATTGAGCGAGGGCAGTTCTCTTGCAGCCTCACCTGAAACAGATGCGGATTCACGAGAACCGGCATGTGCAGGAGCTGCAATCAATGCGATGACAGCTAGCAGGCAATTCAAGGCGCGCGATTTCATTTGCGCCTCCTCAGGCGTTCAGGTGTGAAAGATACTGGAACGAACGGTTCAGGGCGTCGGTGCGCGAACCGCCATCAACCGCGTCCTGCTCGACGATGAAATGGCGGGCTCCGGCACGGTAAGCAGCCGGGAGGATGCGCGCCCAGTCGAGCCGCCCGGTTCCGACAATCGGCGAGTCCATCGAAATGTCGAAACCGCGCGGCTTGTCTGAGACAATGTCGCGCACGTGGACAAGTCTGACACGACCGCTCGATTTCTCAAGGAAGGCAACCGGATCGATCCCGGCCAGATCGACCCAACCGACATCGATCTCGAAGTGGACGAGCCCAGGATCGGTCTGCGACCAAAGGATGTCCCAGCCGGTGGTCTTGCCTACCGGCCTGAAATCGAGGTTGTGATTGTGATAGGCGACGCCCACGCCGAGGGGTTTGAGCGCGGCGCCCCTGGTATTGAGCACATCGGCAGTCTCCTTCCAGATGTCCTCGCCCGCCGCAGCGACGGCCCTGCCGATTGCTGTTTCCATCGGTTCACCGGCTACCGGACGGAATGTGCGCGGGATCATCAGGATCGGCGCAATGGCCCATCGGGCTTCGAGTTGGCCCATGATGTCCGCGATCCTTGCCGGCTCGCTATTCATCGACAGGGAGGCAGGACCGCCCATCGCCATGAGCGGCAGGTGCAGGCTGGCAATTTTCACGCCGGCGTTGCGGGCGGCCCTGGCCAGTTCTTCGGGCTTGCGACCGAAAAGGTTTGAAAGCTCGACTTCGCGAAATCCCAACTGCGCGATTTTCGCGAACGCGGCGTCCGCGTCCCGACCGGCTTCGTCTCCGATCTCGCCGAACTGGAGGCCGATCGGCAGACCGGTGCGCTCGAAGAACGGCGACGAGCTGGCCGAAATCGGGCGCGTTGCGCAGCCAGCCAGCGCAGCACACCCCGCGCCAGCAAACCCAAGCAACATGCTTCGGCGGTTCAGACCATCTTGCATCGCGGCTATCTCCCAATCTGCTCGCAACCCGCTGGAACTCACGCGAACCTTGCGGTCGGTTCTTTTGCCTGTCTCGATCTCACTATCAAGACTCTATGCTATGGTATAGCGCATAAAATTGACAGGCTGGCAGATTGCGCATAGATCGACGGGAGAAGGCCGCATGTTAAGTGGCCGGGATTGGGGGATTGGACATGAACACAAGCACTATCAACAAGTTATTGATGGCTTCGACGATGCTTACCGCGCTGTTTCCGCTCACCGGTGCACATGCGCAAGAGGCGACCGGTCAGGTTTCACAGAGTGGGGCCAGTGAAGATGTGATCATCGTAACCGCGCGGCGGCGCGACGAATCGGTGCAGGACATCCCGCTGGTCGTGAACACGGTCAGCTCCGAAGATATCCAGAATCTCAATCTGCAGGATGCGAAGGAAGTCCAATCGCTCGTTCCGGGACTGCAACTGCGCACCGAGGCGAACGGCATCGGCGGTAGCGGCCAGCTTCGCGGTGTTCAATATGACATCAACTCGGGCGCAGATCCGACGGTTGCGTTCTATCTTAATGATGCGCCGATCGGAGCTGCCATCATTCTCAGCCAGATGTATGACGTAGGGCAGGTTGAGGTCCAGCGCGGCCCACAGGGGACTTTGCGCGGTATTGCCTCTCCTTCCGGTTCGATAACCTTCACCACAATCAAGCCCAACCTGAGCGAGGCGGGAGGTTCCTTGTCCGCCAGCCTGAACGATATCGGAACCTACAATGGCAAGGCGGCGCTCAACATACCGATCATCGAAAATGTCCTTGGCATTCGGTTATCCGGTGTCGTGGACGAAAATAATTCAAACCGCGTAACCTCAATCGACAGTGACGCCACGCTTCTGAAGCCATTCTCCGAAACCCAGAGCGGAAGGATCGTTGCAACGTTTAAACCGACCGACTGGCTCAAGTTGGAAGGCATGTATCAAGTCCTGAATCGCGAGGCGAGCTTCTACGAACAATATGCGTCGTTTGAACTGCGGGATTCGACTGCTCCGGCAAGCCCGTTGCTTATCACGCCGAAAGACAGACTATCGATTCTCGAGAGTCCGCGATTCGTGAATCAAAAGTTCGACATTTACAACTGGCGTGGCGAAGTCCGGTTCGGCGGCCAGGCGCTCATCTATCAAGGATCGCACACGGTTCTGGATGTTAACTCGAACAGCAACCAGGACCAGGCCAATTTTCTGGATGGCCGGGATGTCTTCCAGATCAATTCGACTCTCGGTAAGAGCACCTCGCACGAAATTCGGCTTCAGAACGAAGATCGTGTTTTCGGAATCTTCGACTATGTCGTCGGATTCTTCAACAAAACAGAGGGGACCGAAATAGGTCTTATACAGGAAACACCTGTCCTGTTCCCGTCGTTCATCCCTTCGCCCCCGTTTCCTTCCTTTCTTGCAGGCCTCGCAGGCCGCATAGCAACGGTCGCCGAAACACCGATCGACAGGGTCCAGGACGGTTCGAACAAGGAGACTTCGTTCTTCGGCAATGTAACGGCGCACATCGGTGATGCTACGCAAGTGTCAGGCGGTCTGCGTTTCATCAATCTCAAACGGCCCGACAGTTTCCTGCAGATCGGAACCAATCTGGTGCCCAATGGATCGGCAGTTGACGAGAATGAAGTGATTTACACTGCCTCTGTCCAGCACTTCTTCACGCCGGAGCTCATGGTCTATGGCAGCACCGGCACTTCGTTCCGGCTGGGGCCGAATATCTTCAATTCGACCCCGTCGCGCTCGCCGCTTCTCAACTCGTTCATCTCGCTGGCATCGGAAAAATCCGAATCTTATGAGATCGGGCTTAAGAGTACTTGGCTCGATGGTCGCCTGACGTTCAACCTGACCGGCTACCACCAGAAGTTCGACAACTATCCGTTCAAGCTGACGTCTCCGATCTTTTTCATCGACACCTCCTTTGCCGGTGGCACTCCGGTGCCCGCTATCGGAAATAATGCGCAGTTTGGCGCGGCTGTCCCGGTCAAAGTCAACGGCGTCGAAGCCGAACTGGCCTGGAAGGTCACGCCCGAATTCAACGTGGGAATCATTGCCTCTTATGCAGACGGCAAGATCAAGAATGGCGTGATCCCGTGCAATGACTTGAATGGCGATGGTGTGCCCGACGTTGTAACGGTAGCGCCAACAGTTGCCGAGCTACAGGCCGCTTACGGTAGCGATTTTATCGGAGCCTGTTCAGTGAACCAGCGAGCTTCGTTCCAGCCGCCATTCAGTGCGACCGCACAAGCCGAGTATGCTTTGCCCGTTTCGGGAACTGTCGATGCTTTCGCACGCGGGCTGTTTACGTACTTCGGCAGTTCGAAGGGCGAGCCGACCAACGCATTCGACGATGTCGATTCATATGGCCTGCTGAATCTGTTTGCAGGTTTACGCGGGTCCGAAGGCAACTGGGAGGTCAACTTCTTCGCAAAGAACGTGTTTGACGTAGTCAAGGCAACCAGCTTCAATCCGCCCGCTACGACCTCCTATCAGGAACTCACGCTTGCATCGGGTCTGATGGGGACGCAGGGACGCTCATTCACCAGCCCTTACTCGGTGATTACGACGACGCCCCCACGGGAGTTGGGGATCAACCTGCGCATCGCGTTCGGGTCTCGCTAATCGGCTTTTCGTGGAGCAGGAGCCGCGGCAGTCCGTGGCTCCTGTTTGGCATCCATCAACCGGCAGGTCCAATCGCAGCTATTGTTTGATCGTGCCTGCGCGCTTGAGATCTCCGGGCGACGAAGAGTTACCGACCCACACGTCGATGCCGCCTGTCGGAGCGATCCAGCGCTTGTCCGACGCGTTCCAGACACTCAAGGGATGGTGATATGCTTGAGGATCGATAGAAATGGTAATCGTTTGCGAACCGCCTGGTTCGAGCTCAACCTTGTGAAAACCGACAAGTCGTTTCGGAGGTTGCTTCGCGCCGATTGCGTCTGCAGACTTGGGCAGGGATACGTAGACTTGCACGACTTCTGATCCTGCCACGTCGCCTGTGTTGGAAACCTTCGTCTGCACTTCGTGGACGTTGGCTCCGCGATTGAAGATCAGCTTCGGTTTGGAGAACTTGAAAGTCGAGTAGGACAGACCGTGTCCGAAGGGGAAGGCAACACAAGGGTTGCGCCCATTCACTTGAGCGCACTGCCCGCTGATGTTGGCATCATACCAGCGATAGCCAATATGGAGACCTTCCGAGTATGTGACCGTCTGCTTGCCTGTCTTCCCGTCCATAACGCCCGGAAATTGTTCCGCCGTCACATGGTCGAGAAAGCCCTTTCCGGCATAGGGAATAGTCACCGGCAGCTTGCCCGACGGATTGGTCGTACCGAACAGCAGGTCTGCAACGATGTTGCCGTCCTCTTGCCCCGGGAACCAGACTTCCAGGATTGCAGGGCCTTTCGGGCCGGCCAGGGAGGCTGGCATTGCAATCCCGGCATTGTCCTTGAGAACCACCGCGGTCTTGCGCTCCATGGGTGCTGCTGTTCGTGACGGAACCGCCAGTATCGCTTCGATCATCGCGACAGTCTGGCTGTTTTTTGCCGGATTCTTCGCCGGGTCGGTTGTGGCGATCGTCTTGGGGACATCGACATACCAGTCGAGACTGGTTCCCGCCGCCGCGCCTTCGGCCAGCTTCATGCCGCCAGAATCGGCAAAGGTTGCGCGGTCCGCGCCTTCCTCGGATACAGTTCCGGCCATGATTACCACAGCGTCGGCCGAAGCGAGCGTTGCCAGAGAGGCCTCGAAAGTCGTCGGCTTTCCGTCCAGTGTCGCCGCGCGATTGTCATCGTCTACCAGCAAGTGGATCACGGTTGCCTGGTCATTGCCCAGCGTCCTGAGCGCATTCGGTAGTCCCGCAACCGGCGATACCGTGTAGTTGGGCACGACATCGGAACTGCCGCCGCCCGCACCCATCGGCTGTCCGGTCATCGAACCGCCTGCGACCGCCTGCTGCGCGTAAACCTGAGAGGACTTGCCGACCAGAACGATCGTGCGAATGTCACGGTCGAAGGGCAGGGAGCCATTATTCTGCAGAAGCACCGCGCCATTCGTTCCGATCTCGCGCGCCGCCTCTCCGCCACGCGCAAAGTCTATCGGCGACTGGACGAGCGGTCGGTCGAATATCCCCGCCTTGAATGCCTGCGTATAGCGCCGCAACAGCGCGGTATCGATGTCCGAGATGCTGATTTTTCCACCTTCGAGCGCGGCGGAGAGCTTTTCGGAAGACCAATGCTGGGGCAGCGGCATTTCATGGTCCATGCCGGAGGTGAGCGTATCGACCGTGGTTTTCATGGCAAAGAAATCGGACTGAACGTAACCTGTGAAGCCCCAGTCCTTGCGCAACACATCGGTTAGCATTTCCCGGTTCTCGCAGGACGATACGCCGTTCACATAATTATAAGCGCACATGATCGCGCCGGCCTTCCCATCCCTGATCGCCATTTCGAAGGGCAAGAGATAGATTTCGCGCAGAACCTGGCTGTCGATCGTTTCCTGGATAGTCTGGCGATTGGTTTCCTGCTCGTTGGCGATGAAATGCTTGGGCATTGCGATCAGGCCGCGATCCTGAACGGCCTTTGTTTCCGCAACTGCCATGACGCCGCTCAGGTAGGGATCCTCGCCGAAATATTCGAATGCGCGACCCAGTATCGGGAGGCGCGCCAGATTGATCCCGGGTGCCTCGAATACGTGTAGCGCAAGATCGGTCATCTCGGCGGCGATCACATCGCCGAACCTTGCGGCGATTTGCGGATCGAAGGATGCGGCAACTGCGGTCGCCGATG
>JAQWKP010000220.1 GCA_029247785.1 Novosphingobium sp.
CAGCGAGGGCTCGATCGAAGTGATCAACGATGTCCGACTGGCGTTGCGCAGCGCCGTGAATATCGACGGACTCGATGCCGCCGAGCGAATCCGCAGGGGCTTGCTGGCAGGCGACGGCGATCAGGTCGAAGAGTTCAAGCCTGCTCCCGGCGAAGCCCATGAACCCTCTCTATTGCCCTGGCTCACTACTGTGAAACAGGCCCTGGAGACGGGCACTCAGATCAGACCCAATCTCGATGATGCCGTGCAAGTCGCGGATGCAATGGACCTGTTGCGCGCAAATATGCGAGCGGCGTAAACGAGTACTGAAGGCGCTTTGTTGATGAATGATAATGGCTCAACGCAAGTCACCGCCACGTTCGAATATCTGGCCGATCCGGCGACCGATGACCCGTCCGCACCGCTCAATTATTACACCGAGGGCCGTAGCAAATCGACGATGCGCGTGGTGCCGGTTGCAATGCCGATCACCGATGGCCGCGACAATGCCGGTGATTTCAGCCTCGATGTCGAAGGCTTTGCCCTGGTTTCACACGGTTCTGCGATCACCGACTTTCTCGACAAGGCGCAAACCGATCGCGATTATCCGGCTGAAACCGCAGAGTTGGTGCGCGAAGTGACCGGCGCGCAATTCGCGATCGGGCTGGGCGTGAATGTCCGGTTTGGTGTCCGCCGGGATGACTATCTGAAATGCGGCGACGATCAGCCCGCGCGATTTCCCCATGCCGATTTCACCGACCAATCCGCGACAACTATCCTCGACATGGCCGGAGCCGGAGCGGGCGATTATTCCCGCTGCGCGATCTACAATGCCTGGCGCGTGTTCTCCGATCCGCCGCAAGACCTGCCCCTAGCGCTATGCGATGCGCGCACAGTCTCACAGTCGGATGAAGAAGCTGCCGAAGCCGTGCTCGATATTCCGGGCGGCGAGCCATTTCGCGCCATGACCACCGTCTATCGCCCCAACCCGGCCAATAACTGGACCTATTTTCGGGACATGACCGTCGATGAAATGCTGATTTTCAAGGCATTCGATTCGGATCCCACAAGGCCCCAACGCGTTCCGCACAGCTCCTTTGCCAATCCCCTGGCAGGCCCAGATGCACCATCGCGCTACAGCATCGAATCGCGAATCCTGGCTTATTTCAAATAGGTAATGCGACGACCTCGCAAGCGCTTATTCGTCCGGCCCGGCAAGCCTTTCGCACCAGGTCATAATCGTCTCGGCATGCGGTTCGTCTAGGGCGTCGAAAGCAACGACATCGAGATTGGCAGCCGCAGTGCGAAGTTTCTCAACAACGCATTCGCGCGCCGCATCGTCGTCGCCGGCCTTGTCCAACAATGCCGCCTCGATACGATTGGCGCGGCGGGCAAAGACCTTGGAAATATCCGTGTCACCGCCCTGCCTCGCACTGATGGCTTCGGCAAAGGCACCATGGAGCGCGAAGCACAGATTGGCATCGACCTGCTTGCCCGCATAATGGGGCGCCGTCGGCAAGGGCGGCGGGCCGAACCACACCGGTTCGCAGCTCAGCGTGAGCTCGTCAAACTCGCTTTTCGTAGCCTCGGGATCGGTCGCAGCTGTTGCAGAGAAGCGTTCGAACTCGGACTTGAGCAAGTCATGTGTGGTTCCGTCGTCGGCTCCATATTCCGAGGACAACAATCCGGCAAGATTTTCGCCGAGTCGCTCGATTATGTCCTGGTCGAGGCCCAGCGCATCGTCCCGCACCCCGCGCTCATGCTCATCGACAATCACCCCGGCCAGCATGGTGCAGCGCAAGCGGAGCTGCCGCTCGGCAGACAGCGTCTCGACGGTCAACGAATTGGCCGAAGGCTCGGTCTCTGCACTGGCAGCAAAGCTCACCGTCGCCGCAAGAATCGCGGCCATCGCGGTCGTCAACGAAGCTTGCATTCAGCCTGTCCTGCTTAGTGGCATGATCGGTCTGCGGTGCTGGCAAATCCCTGCCCCCAAGGCAAGCCACGATTGCCGCCCGCGCGGCGCATGGCTATGCTTCGGGAGTAATACAGGGAGAGTTTGGGATGCTGTTGCAAGGCAAGGCCGTTGTCGTCACCGGTGCGGCGGGAAATCTCGGAAGCGCTTGTGCACGCGTCATCGCCAATGAGGGCGCTCGGGTGCTGGCGACCGACCTTGGCTCATCCCGACTGGAAGCAGTTGAAGCAGAAATCCGCAAGGACGGCGGCGACGTCATGGTCCATCCGGCGGACCTATCATCGGAAGCTGAGATCGCTGGACTGATGCAGGCCGCAACCGAGGGACTGGGCGGTATCGACGCGCTGGTCAACGTCGCGGCGCTGATGGAAGGCATCCAGAACGATCGCGACCTTGTCGACATGGATGCCGACTATTGGGACAGCGCCCTGGCGGTGAACCTGCGCGGCACAATGCTCGCCTGCAAGCATGCCATTCCCGCGATGATCGAGCGCGGTGGTGGGGCGGTCGTCACCTTCGGATCGACTGCCGGGACCAGGGGTGACATCGGACTATTCGCCTATTCGGCAACCAAGGCCGCGCTGGCGAGCCTCGCGCGCTCGATCGCGGCGACCTATGGCAAGCAAGGCATCCGCGCAAACTGCCTATGCCCGGGCAATGTCTGGACTGCGGAAACCAAGGACGTGATGCCGGCGGATATGCTCGACATGATGCAGCGCACCCGGCTGACACCGCGCATGGGGCTACCGGAGGATATCGGGAACATGGCCGCTTTCCTGATCTCCGACCGGGCCGAATATGTCACCGGGCAGACAATCATGGTCGACGGCGGCGGCACCTCGCACCAACCATGGGTGCGGATGAAGTGAGCGGGGGCCGAACCCGGGAATTCTGTGAAGTTCATGCGTAGACCCGAAGGGAGACTGTTATAAAAAATTCGCAAGGCTGGCGCTTGTCGCAGGCCTTTCGGCCTGCAGCGACGCGCCAGGTGGGGGCGCCACCGAAGACGCTGCTCCCTCAATTGAGATCAGCTCCACCGATCTGGCCAAGGCCATTGCCGCCGACGAAGACAACGCCCGTCGAAACTACGACGGGCAGATCCTGAAAGTGAGCGGCAGGATTGTCTCGGTCGAGCACGACTTCTCGGACAATCCCATGGTCCTGTTGCCCGGCACGGACGAAGCCACCGATGTATATGCGGCGCTTGCCCAGAGTCATCACGACGCGGCTGCCAAGCTTGCCACGGGCGATCAGATCACCGTCACGTGCAAGGAAGTCGTCGACGTAGTCGGCTCGCCCATGCTGGCCGAATGCACATTCTAGCTCGGGTACGGTTGCGCTGACGTGATGGCATGGAGTGTCTGACGAGAGCCCATTATTCGAGGCCGAGGCTTTCGATCTTGGCATCGAGATCGATAGCGCACGTTGCGAGGACATCATTTTCTGCCTCATAGGCCTCGGAACCGCGCTCGCTGACCAGTTCAGCCTGTCTTGTGTCTCTCTCGTGCAGCAAGTCCGCAAGCTCATCGCAGTAAAGCGCGACCATCGCTGTGAGGAACCGGTTGACGAGGCTATCCTCGCCCGTGTCGTCAACATTGTAGGCCCCGAGATGGTCGATCATCGTCGGCGCGGCATAGAGGAATTCATCGGTGACCCAGCGATTGGTGGCGAACCATGTGGTAGGAATGCCATTCAGATCGATCGACAGACCGGCGACATGGGTCACATGCGCAGGCGCATCCTCTCCTTCGGAAGGTTGGGCGAGCAGTTCGGACCCCGGATCGATCTGAGTGCGGTGGAGGAACAAGTGGAAATGGCCGTGCTCCGCCGGATCGCGATCCCCGGGCGCATGGACATGATAGTACCAGCGCGAACGAGTCTTGGAGTCGCGCGCATCGTCATCGGGATAATGTTCCCAGAAATGCACGTCTTCGTCTGGCAGCACACGGCGCATCAGCGGAATGCCAGCTTGCGCCATCTCGGTTATCGTCTCGATGACGGTGTGCGCCGCTTCGATTTTCGCCTTATCCATTCTGATATTGCTAGCAGTGGCCGACCGCAGGTTCACGCGCAATCGGCCACTGCCTGCAAAACCCCTGGGATGTCAGGGCTTTGCTGCGCAGCCCGCTGCAGCGCATGGTTTCGCGCCGCAGTCAGCTGCCGCGCATGGCTTCGCACCGCAATCTGCAGCAGCGCAGGGTGCAGCGTCGCACGATGCGGCCGCGCAAGGCGCCGCGTCGCACGATGCAGCTGCGCAACCCGCAGCTGCACAACCAGCCGCAGCGCAGCCAGCGACCGCAGAGTCTGCCGGTTCTGCGGCATCCTGCGATTCGTTCGAACAAGCAGCAGTGGCCATTGTCAGGCCACCCATCACGGCGAGCATCGATGCAAGTTTCGTCTTCTTCATGGGATCAGACCCCCTCTTTGTTGTTGGACGCCAAGAGTCGCCCCTTCACCACGCGGCGTCCGGATTGCCGGCGAAGAGGAACGCCGGAAAAACCGGCCGTAATCAGAGGAAAATGGTATGGTCGGACCGGGTCGTCGCACAATATTGGACATTCGTACCTTCCGCTTCCCTCCAGAGTCTGTTCGCCAGAGGGGTGCGATCAGTTACGCCGCGAAAATTTAAATCTTCCAGCCCGGAACCGGAAGAGGCCAACAGGGAAAAGCACCCGGCTAGTCAAGACCCCCGAACACGAGTTTGCCGTCATTGATCGTCGCAACCACTGCGATCGAGTGAATCTCGGCAGGATCAACGGTGAGCGGGTTTGCGGCAAGGATTGCGAAGTCGGCCTGCTTGCCGGGCGCGATGCTACCCTTCGCACTTTCCTCGTGGATCTGCCAGGCGGCATTGATCGTCACCTGCTGCAGCGCACGATAGGGGCTGATCCGTTCCGCCGCGCCAAGAATGTCGCCGGACAGCGTGCGCCGGTTCACCGACGACCAGACCAGCCGCATGATATCGGGCGGGACGATCGGCGCATCATTGTGGGCCGTGGGTGTGAGCCCGGCCCGCCAGGCCGAGGCCTGGGGAGAGATGAATTCACCACGCTCAGGTCCCAGCACGACATCGCGGTGCCAATCGCCCCAGAAGTAGGTGTGGTTAGCGAAGAAGCTCGGCTGAATATCGAGCTCGCGCATCACCGCAAGTTGTTCGGGCCGCAGCACCTGGTTGTGAATGGCAACGGTGCGATTGCCGGCAAGCCCGGACTCGCGAATGCCGGAAATCAGCTGGTCGAGCGCGGCATCGCCATTGACATGGGCGAACACCTGCCAGCGATGACGCGCGACCACTTCCAGCGCGGTTTCAAAGCCTTCCGAGCCAATGCCCGGATAGCCGCGATAGTCTTTCGGCTTTCCTTCGGGCACGACATGATAGGGTCTGGAGAGCCAGGCCGTGCGACCCTGCGGGGACCCGTCGAGCACGAATTTGAGCCCGGCAACGCGCAGGCCATCCTCATAGCCCCCGCCCATCCTCGCCTGCAAATCAGGCGGCAAGTCGCCAGCACCAGCGCCCGTCGTCAGCATGACCAGATCGATCGGCAAGCCGCGTTTGGCAGCAGCCTGGAACACCGGCCATTGCCCGGCCATGGTCCCGCCTTCCTGGGCAGTGGTGATGCCGTAAGTGACGTATTCGTCGAGCCCGGCGATGATCGCCTCGACATTGCTGGCCAAATCACGCGGCAACAGCGCACCCATCACCGACATGATCGCGCCCTCTTCCAGCACGCCATTGGGTGTTTTGCCATCATCCTCGCGCCGGATCACGCCGCCTTCGGGATCGGGCGTGTCCGGTCTGACCCCGGCCAGCGCCAGCATCGCGCTATTGGCAACCGCAAGGTGCCCGCTGACATGCATGATTGCGATCGGTCGGTCCGAGGATACCGCATCGAGATCGCGGCGCGTGGGGTGTTCGCCGCTTTCCAGCGCGGCATCGTCATAGCCGCGCCCGGCAATCGGGCCTTCGGGATGATCGGCCATGAAAGCGCGCAGCGCATCCTGCAGAGCAGCAATGGTCGAGACCTTGCCGAGCGGCGGGCCGGACAGGTCGGCCATCTTCTGGTAGCGCCCTACCATGCTGACATGGCCATGTGCATCGATGAAGCCCGGCAGCATCGCCTTGCCGGCAAGGTCGACATGGCGCGCCTTGCGGCCCGCCTCGCGCTCCACCGCCTCGCGGCTCCCCACTGCGAGGATTGTGCCGCCGCGCACGGCGACTGCTTCGACCAGTTCCGGCTTGTCGCCGCGCATGGTGAGGATCGTGCCGCCTGTATAGACCGTGGGGCCGGTGCTGTCGGCCAGCGCGGGCGCCCCCGTCAGGGCAAGTGCCGCCGCGCCGAGCAGGACCGCACGCAGCTGGCTGAACTGCATCTCCACGAATCTAGCTCCCCAACCTTAAACGCCGCGCCAGCTCTGGATCGCGGTTTTCCTTTCGCCCCGAATTGAAGTGCGCAGGAATACGAACCCACCCGTTCACCGTTCCGGTTGTCTCATACTGCTTGGACTCGTCATCGAGCACCCGGAGGTCCGGAAGCCGGCGCAGTACTTCGAAGACAAGCGCTTGAAAGGATTGCCTTGCCATATGCGAGCCAAGGCATCTGTGGATTCCCGCGCCAAATCCAATGTGGGGATTCGGGAATCGATCAAGCTTTACCGTATCGGGATCCTCGAAATATCTCTCGTCCCGGTTGGCAGAAGCATAGGCAATCAAGACCTTGGAGCCGGCGTCCAGAACGGTGCCCGCGACTTCCAGCGGCTTCTTTACGGTTCTCGCCGACGAATGAATGGGCGTGAAATAGCGCATGAACTCCTCGCATGCATAGGGCGCAATTTCAGGCTCGGCGAGCAACCTGCGGCCCGCCTCAGGGTGATGGCTGAGATAGATGAAGGTGTTGCCCAGCAGACTTGTTGTCGTGTCCGCGCCGCCGCCGATCACCTGACGGCATATCCCCATCAATTCAT
>JAQWKP010000205.1 GCA_029247785.1 Novosphingobium sp.
CACCGCAAGCTCGCCGCCTAATATCAATCAACCAGATGAGGCCAACGCTCCGCTAATCTACGCTCCCATCAGTGCCAAATGGTCTGACGACGGACAGCTTGACGTCACCGCCGCCCATCGCCCCCATTGCGAATAATGCCGCAAGGACTGCAAAGGTGCCCGCGGCGATTGCGAGCTGATAACCGACGCCGACAAGGTCAAGGCCGGTGACAATCCAAAAGACAGGTGCGCCCAGGGCGATACCGGCATTGAGCCAGTTATCGATCTGTCTGCGACGCAGATCCGTAAAGGCAGCCACCAGCAATGCGGTTGCCAATCCGATCAGCAATGCGTAGGCCAGAAACCCGCCCTGCATGAGAATGCCCCCTGTTCCGGGACACCTCTACTGGTCACTACTTACCAAATTGTAACCAACGCTCGCGGTCCATTTAGTAACCACCCCAGCAAATCCGAAATCTCCAGGTGAAACCGGAAAACCGCAAAGCAATCCAGGACTTTGACCGCAGGGCGATCCCCAAAGACGCGGTTGAGAGCCAACGGACCGTCGGCGATGGGCATAGCGTCCGCCAGATCGACTGGTCGCCGCAGGGGCGCGTCCTGCGCGGCTCGCTGCTGTTCATGCCCGGTCGCGGTGATTTCTATGAGAAATATCTCGAGACCCTGGATTACTGGCGCAGCCTTGGCTGGCACGTTACCGCCGCAGACTGGCGCGGACAGTCCGGTTCGGGGCGGCTGGGGACCAATGATTCAATTGGCCACATCGATGATTTCGGGATCTGGGTCGATGATCTTGCAGAGCTGTGGAACGACTGGAAGGCTGCTACAACCGGGCCGCATGTACTGGTCGGCCATTCGATGGGCGGTCATCTCGTCTTGCGTGCGCTTGCCGAGCGGCGCGTTGATCCTGTTGCTGCTGTAGTCACCGCGCCAATGCTGGGCCTGCAGCCCGGAACCACCTTCATTCCGACGTCCTGGTTGCACTGGCTGGTCCGTTTGGTGGTCTCCCGTGGCGATCCGCGGCGTTCTGCCTGGCGGGGCTCCGAACGACCGGGTTGGTCGCAATCGAGCAGGATCGAGCGGCTGACCCACGATCAGCCTCGATTCGAGGATGAAGTCTGGTGGCGAGCTGAGCGACCGGAGCTGGACCTGGCATCGCCAAGCTGGGGCTGGATTGAAGCCGCGTTCAGGTCGATCCTGTTGATGCGCTCGCCCGGATTTCTCGAAACTGTCGACCTGCCCGTGCTGATCGCTGCGACGACCGCTGACCGGCTCGTCGAATTCAGCGCCATCGAGCGGGCTGCAAGTCGCATCGCCACAGCGCAGTTCGAAGTGTTCGGCGAGGAAGCGCGCCACGAGCTTCTGCGCGAAGAAGATAAGGTCCGCGACAGAATATTGAGCCTGATCGACCAGTTTCTCGATACCAGCGCGCCGGTCGAGAGTTGATGGCCGTGGCGGAACAATATGACATCGCGATCATCGGGGCAGGCATGGCGGGCGCTTCGCTGGCGGCGGCGATTGGCGGTGATGCCAGAACGGTTCTGCTCGAAGCAGAGGGGCAGCCAGGCTATCACGCGACGGGCCGATCGGCGGCGTTCTGGACGGAAAGCTATGGTGGTCCGGCTATCCAGCCGCTGACCTCAGCATCCGGCCAATATCTGCGCGACGGTGGCTTTCTGAAGCCGCGCGCCGCGCTGACTATCGCCAGGACCGGGCAGGAAGCGCGGATCAAGGCCTTTGCAGAGCGCTATGCCAGGCTTGGCGTCACGGTTCGCATTCTTGATCGCGCTGAGTTGTCTTCGTTGGTCCCCGGCCTGGCAGACGGCTGGAGTTGCGGCGCGTTGGAGCCAAGCTGTTGCGATATCGATGTCGCCGCTCTGCATCAGCATTTTCTGGCCAAAGCGCGTCAGGCGGGCGTTGAGCTACGCGGTCGCGCGAGAGTGGATGGCGCGCGGCGCGAAGCTGATGTTTGGCGCGTAGGAATCGCCGACGGGGAGGAGATTCGCTGCGGCGTGCTGGTCAATGCAGCGGGGGCCTGGGCGGATGAGATAGCCGGTCTGGCGGGCGTTGCGCCGATTGGCATTGCGCCACTGCGCCGCACTGTTGTCCAGCTCCAGGTTGCGCCGGAAACGCCTGCCAGCCTGCCGCTTGTGCTCGATCTTGCCGAGGAATTTTATTTCAAGCCCGTATCGGGCCGGCTGTGGTTGAGCCCGCACGACGAGACTCCAAGCTCGGCCTGCGACGCGGCACCTGAAGAACTGGACGTTGCAACAGCGATTGCCCGGCTTGAGGAGGTAGTCGACTGGAAAGTCCTGAAACTCGAGCATTCCTGGGCCGGGCTGCGCAGCTTCGCTCCGGACCGCATGCCCGTCTATGGCTTCGATCCGGGCGTGGCCGGCTTTTTCTGGTGCGCAGGGCAGGGCGGTTTCGGCATTCAGACAGCGCCGGCTGCTGCGCAATTGGCAGCATCGCTGCTGCTGGATCGTCAGACTGGCGAGATCGATCCCGCACCCTATGCGCCAGACAGGTTCCGTTAATCGGGACTAGTCCTTAAGCTCTTCAATCATCCCGTGATTCGTCATTTTCAGGAGAGTAGGTGCATGGCCCATCGTTTCGAGATTCGTAACAACAAGAAAGGCGAGTTCGTCGCCTATTTCATCTATAATAAGGAAACGATGTTCTGGACCGAAGGCTATTCCAGCAAGGCCAGCGCCAAGAACGCGATTGCGTCGATCATCAAGAACGGCCCTGCCGCCGAAGTGGTCGATACGACAGGCAAGTGACCGGGCGAACCGACTGAAGTCAGTGGGCCCTGGCCGCATCAGCAGCGTCACTGGCGAGACGGTCAACCCGCTCGTTTTCGAGGTGGCCGCTGTGGCCCTTGACCCATTGCCAGGTGACTGAGTGGCGCTCCACTGCGTCGAGCAGCTCATGCCACAGGTCTGCATTGCGGACCGGTTTCTTGCTGGCATTGATCCAGCCCCGGCGCTGCCAGCCGTCGATCCATTTGGTCATGCCATCAATGACATAGCGGCTGTCGGTATGGACGGTGACGTCACATGGTTCGATCAGGGCCTTCAACGCCTGGACGACTGCCATCATCTCCATGCGATTGTTGGTAGTCGAAGGGTTTGAGCCTGCCAGCTCTTTCTCATGCTTGCCCATGCGCAGCAGGGCACCCCAGCCTCCGGGGCCGGGATTGCCCTTGCAGGCTCCATCGGTGAAGATTTCAACGTTCTTCAACTCATTGACCTTCTTGCGCGCTTCCTTCGAAGATAGCGCGATTGGCATCATCGGAATAAAATTCAACCCGCCGGGCGAAGGACATGGGGTCCTTGCGTGTCACCAATGCATCGCCGGGGGTGTTCATCCAATCATAGGCGCGGGTTGCCAGAAAGCGCATTGATGCACCGCGTGCCAAAATGGGAAGCGCCGCTCGCTCGCCCGGTTCGAGCCTGCGCACCTCTTCATAGCCCGCCAGCAGCGCTTCGGAAATCGCCGAGTTGAATTGCGAGCCATCCTCGCTGAAGCACCAGGCTGCGTGGGTTACAGCGACATCATAAGCGGTGATGTCATTGCAGGCGAAATAGAAGTCGATCAGGCCGGATACCTGATCTCCCAGCATCAGCACATTGTCGGGAAACAGGTCCGCATGGATCACCGAGACGGGCAAATCGGTGGGCCAGCCTGCTGCCAGTTCTGGCAGGCAGTGCCCGACGATATCCGGAAGTCTCGGGTCAATCGAGGCAAGGCCTTCCTCGCCGCAGGCATTGAGCAGCTCGCGCGAGGCATCAAGGCCCATGCTGTTCTTTCGCTTGCTGGTGAAATCGGCGGCGGCAAGGTGGATCTGGGCCAGGGCATGACCGACGGCATGCGCCTGCGCCGGGCTTGGTTTGCTAACTGAAACGCCCGGCAAGAATTCAATCAGCGCCAGCGCCTTGCCATCGTGAAACCGGTAGGGCCTGTTCTCGCGGTCATGAATAGTGCGCGGCACTGGGCAGCCGCGTTCCGCAAGGTGATCCAGCAGGCCAAGGAAAAACGGCAGGTCATCCGTTTCGACGCGGTTTTCATACATGGTGAGGATGAAGCGCGAAGCGTCGAAACCGGGATTTCGGGTTTCCACCAGCCAATTGCTGTTGGATACGCCCTCGGCAATGCCCTTTGCCGAGATCAGCTCACCGACGTCGAAATTGTCGATGATGGATGCCATGATTTCGGCGCCGAGCTGCGTATAGACTGCCATTTGCCCTGCTTCAGTCGGTCAGCTGGCGTGGTAATTTGAATGTGATAATCTCGCGGGCTGTCACGATTTCTTCCTCGCTCACCTCCCGGAATTCACGTAGTCGGTCGATCACTTCGCGAACCAGTTCCTCAGGCGCGGATGCGCCGGCGGTAATTCCCAGCGTGGTCACGCCTTCAAGCCAACCGGGCTCTATGTCCGAGCCGCGCTGGATCAGCTTCGCCGTTGTATTTGCACGCAGGGCAACTTCGACCAGGCGCTGGGAATTTGAGCTGTTGGGCGCTCCGATAACCAGGACGAGCTCGCATCGCGGCGCAATCTGCTTGACTGCTTCCTGCCGGTTCGAAGTCGCGTAGCAGATATCTTCTGCCTTGGGAGCGACGGTCTGTGGGTAGCGCTCGCGTATCGCCTCGATGATCCTGGCCGTGTCATCGACGGATAAGGTGGTCTGGGTGAGGTAGGCTAGCGGCGTATCGCCAGGAAAGGTCAGGCCGGCGACGTCTTCCACCGTTTCGATCAACGTGATTGCACCTTCGGGAACCTGTCCGAGCGTGCCGATCACCTCGGGATGGCCAGCATGGCCGACGAACAATATGTGCCGCCCCGATTCGATCTGCCGTTCGGCCTGTCGGTGCACCTTGCTGACCAGCGGACAGGTCGCATCAAGCCACTCCAACCCGCGTTCGGTCGCCTCTGTCGGAACTGATTTCGGCACGCCATGCGCACTGAAGATCACATGGGCTCCATCGGGAACCTCATCTAGTTCCTCGACGAACACAGCGCCCCTTGCGCGGAGATTCTCGACAACAAAGCGATTATGGACGATTTCGTGACGGACATAGACCGGCGGGCCGTATTGATCGATGGCACGCTCGACGATCTCGATGGCTCGGTCGACACCTGCGCAAAAGCCCCTGGGGGCAGCAATAAGCAGGCGAAGCTCCTGCTGTTTGCGGGGAAATGGTGCATTCATGATCGGGGCTCTAGCGCTTTGCCGCGCGCCTCGCTAGGGCATGCGCAAGCCAACTTAGGATGTTCCGATGCGCTACAGTTCTCGCCTGACTGCAATCTCCGTTCTTGTCCTCGCCTCTGTTTCGGGCCTGGCAGGCTGTAAGTCGCGGGGCGAAATCGTGGTCACGGAGGGTGTCGGCATCACCGCAGTGCGTTCGCGTTGCCCGGCGGTGGGAATCCCCGACTATACCGGAGACGTCACGGTGTTTTCCGTTCCGGGTAACAGGTTTGCGGACAATATCGATGTCGTGGCGGCGATGACAAATGTGCGGCCGCAATGTACGGAGGGGGCTGAAAAAGTGGTGTCGCGCGTAACGTTTGACGTGCTGGCGCGGCGAACCAACGTATCAAGCGCGCGCCAGGTTACGTTGCCCTATTTCGTAACCGTCCTGCGTGGCGGGAACACGGTCATCACGAAACGCGTCGGTTCCGTTACGCTGAATTTTGCAGCTGGTCAGGAGCGTGCGCAAGCATCCGGCGAGGGAATCGGTTATATTGATCGTGCGTCCGCGACACTGCCGGAAGACATCCGCAAACGGATTACCCGCAAGCGCAGAGCCGGCGATGCCGATGCTGCGATCGATCCGCTGGCCGATCCCGAAGTGAAAGCTGCGATCTCAAGAGCGACGTTTGAAGTGCTGGTCGGTTTCCAGCTTGATGAAGCGCAGCTCGCCTACAACGCTACGCGCTAGGCTTCTGCCAGGAACTGAACCGTCAATGCTGCTTTGCTGCGAGGATTCCGTCGCGCGCGGCTGCAGTGATGGTCTTGCGATCGGAGAGTGCATCACCGCTGAGCACGGGCAGAAAGTGTACGACGAGCTCGATTGGGTCCCCCCGGGCAGTAAGCTTGAGGAAATTGGCCACGCCAGCTTCCTCTCCGACCCAGGCCACATCCTTGGACCGCGGCCCGTAGTCGAGCCAGACAGGCTGGACACTGATGCCGTCTGGGACCGGCGTGAGCGCCGAAAGCAACGAGGACTTGAAAGGCGGAATCTGGGTGCCGTCGCTGGTGGTGCCCTCGGCAAAGACAGTCAGCGCGCCTGTGTCGCGCAGCGCTTGCCTGACCTGCTCGACCTGGCTGGCGACGCTCGCACGCCTGTGCCTGGCAATGAGAACGGTATCGTTGAGCTTGCATAGCCAGTGCATGACCGGGTGCGACGTCAGCCCATCATGGCCGACAAATGCAGAGCCTGTGATGCCCCCCAATGCGGGAACATCCAGCCAGCTGACATGGTTTGCGATGAGGAATGCGCCGCGCTTGACCCGCGAGCCCCGTATTTCGATCTTCAGTCCGACGAACCACGATACGCTCTTGAGGAATATGCGCGGCCACGGACTGTGCTTGGTGAAAATACGCCAGACAAAATGCAGCGGTAAAAGCGCTGGCAACAGTAGACCCATAGAGGTGACGCTCCATGCGATGCGGAGCCACCCGGATGGCGAAATTGGCGCTTGCGGAGCTTGTGCTTCCTGGGTCACCCCTCGGGGTCGACATCCTTGCGGTCGGATCTCACGCCGTAGAGTTCCATGCGGTGGTCGACGAGCCGAAACCCGAGCTTCTCGGCAATCTGGCGCTGCAGGACTTCCAACTCAGGATCGACAAATTCGATAACTTTGCCCGTTTCTACATCGATCATGTGATCGTGATGTGCTTCGGGAGCCGCTTCATATCTTGCGCGACCGTCACCAAAATCATGCCGGTCGAGAATGCCGGCTTCCTCGAACAGGCGCACAGTGCGGTAGACTGTGGCGATCGAGATTCTCGGATCGATTTCCGAGGCTCTCTGGTGAAGCCTTTCGACATCGGGATGGTCGACGCTTTCCGACAGCACTCTCGCGATCACGCGTCGCTGTTCGGTTATGCGCAGTCCCCGCTCGGCGCAAAGGGCTTCGATATCGATTGGCTGGTTCACGTCTGACCCATAAATTGAAATGCCGCGCCGGAGCTAATACCCCGGCGCGGCCATTCCGACAACTGTCGAGCTTCGGTTCTACTTCGCTTTGGGCTTGCGGCCGCGTTTGGCGTTCGGCTTGCGGCCGAGGCCAATCTTCTTGGCAAGCTGGCGCCGCTTTTCAGCATAGTTGGGGGCGACCATCGGGTAATCCGAGGCCAGG
>JAQWKP010000249.1 GCA_029247785.1 Novosphingobium sp.
CCAACCCTCTCCCTTGAGGGAGAGGGTTGGGGTGAGGGTGGACTGCCGGTGATTGGAAGACCGGCTGATCAACCTTCGTCCTTCTGTTCCAGAAACTTCATCACCGCCGCCTGTTTCTCCGGCCATTCGCTCCTGACCTCCACAAGCTTCTCCGCCATCAGTTCGGCGGCTTGGGCGGCGAAGGGGGCGTAGGGTTCGCCGGGGAGCCAGCCGGCGGCTTCGTCGGCGCGGCGTTGGGCGAGGGCGGTCATTTCATGCTCATAGGCCTGGGGGCTGGAGCGCGCTTCGATGCGGCGACGGGCGGCTTCGACCTTGCGTACAATGCTTGCGGTGACCTCTTGCGGGGAGACGTTGTTCGCTTCCTGCTCTGCTTCCCATTCGGCGAGCCAATCGGCCTTGAGCCGCTTGAGTTGGCTGCGGGTCGCCGCGTCGGCGTTCTGGATGCTGTCGGAAGCGAACCGCCTGGGCGCGCGGTTTCTCAGCAGGAACATCAGCAGCTTGTCATTATAGACCCGGCGAGAGCCGACCAGCTTGCCATAGGAGTAAACCGGGACTTCGACGCCAAGAAGCGCGCGTTCCATTGCCACGTCCTCAAGCCGTTCGACACCGCGTGAAAGCGCGGCTTTCCACGCTTTGCGGAAGCTCTTTGCCTCGGGGTGGCGGCGCAGCAGATATGCACCTTCTGGCGACATGCCGACGGCATGGGCTGCGGCCTTGACCGAGCCGAGATCGGCCAACGCCTCAATGAAGCCGCGCTGGCGCTCGGGTGTCCAGCCATCGTGGCGGGCGGATTTGCGCGGTACGGGCGTGAAATCGGCCAGGGCGCGGCGTGTTTGTGGGGGCTCGTCGGGGCTTTCGGGAATGGGCGATGACATATCATTCATGGCGGGGGGCTTTCCTTGGGGGAGGGAAACCGCGCGTTCTGCCCTGATTTGGCCTGTGTAGGACAGAGATTTGTGCGCTCAACCGATCGCGGTGGGCGGGAAAGGAAATTTTAGGTTAACCGGCCATATACGAAATTTCAAAACCTGACGGGCATATTGCGAGGACACAAGTGGATCTCCGGTCGGCCGAGGGGCCGGAGGTCATGCCATTCTCCCCCGGCGAGGAATGCGTGTTGCGCGAAGGAATTGGAAGCTGGCTCGGCGGATTGGGCAGCGGCGCCAAGGGGAACCGGCTTCGGCCCGCCGAGGCGGCTGCCTTTTGTCATACCTATGAGGCGCTGCAGCTAGGTGGTTTCTGGTCGACCGACGAGGACGGGTGCATGACCTATCTTTCCGAGGCATTGGCAGAAGCGCTTTCACCGGGCGAGATGGTCATCGGCGTCAAGCTGCTCGAATTGTTCCGCACGGAACAGGCAGGGGATTCGGCGAAGTCATCCTTGCCGATGGCGGTGGCGCGGCGCGGACAGTTCGACCGGGTGGTCGTTCAGACCGGCAGCGGCAAAGAACGGCGTTGGTGGTCGATTTCCGGCAAGGCACGGCTTGATGCGGGAGACAAATTCTCCGGATTTCTTGGCCATTGCGCAGATATCACGGCCGAACGGGTCTCGGTCGAAGAGAACGAGGAGCTGGCACAGAAGGACGCGCTGACCGGGCTGCTCAACCGTCGCAAGATGTCCGAAATGCTCGACAGGCAGATTACGAATTGCAAATATAGCGAGCAGCCCTGCGCGCTGCTGCTGATCGATCTCGACCGCTTCAAGCAGGTCAACGACACGCTGGGCCATTCGGCGGGCGATGCGATCCTCAAGCAGGTCGCAGACAGGCTCGTCGCGATTGTTGGTGACAAGGACAAGATCTGCCGCCTGGGCGGTGACGAATTCCAGATCGTCTTGCCCGATAGCGAAGACCGCGGTGAGCTGGGCGACCTGGCGAGCGCGATCATATCCGGCCTGTCGCAGCCCTATTCGGTCGACGGCAACCGCTGCGCCATCGGCGCTTCGGTCGGTGTTGCGGTGAGCCCGTTCGACGGTGAGACCAGCGAGGAGCTGGTACGCAACGCCGATCTCGCGCTCTATGCCGCCAAGCACGGCGGCCGGGGACGGTTCCGCTTCTTCTCTGGCGAGCTGCTGCGTGCGGCGGAGGATCGGCGCAAGCTTGAAGAGGATTTGCTCGACGCGGTGGCCAAGGGTGAGCTGGAGCTGAACTACCAGCCGATCGTCGATGCCCGGACCAACACTGTCACCGGGGCTGAGACGCTGGTCCGCTGGAAGCACCCCGAGATGGGATATATCTCGCCGGCCGTGTTCATTCCGATCGCGGAAGAATCCTCGCTGATCGGCAGGATTGGTGAATGGGTCATGCGCAAGGCTTGCGAAGATGCCGCAAATTGGCCAGCGCGGCTGCGCGTCGCGGTCAATGTCTCACCGGTGCAATTCGCTGATGCGGCGCTGCCGGCGATCGTGACCAATGCGCTGGCTTCATCCGGGCTCAATCCCGAGCGGCTGGAGCTGGAAATCACCGAAACCGTGTTCGTCCAACAGGGCAACGGCACCGATGCCATGTTCAAATCGCTCAAAGGGCTTGGCGTGCGGCTTGCGCTCGATGATTTCGGTACCGGCTATTCCTCGCTGAGCTATCTCAAATCCGCGCCGTTCGACAAGATCAAGATTGACCAGAGCTTTGTTTCGGGCGCGACCGAGAAGGGTTCCCGCAACAAGGCGATCATCGCCGCGATTGTTGCCTTGGCCGAGGCGGTGGATATGGAAACGACGGCCGAAGGCGTCGAGACCCATGACCAGCTCGAGATGATTCGCGAGCTCAAGGTCAGTCACGTGCAGGGTTATATCTACAGTCAGCCTCAGACCAATGAGGATTTCGTCGGCCATCTCCAGGACGGCAGCTGGGTGATTGAGCCGGAAGGGCTGCCGTTCCACCGCCAAGACCGCTTCGCGATGTATCGCACCATCGGCACAGTGCACGAGGACCATTACTACTCGGTCGTATTGCGCAATCTTTCAAAGACCGGCGCGCTGATTGAAGGCTTGCGTGAAGTGCCGTTGGGCACCGAATTCGTGCTCGACTTTGGCGAGGGACAGCTGATGGTGTCCGTGGTGCGCAGGATGGGCCTGGAGAGCCAGGGCGTGGAATTCGAGACGCCGTTGGTCGATGACGGCAATGGCGGGCTATGCACCCGCCATCGCGTCTCACCTTATCACCTGGCTATGGCCGGACTGCCCAGCTTCGTTGGTGAATACAGACCAGAAGACTTCGCCGAAATGCAAACCGGGAAAATCCAGATCCCGGCGTTTTCGAGCAAGCAGGACTGGCTCAAGATTGCAGGCCGCAACTCTGCTGCGGCCTGATGCAATCCATTACCTGAACATCACCGTGATATCCAAGCCGTAGCTACGCGCCGGGATGAAGTTGGCCGAGGAGATGATTTCCTGGACCAGTTCAAAGTTGCGCGACTTGTTGTCGGTCAGGTTCTTGCCCCACAGCGCGAATTCCAGTTCGGCACCGCCAACTTCGACCTGTTTCAGGGCAATGCGTCCGTTCAACGTCACGAAAGCCTTGCGGTTGGCCAATATGAGGATTTCCGGTGCCGTACGGAACTGGTTCTGATCCGTGAGCATCTTGCCAAAGTAGGTGGCATCAAGCCGGAACGAGGCATAGGCATCGCCAAACAGCGGCTGGGTATCATACTGGCCCCAGGCCGTGCCGGTCCATTTCGGACGCTGGGCAAGCGCGAGCGGGTTACCGCCGTTGCTGTCAATCACCAGTGGCTCGATCCGGGTGAACTTGGTGTCGGTGAAGCCGATGCTGGTGCCCATCGTGAGCCCGTCGGTTGGCCTCGCGGTGATTTCGAGCTCTACACCTTGCGCCCTGATATCGCCTTGATCGATCACGAAGGTGCTCACGAATGTGGGCAGCTGGTTGGCGAGTGTCGCGCCGAACAGCGGGGTCGTCAGAAGGCGGATCAGCTCGGCGGATGATGCCTGGCTGGTGCCCTGGGGCGACTGGAAGTGCTTGTATTTGACATGGTAGAGGGCGAGGTTGACGCGCAGCCTGCGGTTAAGCAGGTCTGCCTTGACCCCGGCCTCGAACGATGTCGCCGTCTCTGGGGCATAGGGGACGCCGATGCTCGCACCGCCGGAAACGAATGAGGTCGAGAACTTGCCGTAGACCAGGATATCGTCATTAGGCTTGAAGTTCAGGCCGATGAGGAAATTAGGCTTGGTCTTCTTGTAGGTCGGCGGATTGATTGTCTGCAAGGCACCGGGAGGGCCGAAAGAGAATATCTCGCCCTTCTTGTCCCTGGTGATGCGCGCGCCAGCGATCACCTCAAGCTGTTCGGTGAGCTTGAATTCAATCTGAGCGTAGGCGGCAATCGAGGTCGCCGTATTGATATTGAACCCGACCCTGGTGATCGGCACAATGCCAGAGGTCGGCAGGAAGGTGGGGAAAGTAGCGGTGTTACCGGCGTGACCGGATTCATCCGTCGACTTGAACCACATTGCCCCAGCGGTGATGTTCAGGCGGTCGGAATTATAGTTGACCTGGAGTTCGTTGCTATATTGCTTCGATGTCGAGGTGGCTTGGGAAGCAATGATGGCGAAGCGACTGCCGACCAAGGGCGCCAAACCTGCGGCGATCTGGCCGAGAATGAATCCCTGCGTTGCCGCCGGAAATGTAAAGAAGCCAGGCACGGTTGACGCCGCCGTCAGGAAGGCAAAGGGGCCTACCGCCTCCGGAGTGAAATTCAGGGAGGAAACGCCATCGATAGCCGACGTCGCATGGACGAAGACCTTGCGGTGGGCGAAGACATTCTTGACCGTGATACTGTCAGTCGCTTCCCAGGTGGCGGTGACGGAATGGCCCTGGACCAGCATGTCGCGCGGAGTGACCCAACCGTTTGCTACGACGTTTGGTCGCTTGGCACCGGGGTTCTGGAACGTCGGCTGGCTGGTAGTCAGCGCTTCGATGATCGGGCCGACAATCCCTACGAAATTCGGATCGTGACCGATGAACGAGGTGCCTTCGGGTGTGCCGGTATCGCGTAGGCGGTCATATTTGTAGACGATCTTGAAATTGTCGACCGGCTGGAATTTGAGCGCGCCGAAATAGGAATAGCTGTCCTTCGTGCCGAGCCATGTGGCGGATTTCTGGGTCTTCGGGAATTTGCCAACGGCTGGCGGGAATGCCTGTCCGATCTGAGTTCGATCCCAGTTCAGACCTGGGTTCGCGTTCCTGATGTCGCCGCGCCTGTAATTCCTGACAAAGGAGACATAGGCGGTGAAAGGTCCGAATTTCGGGGTCTCGAGCGTGCCCTGCACACGATAACCCTTGCGATTGGAAACCGAGCCTCTGACCTTGACAAAAGCTTCGCCCGTTGGATCGCGGGTGGTGATGCTGACCGCGCCGCCGGTGGCGTTACGGCCGAACAGCGTGCCTTGCGGGCCGCGCAGAACTTCGATCTGCGCCACGTCGGGCAGGTCGAAGATCGAACCGCGCGGGCTGCTGATATAGACGCCGTCGAGATAGATCGAGATCTGCTTGTCCGAACCGGCGACGACGCCAAAGCTGTTCTGGCCGCGCATGGTAAAGCTTGGGGTGGCGATGCCGCCCGCCGATGGCCGCACGATCATGCCGGGGGCAAGGCCCGTCAGGTCCTGAACCGTGGTGATCCGGTTCGCTTCCAGCGCTTCCTGAGTGAAGGCGGTAACCGCGACCGACACGTCCTGCAGGTTCTGCTCACGCTTTTGGGCGGTAACAATGATATCCGTGTTGCCCGTTCGATTCGCGCCGGCATCTGCGCCTTGCGCAGCAACTTGCGTTGGCAACAGCGCCGTCGCGGTCAAGGCCGACGACATCAGCAACGCTTTGCGGATCGTGGATTTCATATTCATCGGGTGCCCTCCCAGCTTGTTCATTCTTAAGCGCCGTCAGCATGTGGACCATGCCGGCCGGCACCAGTTTCGGTGCTCACTGTGGTCAGCCATTAAGTATCGTCAGCCCTTACCGATCTGACGCATTCGACGAACCACCTGATTAACCCGGCAAAGCTTCCCTCAAGCCGGTCTGACCAATATGCCGGCGGACTATGTGCATAGTCGGTAAAAACGTCAAGTTTTGAGTTTGTTGCGATGGATTGGCAGGGGCGAACTATCGCCAATGAACCGTCCAGCTCTCTCTGATTATCAAATTATTTCAAATATTAGCATCCGCCCCGAACCAGCCTGCCGGGTCTGGCCCTGGTATCCGCGTCGTTGCGCCGGGTGGCAGTGCCAGAGACCAGCGTGGCGAGATATCCCCGGCCATGTTGCAGCAGGCGCGGGCTTCCGAGTGGTAAATCGAAGTGCATTTCGGGCATTTCGGTGCCAATCGCGTCGAAGTCGATCACATTGATATCGGCGCGCTTGCCTGGCGCAATCATACCTCGATCAGCCATGCCATAGAGCTGCGCCGACTTGCCAGTCAGCTTGTGCACCATCTTCTCGATCGGCAGCGTTGGCCCGCGTTTGCGATCGCGGCTCCAGAAGCTGAGATGGAATGTCGGCATCGCTCCGTCGCAGATCACCGCGAGATGCGCGCCGCCGTCGCCGAGCCCGCTGACAGTATTGGGGTCATCAAGCATGTCGTACACCGAATCGAGGCTACCGCCGACATAGTTCATCAGGAAGTTGACGAGGGTCTGCTTGCCGTCGCCCTGGGCTATCGTGTCGTAGAACACTTCCTCCATGGTGCGGCCGGTGCGCGCCGCGATAGTGTCAAGCCGGGCGCTCTCGTCAGGTTCGTAATCAACCTTTTCATCGAGCACATAGTATTTTTCGAGCATGGTGCCGAAGCGCTCCACCATCACCAGCGCCTTCTCGCTCCTGGCATCGTCAGCCGCGACATTGGCTTCTGCCAGGATCGCTTGCCGCCTTGCCGGATCGCGCATTGCTTCGGCGCGCTGGGCGCGGGGGAGGTGGGCGATCTCGCGGTAGCTCGGCTTGAACATGAAGATGTGAAAGGCGTCCAGCCCCAGCAGGAAGCCAAGACCGCGCGCGGCGATCTGGGGCACGATCTCCAACCCCCGCTGGTTCGCCTTGGCCGAGGAATCGACCATCATCCGCCACTCGTCTGGCGCATGATTGCAGGAGTGGACGATATAGGTGAGCGGGCGGCCTGAAGCTTCGGCCAACCGCTCCATCCTGGCGTGCTCGGCGATGCGCTCCTCCCAGCTTGGCTGGGTGCCCATGGTGTCTCCGCCTGCTCCAAGCGGGGCCATCTGGAATACGCCGTGGCCGCCTTCGCCCATCGCTCGGGCGATCGCGAGCAGTTCGCCTTCATCGGAGAAGGTTCCAGGAACATGCTCGCCGGTGCTCGAAAGATGCTCAAGGATGCGTGAGCCGGAAAATCCGATCGCGCCCGCCGCCATCGCCTCACGCACCAGCTGCGCCATATGTTCAAGGTCCTGCGCGGTGGCTTGTTCGTGGCGCAAGGCTCGCTCGCCCATCACGAATACGCGCAAGGGTGCTTGCGGCAGGTATGAGGCGACATCCATGGTGTAGTTGCGCTGGTCGAGGCGGTCGAGATAGTCGGGAAAGCTCGTCCAGCCCCAGTCCAGGCCTTCATTGAGGACTATCCCGGGGATGTCCTCGACGCCCTCCATCAGCTCGATCAGCGCATCGCGGTTGTTTGCTTCGGCCGGGGCGAAGCCGACCCCGCAATTGCCGGCAATCGCGGTGGTGACGCCGTTGGAGAAGCTCGGCTCCATTTCGTCGTCCCACAGGAACTGGCCGTCATAATGGGTGTGAATGTCAATGAAGCCCGGCGTGATCAACGCGCCATCGGCATCGATGGTCTCGCGGGCCGAGGACGTGACCTGGCCGACCTCGACGATCATGCCGTCTGCAACTGCGACATCGGCGGTGAATGGTTCTGCGCCCGTGCCGTCGACCAGTTTGCCGCCCTTGATGAGCGTATCATGCATCGCTGTTCTCCCAATCTGGCAGCTGTTCGCTTAGCGTTGTTGAACCGTCCTAGCCTATCTTGTCCTGACTTGTCGCGACATTCAGCAGGGTTCGCAGCGCGACTGGCAGCCGGGGCTGGCGACGGACCTATTCCGTGCTAAGGCACGCAACGCCATATTCCTCCCAAAGGACAGCTCGCCCGCCATGTCTGACCAGATTCACATCTTCAGCTTCCTGATCAACTCGCCGATCAACCACACGGTGCTGAGCTGGGCCGACGGGCAGGACAACCGGCTGGAGGCTCTGGGCAGCCTGAAATTGTGGCAGGAGCTGGCCCAGACCATGGAGCGCGGGCTGTTCGACGGGATGTTCTTCGCCGATACGCCCGGCGTGTTCGACCGCTATCGCGACAGTCACGAGGACGCGGTGAAATACGGTGTGTGCTGGCCCAGCCACGATCCGGTAGTGCTGTTGAGCGCGCTGGCGGCGTCAACCACCCATCTCGGCCTGGCCACGACCATGTCGACCAGCGCCTACAAGCCCTGGACCATCGTCCGCCAGCTTTCGACTATCGACTACCTGTCCGGCGGGCGGGTCGGCTGGAACATCGTCACCGGCCATCTGCGCGGTGAGCATCGCGCGCTGGGGATCGAGCAGGCCGAGCACGACCGGCGCTACGACATGGCCGATGAATATATGGAGGTCTGCTACAAGTTGTGGGATTCGATTGGCGAGGGCGCGATACTCGGCGACAAGGAATCCGGCTTTTTTGCTGACCCTTCCAAGGTCAAGCTGGTTGAGCACGCGGGCGAGTTCTTCAATTGCAACACGATCGGCCCGGTGATGCCATCGCCGCAGGGCCGCCCGGTGTTGTTCCAGGCGGGTAGTTCGGGCCGGGGCCAGCAATTTGCGGTCCAACACGCCGATGTTGTGTTTGCGATCCAGCCTAATTTGCCGGGCATGAAGCGCCTCATGGGAGAGCTGGAAACGGCGTCCAAAACGGCCGGCGTCAAGACCCCGGGTGTCAGCTTTGGCATCCAGACGATCCTGGGCGGGACTGAGCAGGAGGCGCAGACGACGCT
>JAQWKP010000260.1 GCA_029247785.1 Novosphingobium sp.
GCGCTCAAGCAATGGGGGCAGGTGGACGGGCTGGTCAATTGCGCCGGGGTGTTGCGCCACCGCCCATTCCTTGATCTGACCGAAGCGGATTTTGACGCGGTGATCGCCTCACACCTCAAAGGTCACTTCCTGATGTATCACGGCGTACTCACGCAAATGGTGAAGCAAGGCAGTGGCGGATCGCTGATCGGCATCTCCTCCGGCTATGTCATGGGAGATCCCAACCGCACGCCTTACCGTTCAGCCAAGGCCGGTATCGTCGGCCTGACCAAGAGCGTGGCGATGGCCGGTGAGGAGCATGGCGTGCGCGCGAATATCATCGCCCCGATCGCCGATACCCGCATGACCCAGGCATCGCAGTTGCCGATCACATGGAGCCCCGACGATATAGCGCCGATGGCGGCCTATCTGCTGTCCGATGCTGCCAAGGGCATCAATGGCGAGGTCTACTCGGTCCACGGCAACACCATTTCGATCTGGGCCGATGCGCATGAGCAGCGCAAGATCTCCAACCATGCGCGCTGGACCCAAGAGGAGATCGCCGCACAAATCGCCTGGCTGCGGGCCGACGCTCCGTCAGGGCAGTTTCCGGTCCCGCCGGTTCCGGATACCGCCATGCCCAAGGCAGACCCTGAGGTTTAGGCCCCGAAGTCCAGGCCCATAACCGCCCTCGACTCTCCGTTGTGGTTTTTATCACATCAGACATGTGGCCTAGCGCACCGAATGAGATCCGACATTCCCCCAAATAGGGGGCGTCCGGACCTTGCATCCCCGCTTTTGGTCCGGGCCCGGATCGGAAAGGACGCCCGCAAGGGCAACTCCAGACCGGTCCGGGAACCACTCAACTTGTGGCGGCAGTCTGGTATTCACGACAGCCCGTCTCCAGACCGCCAGACTGTCGCCACATTTTTCCTTATTATGCGTTAATTCACGAACCAGCCCGCTTCACATCGCCGCGCGGGTTCTCGCTGCATAATCGATTGCTCGCCGCGCCAGTGTCACGCGTCGCTCATGCGGCGTCACTCGCGCCAGGCCCTCCATCTCCGTAACCTCAGCCAGTGATACGATCCGGAAATCCTGGATCAGCTTTTCCGCCCGGGTCGCTTCTGTCGTGCCCTGCCAGCGAATGACGCACAGCCCCTGCGCAAGTCCCTCGGTATCGATCCAGTTGGCCGCTCCCGGGTCCTCGGGCGAAACGACATAGGTCACCGCGCCATCAGCATCGGGCGTCACTTGCGACAGGTTCAGGCAAAGCTGGTAGGCGCGCACATCACCATTGATCATCCACGGATCGCAGGCCTGGAAGCCGGTATAGGGCGCGCCCTCGCCCCCAGTCCTGACGACAGCAGCCTGACCGGGCTCAAGCGCAAAATGCATGCCGGCGACATAGCCCCAGCCCTTGTGACGCGGCCGCGCCTCCGAGATTGAGTTGGGCTCCAGACCGCCGAACCAGATGTTCGGGAAAGCTGACCAGAAGCCGATATAGCCCGGCAGAGCCGCAACCAGCTCGTTGCGCAGCAGCGCGATGTCGAGCACCTCGGCTTCCTCGCTATGGTCCACGCCGCGCTCACGCACTTCCAGCAGCGACGGAACCTGCCGCCAGTCAGACAGCATGTCTCGCATACTCAGCGCAACGACGCCGGGCTTGAGATCGACGTGTTGCAGGCCATCCGCCTTGCCGCCGATCGTGACGCGGAAGTTGCCGTTCTCGTCCAGTTCAAGATCCTTGTCGGTGAGTATCCCGAGCGTTGCCGTGGTGATCGATGGCTTTTTGGATTTCATATCGAACATCGAAGCCGGATCAGCCGCGTCGGCCAGATCGACCTGGATAACGAGCTGCGCCGGCGGGTTATCGCGATTGATCCGCCCGATCAGCTCATAGCTCCTGGTGCCGTCAAGCACCGCCCCGCGATAGACCCCGTCCGGATTGTCTCCCGCCGAGCCCGCGCCGGGAAGCTCATAGCCATTCCAGCGGCGCGGCGTGTCATCGGTTCCCCAGATGATCGCCGGATGCTGACGATAGCGGGCCAGCACATGAAACAGCAGCGAATGCGTCCAAGCTTGGACCGCGCGCTTGGCTGTCGCTGCCCCCGAGGTGGTCTGCCCGATCTCGCTGCTGGAAATCTCGGCAATCAGCTGGGCCTGTAGAGGCGCAAGCCGCGAGTCCTTGAGCACTTCGAAAAAGGCGCGCTCGGCAGCAAGCTGATGCGCGGTTCCGAGCACCCTGCGGCAAGAAGCAGTCGCCCAGGCCGGACCGCCAAGTGTCGCCAATGCCATCCCCCCCGAAAGCAGCGAAAGCATGTGACGGCGCGGCATGGGCAGGGTGGTCATATCTCTCTCCAAGGATGTTACGGTTCAGGTCTCGCCTTCGTTCACGGAAACGATGCCGGGCCGCTCTGCGCCCATGCCGGAAAAGCCGATCGAATAACCGCCATCGACCGGCAGGATCACACCGGTGACATAGGCTGCCTCATCACTGGCAAGATAGAGCGCAGCATAGGCGATGTCTTTCGCCAGCCCCCAGCGACCCAGCGGGATACCGGCAAGCATCGGAAAATCATCCGGCGGCTCGGCATGCGTCTGCGAAGCTTCGACCAGCCCGGTCCACATCGTGCCCGGAGCGATCGCGTTGATACGGATATTCTGGTCCGAATAATCGAGCGCCCCGGTCTTGGTGAGCTGGTTCACCCCCGCCTTGGCCGCCCCATAGATGCTGTGATGCTTCCAGCCGACCACGCCCGAGGCCGAGGTGGTGTTGACGATCGCCCCGCCGCCGGTCTTGAGCATCGATTGGATGCCATATTTCATGCCGAGAAAGGCACCCTTGATATTCGTATCGTGAACCCGGTTCCAGTCCTCAAGGCTCTGGTCTGCGAGCGCCGCCATCGGCCCGCCGAAACCGGCATTGTTGCACAATATGTCCAGCCTGCCGAAATTGTCCTCGGCGGCCTTGATCATCGCCTGCACGTCTGCCTCGTCAGAGACATTGGCATGGACCGCAACCGCACGCACCTCATTGGCACCGCTGGCGCTGGCCGCTTCATTGATCGCGGCGGCGACCTCGTCCTGCTTGCCCGAAATATCCGCAAGCACGAGTTTCGCGCCTTCCGCGCTGAATATCTGGGCCATGGCCTTGCCCATGCCAGAGCCGCCCCCGGTGATGACGGCAATCTTCCCTTCAAGACGCATTTCGCATTCCTCTCAACAAACTCGCTTCCATGGTCGTCCCAACCCTACACCGCGACATAGCCGCCATCGACCGGAAATGCTGTTCCGGTGACAAAGGACGCCTCATCGCTCGCCAGGAACAGCGCGGCGGCGGCGATTTCCTCGGCCAGCGCCCAGCGTTCCATCGGCGCGCCGGGCGGGTTGGGAGTGCCTTCTGGCGGCACGCGCGTATCACCCATGCCGGGCAGGATCGAGGTCCAGACATAGCCCGGGCAAATCGCATTCACCCGGATGTTGTGCTCGGCATAGTCGACCGCGGCGACCTTGCTCAGCTGGATCACACCGGCCTTTGCGGCGCTGTAGCTGGTCGTGCCTTTCCACGCAGTGAGCCCGGCTGCAGACGCGGTGTTGACGACAGCGCCGCCACCCGTCTTCAGCATCGAAGCGATGCCGTATTTCATGCCGAGAAACACGCTCTTGAGGTTCACGGCGATGATCTGGTCGAACAGCTCTTCGGGATGTTCGTGCATAGGCACCGGCATCTGGGCGATCCCGGCGTTGTTGACCAATATATCGATCCGCCCGAAAGCCTCTTCGGCGGCGGCAATCATCCGCTGGACATCGGCGGAAACACTGACATCCACCTGAAACGGCACACCGCCATTGCCAAGCGACCGCGCGACATCGTCCTGCTGGCCGCTGATATCCGCGCACAACACCCGTGCACCCTCGGCAGCAAACAGTTCCGCCATGGCGCGGCCCATGCCGGAGCCCGCACCGGTGATCACCGCATGCTTGCCTTCGAGTCTTGCCGCCATATGCCTCTCCCGCGATTTCCTCGCCCTGGGGTTGGGCCAGCTTCAGGCGGTCGTGTCAATCGTCGGGCGGACGTGGATCTCGGAAATATTCACATTGCGCGGCATCGACAGGATGAAGACCATGGTATCGGCCATTTCGCTGGCTTTGACCGCGCCGTCCTTGCTGACATGGGTGGCGATCATCTCGCGCCATTGCGGATCGACGATGCCGCCGGCGACTTCGGTTTCGGTCGCGCCCGGCATCAGAATGGTGACGCGGATATTACGGTCGCCTAATTCCTGCCGCATGCCATCGGTCATCGCGTTCAAGGCGTGCTTGCTGCCGGAATAGGCGCTGGTCATCGGCCCGCCCTTGCGACCGGCCATTGACGAGACGTTGATGATGTCGCCCCCGCCCTGCACCAGCATATGCGCCGCCGCCGCCTTGCAAGTGACGAGCGTGGCGAACAGGTTAATATCGAACACCCTGCGGAACAGCTCCATATCGGCGCTCTCGATCCCGCCAGCCTGCATCACACCTGCTGAATTGATCAGGATGTCGATCCGGCCCAGCTGCGCGACGCAATCCTCGACTGCCTTGATCGCCTCGGCCTCGACCATCATGTCGCCCGGCAACGCCAGCGCCGCGCCGCCCGCCGCCTCGATCTGGCCAACCAATTCCTCCAGCCGATCCGCCCGCCGCGCCGAGACCGCAACCGTCGCCCCCGCCCCCGCCAGAGCAATCGCCGCCGCCGCGCCGATGCCCGAAGACGCGCCGGTTACCAGCGCTACTTTTCCGTCAAGCGTGCCCGCCATGTCTTTTGCCCTTCGCCGTCAAACAATCGATCATGCGCATAGCTGGGCGGCGATTGGAGAGCAATCGCTTGCGGGGCATGGGGGAAGAGAGGGGACGATAGTGCATTTAACGGAGGGGCAATTTTACGGAGAGTTTCGGGGTTATTGCACCTGTCACCGCAATTCGCAATTTCCCGTGTCGCCGCAATTTCCCGCACCGCAATTTCACCGCAAATTGCGATCTTCAAGGCGCTGGTGCTGCAAGCGCTCTACAATCTGTCGGACAACCAGACTGAGTATCAGCTGCGCGACGTGACAGCACCACGAGATGCGCCGTTATTGTGGATCGAAGGACGCAACAACATCCCCGTCCTGTTTGTAAATGCAACGAAATTCCTTAGTTTCGTCCTTTGTAGCGATCACTTTGAACGAATATATACCTGCGCCAAACGCGCCGTTTGAGGTGACCGTGATAGCATGACCCCGGTACCAAGACTGCGACTTGGCATAATTGGCGCAGGCTGCGCTCATTTGCTCTTCGGTGGCAGCGTCCTGGCCAAAAGACGGCGCAGTGGCCAAAATCAGGACAAGCCCTGCCGACAAGATTAGACGATGCATGTGCTATTCCTTTGTTGGCGCGATGCTTGATTGCAACACGCGGCTTTCACGAAGGTTGCTGAGTCTGCTGCTGCTGGCAACGAAACAAGGTGCACAGTGATAGACTGATGTGCCGATGAAAATCAGGAACAGCCGTTATTATTCCAATCTGCCTTCAAAGAAGCAACGTGCTGTTGCGTTTCTTTGAGTTGGTGTTTTAATGCGTCCAATTGATCAGACATTGCGTTTCCGGGCGAGTTGACAATACCGGTAAGCAGCTTGACCTCCTTGTCCCAATACAAAGTGTCTCGACCAATTTTCTCGCATTTCGCCAGTTTGAGTTCCCCAGCTGTTTTGGGTGCTTCATCGGCTTGAGCCGCAGAAAGTGTCAATGTGGATACCGCGACGCACATTGCGACCAGTGCAATCAGGTTTGGTTTGGCCATTTGAACCCCTTGGGTTTTTCGTGTCATTTGGTTTCGTTGGCAACCGATCGAGTGAGATTGCGCAAGCGTCGTGTCCGGAATTTTTACTAAACTAAACAATATTTTATTTCCTAAAATTAACTTTGAACGCCGGAACGTGAATTGCAGATGAATAGCTTCACGGAGGAATTGATACGCCATTATCACGAGGCATTGGAAGCGGGCGAACTGGGACAACCCGACCAAATCGGGGCTATGTAGGCCACCTCCAAAATAGCGCTTTCCCAAATTCCAAATTTCCGCGCCGATCGCCCTCCCTGCCGAACAGGAACGCGCAAATGCGTGGCCCCGCATCACTCAACCTAAAGACCTTTCGTGGGCTTTCCTACACGGGCTAAGTTTGCGATGATTTCATATGTTGCCGAAGATCACCTTACCTATTGAATTAACACCTATTTCTTTCAAACCAACCATAGCGATTCCATACACAGTCTACATGCCCCATACAGGCGAAGTATATGAAGTTCTCCAAGCCCCCGGTGCAGGCGCTCCAGTCCTTTCAGCCGCCCCGCACCACACAGCGAAAGCCGACATGGCAGGTGGTTGTGTCGACGGGCTGCGGGTAGCGCCCCGCCGGGCGGTAGCGGCGGCAATAGTCTTCGGCGCAGAGGTGCGAGCCGCCTTTGAGGACGCGTCGCGGCATGCGGGCGGTATCGCCCTTGACGATGCTGGCGCCGCGCGTGCCGCCACGCGGGTTGGCGGGGATGCAGCAGGAGCCTTTTGCTTTGCGTTCGGCTTTGGGCCGGGCGAACCAGTCGGCGGTCCATTCCCAGACATTGCCGATCATGTCGTAAAGCCCATAGCCATTGGCAGGAAATGTGCGAACCGGCGAAGTGCGCAGCCAGCCGTCCTGTTCGGTGTTGGCATAGGGGAAGCGGCCCTGCCAGTAATTGGCGAGCATCTGGCCGCCCGGTGCCAATTCGTCACCCCAGGCGTAGTCGCAGCCATCAAGCCCGCCGCGCGCGGCGAATTCGTGCTCGGCTTCGGTGGGGAGCGCCTTGCCTGCCCACTTCGCAAAAGCCTCAGCATCGCTGGCCGCGACATGGACGACCGGGTGATCCTCAATGCCCTCGACCGAGCTGCCCGGCCCGAGCGGGTGCCTCCAGCAGGAGCCGAAGCGAAAATCCCACCACGGCACCTGCGGCTGGGTCAGATCGACCGGGCCCGCCGTCTTTTCGAACACCAGCGAGCCCGGCTGAGCCATGTCAGGCGTCATGCCGGGATAGTCTTTGGGATCAGGCGCAATCTCGGCAAAGGTAACATGGCTGGTCGCCGCAACAAAAGCGGCGAACTCGGCGTTGGTGACCGGCGTCTCGTCGATCCAGAATGCATCGACGCGGACCTGCCGGACCGGCGCTTCTTCCGGGTAGAAGCAGTCCGAGCCCATTGCGAATGTGCCACCCGGAATGGCGATCATTCCGGGCGGAGCCGCACCCTGCGCGCGGGCTTCAGTCGATGGTGACTCGGACATGCGGGATATCGCCTTCGATCGCGCCTTGCTTGGTCTTGTACTGGGTCACCGCTACGCCGATGTCGCGCCCGACGTCCAGCGTTTCCCCGCCGCCAGCAAACATCATCACGCTCATCGGCACGGCGACTTCCGCCATTTCGCTGCCGCCGCTGCTGAGCGTAACCGTTGCCGGGCCACCCGGCTTTGGGGCGTCGAAACGCATGGTAAGTTTGGACTTGCCCGCAGGCAAAGTGCTGGCCGATGTCACCTGGTAGATATCCTTGGGATCGACCGACTTCGCCCAGACAAAGGAGGGCCGCCCCTCGTCAAGATAGAGGCTCCAGCCGCCGAACCAGCTGCCAACAGCGACGACTGCCCCGGAGGACTTCGCGCTATCGAGCACCAGATCGGCATCGACGGTAAACGACCGTGCGGCGAGATATGGCGTACCGCCCTGGGCTGGAACGCTGACATCCTTGCCCCAATAGTCGATGCTCTTGCGGCCGCCGCCAAAGCCCATCATGCCCGCGCGCGCCGCGCCGAAGCGATGATCGATCGGGAAGACGTTGTTCTTGCGTCCTTCTTCCTTGAACAGGGCAAGCATTTCCTGCGTCTTGTCCGGCATTTTCGCGGACAGGTCAGTCGACTGCGAGAAGTCCTTGGTCAGATCAAAAAGTGTCCATTCCACATCCGGACGCGCGCCGCCGGCACCAATATTGGTCCAGGAATTGCGCCCGTCCTCGCCTGAAAGGAACCAGCCATTGTGATACAGCCCCATCTTGCCGGTGATCTCGAAATATTGCGTGCGCGGCTTGGCGGCATCGCAAATATCGAGGCTCGACAGCAGGCTCTGCCCGTCCATCGGCTTCTGCTTCGTGCCCAGCACCATGTCCGGGGCCGGGATGTTCGAGGCATCGAGGATGGTCGGCACGATATCGTTGACATGGCCGAACTGCGCACAGGTCGATCCGGGATTCTTCACATGGCCGGGCCAGGATATGATCGTGCCCTGGCGAATGCCGCCAAGAAATGACGAATATTGCTTCACCTTGCGGAACGGCGTGTTCGTCGCCCATGCCCAGGCGACCGAATAATTCTGGTAGGTTTTCGGCCCACCTTGCTCGTCCATCATGGTCATGCGCCACTCGTCGCGCTCCTGGAAACCATGGATGCCGTGAAGCTCATTCAGCGATCCTCGCGGCCCGTTTTCGCCGCTACCGCCATTGTCGCCCAGCACCAAAGTCACCAGCGTGTTGTCGAGCTCACCCATCCGCTCAAGTTCGTCGAGCACGCGGCCGACCTGTTCATCCTGAAAAACCATCTGCGCGGCGGCAACTTCCATCTGGCGGGCGTGGAATTTCTTCTGATCCGCCGTCAGCGAATCCCACGCAGGAATCTGATCAGAGCGCGGCGTCAGCTTGGTGTCTGCCGGGATGATGCCCATGGCGATCTGCTTGCGCCAGATCTCGACGCGCATCGCGTCCCAGCCGGCATCATATTTGCCTTTGAAGCGAGCGATATATTCCGGCCGCGCCTGATGCGGCGCATGAGTTGAACCGGGCGATAGATAGATCAGGAACGGCTTGTCCGGATTGCCAGCCTTCTGGTTGTGGACATAGCGGATGATGTCATCCGCCAGCATCTGGTCCACCAGCCGGTCGTCGTTCTCGGACTGCGGCACGCGATGGACACCGCGATACATGTTGGGTGAGAACTGGTCGGAATCGCCCTGGGGAAAGCCATAATAATATTCGAATCCGAGGCCAGTCGGCCAGGCGTCAAACGGTCCGGCCTCGCTGCGATCTCCTCCAGGGACGTTGTGATGCTTGCCGAACATCGCAGTGTTGTAGCCATTAAGACGCAGCACTTGCGCCACAGTCGCAGTGTCCGGCTGGATCGCGCCATTATAGCCGGGATAAGGGCTGCCGATATCGCTGAGCCAGCCGACCCCGGCATTGTGATGGTTGCGCCCCGTGAGCAACGCAGCGCGGCTCGGCGAGCAGATGCCGGTGGAATGGAACCGGTTATAGCGCTGGCCGTTCTGTGCCAGTCGGTCAAAATTGGGAGTCGGCACCGGGCCGCCAAAAGCGCTGGTCATGGCGAATCCGACATCGTCGGACATGAACATGAATACATTGGGCGCACCTTCCGGTGCCTGCACCACCTGCGGCGTGCCCGGTGTCGCATCGAGCACGTTTTCGGCGATCTTGCCGTCGAATGGAGCACGCGGCATCGGTAGAATGGAGCGGTCCTGCGCAACCGCTGCCATCGGCACGATCAGCGCGGCGATTGCCGCTGTCGCCAGAAGTCGGGCTGATTTCATCTTGGCTTCCCCTCATTGATCGGACGGCAGGCCATCGCCTGTCCATGCCGTCCCGCATAGCGCCTTGCCGGGCTTCCCCGCTACCCCCAAACAGACCCCAATGCGAAGAGGCTGGCGAATCGCCTAAACCTTCGCCAGACTGAACAGGTGAATAGCAGGCAATAGCCCTGCCCTACCCTTGGAGAGGAATCCGAATGACAGCCCAGCCCGCAGCCTTCCTGCGCAGCACCCTTCCGCTCGGCATCGACATGGTCGGCGACTATGATTCGGGGCGTTATCACTCGATCTGGATTCCCGATCACTATGTCAGCTTCTGGCCGGATTCGATCTGGACTGAAGAATTCACCGATCTCGCCAAGACCTCGCACAGCCCGCACCGTCACCTCGACGGCATGGCGGTTGCTGCCGCTGCCGCAGTGCTGACCGAAAATGTGCCGATCGCGATGTGCGTGGTCGATACGGTTCGCCGTCACCCTGCGATGCTGGCCCAAAGCGCGCTGACCATCGATCACCTGTCCAAGGGACGCTTCATTCTCGGCATCGGCTCAGGGGAGCTGGAAAACACCGTCCCCTATGGTTTCGACTTCAACAAACCGGTGAGCCGCTTTGAGGAATCGATCAAGGTGATGAAGCTGCTCTGGAAAAGCGACGGTCTGGTCGATTTCGACGGCCAGTTCTACAAGCTGGAGCACGCAAGGCTCGATACCGAGCTCTATGACGGCAAGGCTCCGCAAATCTGGACCGGCGCGGTCGGCCCGCGCATGCTTGGCATCACAGGGCGCGAGGCCGATGGCTGGTATCCCGCCGGCACTTATACGCCAGAGGATTTCGCTGAAAAGCTCAAGGCGATCATGGATGCAGGCGATGCGGTTGGCCGCGACATGTCGCATTTCACGCCTGCGCTGACCCAGATCTGCCTGATCGGCGATGAGGGCGAGACGGCCGAAATGCTGGAGCAGCCGATGGTCAAGTCGATCATCCTGATGCAAACCGCCAAGGACCTCAAGCAATTCGGCTATGAGCACCCAATGGGGCCGACATGGCGTGGCATTCACGATCTCGATCCGGCAGTGCTGACGCGCGACAGGATCATTCAGTTCTGCGATGAGCTCGACACCAATGCGATCCGCGATATCTTCCCGGTCGGCACCCCGAAAGAAGTCGCCGTGCAGATCAAGGGCTTCATCGATGCCGGTGCGAAGACGTTCAAGCTGATGGAATATGGAGCCATGGGCGGCGCGAAGTTCGGTGCCCCCTCGGCGGCCAAGGTCCGCGAATGCGAGGATGAAATCGCCAAGCTGTGCGAGGGTGTCTGAGCATGGCGGGAGGAGATCTCGACGCAGGCGCATTGCTCGCCCGCGCTAAGGCCGAGACCGGCCTGTCTGACTGGGGCGACGACACATTCGAAGAGCGCCTCGGCCTTGCGGCGGCTCACATCAATTCGATTCCGATGGACGCGGATGGTCGCAAAGCGGCTGCCGAAAACATCAACTGGCTGTTGTCCGACCGCCTCAATTTCTTCCAGGACCGCAAGGACTTTCCGCTCGAGGACGAAGTGATCGAGCGGCCGATGTTTGCAACCGGCGAGCCGCGCTCGGGCACCACGCTGATGCATGCGCTGATGTCGGTCGATCCCGATGGGCGGGCACTGCGATTCTGGGAAATCATGCATCCCTCGCCGCCGCCCGGCACCACTGGCGCCGACGATCCGCGCATGGCGCTCGCCGACGACGAGTGGCGCGAGATCAACGCCAAGCTGTGGAAGTGGCTCCACTGCCACCCCTATAATGACATGCTGGGTGACGGACTGCCCGAGGACGAGCGCAGCTGGGCTTTCGACTTCCGGGTGATGACACCGACCGCCTGGTGGCGCGTGCCGATGCAGACCCTGTCGATGGGCCTGCCGACCGATAATGTCGCGCAGAACCGCATCCACAAGATGATGCTCCAATCGTTCCAGTACAAACGCGAGAAGAAGTACTGGGTGCTGAAGGGCTTCCACGGCTTCCGCCTCAAGGAATTCTTCGACACCTATCCCGATGCGACGCTGGTCTGGCTGCATCGCGACCCGGTGCAGGTCGCAGCTTCCAGCACGGCAATGATGCGCGACATCATGGGGGGGATCGTCGGCGAGATCGACATGATCGCCGAGGCAAAGATGCACATGGAACGGCTGCGGATGAGCATCGACAACACCATGAACAACCCGCTGGTGATGGACAAACGCGTGCATCACGTTCGCTACAAGGATTTCGTCGCCGACCAGATTGGCACGATCCGCGGCTACTATGAATTCACCGGTCGCGAGCTGACCCCGCAGGCAGAAAGCGCGATGCGCGACTACCTCGCCAACAACAAGGGCGACCGCCACGGCAAGTTCGAATATTCAACCAGTATCCTGACCGACGCTGGCTTCGATATCGATGCGCTGAACGAGGAATTCCGCCCGTTCCGCGAACGCTTCGACGTGCCAATCGAGAATAGGAAATGAGCATGCATCCACGCGTTTGCCTTCATCAGGTCGCCTTCATGGACAAAGGCTCGGAAGATTTTGTGGCCTATTGCCGCGCAATCGGCCTGCATCACATGACACTCGTCACGCCGATGCTGTTCCAGCCCGGCGATACCGAAGCGGCGATAGAGGCGATGGCGGGCGGCAGCACCCACGCAGCGGTGGTCAACCATCCGATCGCCATGGGCTCAAGCCTTGAGGCTGCGGGGTCAGAAGAGACCGAAGCGCTGATCCGGGCGATCGACGTCGCCAACCAGGTGGGTGCCAAGGCGATCTATCTGGTCTCGGGCGGGCGCGGATCGCTGAGCTGGGACGATGCCGCGGACAAATTTGCTGAACTGCTGGCGCCATGCCTCGATCACGCCAAGGCGAAAGAGGTGCAACTGCTGGTTGAGACGGCATCGCATCTCAATGTCGACTTGCATCTCGCCCATACGCTGGACGACACCATCCGCCTGGCGGAAATCGCCGGGATCGGGGTCTGCATCGAATTGCAGGCCTGCTGGTTCGAAGGCAATCTCAAGGAGAAATTCCGCCGCGCGATGCCGAATACCGGTTTGGTCCAGGTCAGCGACTTTATTGGCGGGGACCGCTTCACGCCGAGCCGCGCAGTTATTGGCGACGGCATGGTTCCACTAGAGGCCCTGCTCGGCGACATATTGGAGCTTGGCTACACGGGCGTGTTCGACCTTGAACTGGTCGGGCCGCGGATCGTCGAGGAAGGCCCAAAAATTGCCGGCAAGCGCGCCGCCGAGAACCTTTCCGAAATACTCGACAGATTGGGAGCGTGACGACATGGCCTATGGAGACGGACCCGCAGACGAAGTCCTGAACACCGCCTGGCACCGCTTTTGCGACACGCTCAAGCAATCCGGCGATCAGGTCTTCAAGGATTCCAACCCGACCGGCCCGCTGATGCGGATGGACGGCTATCGGTTCCTTACGCAGAACCTTGGACAGGCGTTCCCGCTGGCGCTCGAAACCATGGACCCGGCTTACCCGATGATCCACTATTTCACTCATCCCCTGATGAAGCTGGGAGGGGATGTTTCCGACTTCACCTATCGACAGGCCTGGATTTCGGGAGATTACACCTATCGGATCACTGGCAAGCGTGGCACCGCGCGCTGGTTCAATGTCACCGTGCAAGGCCCCAAGCCCGACAAGATCCCGGGCACCGACTGGCCGCCGCTGCACGAACCCTTCGGCGACGTCCCGGAATGCAATATCCTCGGCCACCAGATCAAGACCGACGCCGAGGGCAATTTCGAACTATACATCGGCGGGGAGGAACGCCCGGATAACTGGCTGCCGACTACTCCAGGCAGCCGCAAGCTGTTTATCCGAGAGGCCTATGACGCCTGGGAGGAGACCCCGACGACCCTGACCATCGAACGCGTCGGCATGGATGGCCCGAGCCCGATGCCGTCTGCCGAACGCATGGCCGAGGCGATGGATTGGGCCGGCGATTTTGTCGAAGGGATCATGGGCGATTGGCCTGAACACAGCTGGGCAACCTCGGGCGGCATCGTCGATCCGGAAAACCCTAATAATTTTCCGGCTGACAAATCCGCCAACACCGCCGAGGATGCCAAACGCGGGCGCATGGCTGCCAATCTGATCTGGTCATTGAAGCCCGACGAGGCGCTGATCGTCGAGATGGACTGGCACGACGGATTCTGGCTGTTCGGCATGGGCGGATTCTTCGTCGAATCGATGGACTATCTTTATCGTTCGACCAGCTTCGCGCCCTCGCGCGCCACGGTGGACAGCGACAAGGTCGTGCGCTTCGTCATCGCCCACACCGATCCCGGTGTGCATAACTGGCTGGATACACAGGGGTTTTCGGAGGGCAACCTCGGCTATCGAAATTTGATGAGCCAGAATCCGGCAACTTTCCGCACCAAGCTGGTCAAGCGCGCCGAACTGACGGACAGCCTACCAGCTGATACCGTCATGCTCACCCCGGCGCAGCGCTCCGAACAGCTCCTCACGCGCTACCGCGCGATCAAACAGCGCTTTGGTATCTGACGGGGATGGCTGCCGATTTCAATTTGGAAGGCCGGGTCGCGCTCGTCACCGGTTCGGCAAGGAACCTTGGTTTCGAGATTGCACGCGGCTTCGCCGAAGCTGGCGCGAAGGTTTATATAAACGGCACGAATGAAGGTCGGTTGCAGGAGGCGGCCGAGCAGCTCGCCGGACTTGGACTGACTGTCCACCCTGCCCTGTTCGACGTGTCCGACGAGGCGCTGGCGAGCCAGGAGATGGAGCGGATATTCGCCGAGAGCGGCCGGCTCGATATCCTCGTCAACAATGTCGGTATCCGCATGCGCGAGCCGCTCGACAAGATCGGCAGCAGTGAATTGCGTCGCATGCTCGATATCGACCTGGTTTCCGCCTTCTCCCTGTCGAAGCTCGCCGCGCCGTTGATGGAACGCGGCGGCTACGGAAGGATCATCAACATGGGCTCAATAGGCGGCGAGCGGGGCCGCAAGGGTGATGCCGCCTATATTATCGTCAAAGGCGGGATGCATGCCATGACCAAGAGCCTGTGCGCCGAACTCGGCCCAATGGGGATCACAGTCAACACCATCCTGCCGGGCGGTTTTCTGACCGCAGGCAATGAGAACTTGCGCAGCGACGCAATGCGCGAAATGTTCAAGGCGCGAATGCCACTGGGACGGGCGGGCGACCCGGCGGAAATTGCCGGCGCGGCGATCTTCCTCGCCTCGCCCGCATCGAGCTATGTCACGGGGATTGCACTGCCGGTCGACGGCGGATCGCTGGCCACAGGATAATACAGGAGAGAATAGCCATGTCCGGATTTACCAAGCACGATCTGTTTCACACCTCGATGGCCTTCGATTTGCGCGCACCCGAGCAATTCGGCGTCACCGCATCACAGATCACCGGGGCCGCGCTGGAGATGGTCGAATATGCCGACAAGCACGGCATCGATTCCGTCACCTATCAGGAACACCATCAATCCGAGGACGGCTATCTGTCCTGCCCCTTCCTGATGGGCACGGCAGCGGCGGCGCGAACCAGCAAGATCGGCATTGTCATGGGTGCGGTGATCCTTCCGTTCCACAACCCGGTCGAGGTCGCCGAACAGATCGCATATGCCGACGTCATCAGCGGTGGACGCATCTATTCCGTGCTCGCCGGTGGCTATTCGCCGACCGAATTCGATGCGTTCGGCGTCAAGCTGGAGGACCGCGCGCGAATCATGGAGGAAGGTTTCGACCTGATCCTGCGGGCGCTGTCAGGCGAGCGCTTCATGGCCAATGGCCGCGAAGTCTTCGTCCGCCCCTTGCCGACGCGAGACCCGCGCGAGATCGTATATGGCGGCGGCGGATCGCCTGCCTCGGCCAGACGCGCAGCGCGCTTTGGCCTGTCAATGTGGCCGATGAATGACAGCATAATCCCCCATTACGAAGCGGAATGCGAAAAGCTGGGTAAACAGCCCGGTCGCTACATCCGCGGTGCCAACGCCGTCTATGTCACCGACGACCCTGAGCGCGGCTGGGACGAGATCGGCCCGCATATCCTGCACTACATGCAGGGCTATGCGAATTGGAGCAGCGATCCCAAGACTTCGACTTCGCCGCTCCACGGGCTGGACACGATCGAGAAGATCCGCGCCGCCGGCATCACCAAGGTTTGCACGCCCAAAGAGGCGATCGAGATTGGCAAGTCCGGGCCGATCGGCCTGCAACCCCTGATTGGCGGGCTCGATCCCGATATCGGCTGGAAGAGTTTCGAAATGTTCGTCCAGAAAGTGCTGCCGCATATCAAATCCGCGCCGGGCGATTGGCGCAAATCGCAGGGTCTGGCTGCATAACAGGAGGACAGGCACATGGGACTGCTTGAAGCACATGCCGCGCTCGCCGGGCGCAAGGCGATCGTCGTTGGCGGAGCCCACGGCATCGGGCGCGCTATTTCTCTGGCGCTGGCCGATGCCGGTATTGCCGTGGCCGCATGCGATTTTGACGAGGAAGCAGCCAGCGCCATCGGTGCCGAGGTCGAAGCGCATGGCGTCGAATGCATCGCGGCCCATGCCGACGTGCGCGACGAGGCTGCGCTTGAACGGTTCTTTGACCGGGTCGAGGCCGAATTCGAAACCGTCGATTTCCTGATCAATGTCGCAGGCGGGGTGAAAAGCGATCTGTTCACCGAGACTACGCGCGAGCAGAACGCCTCCGAAATCAGGCTGAATTACGGCTATATCCTCGATGCCGTACGCCGCGCCGTGCCGATGATCCGCAAGGGCGGGCGCGGTGGTTCCATCATCAGCTTCACCACCATCGAAGCCCATCGCGGGGCGGCGAGCTATTCGGTCTATGCCGGAGCCAAGGCAGCGACGACCAATTTCAGCAAGGCGCTGGCGGTCGAGCTTGCCCAGGAAGGCATCCGCGTCAATCTGATCGCGCCCGACACCACCCCTTCACGCACCAGCTTCGCGTCCGCCAGCCCGGAATTCATGGAGAAATACCTGGCCTTGCCCGAAGAGGCGCGCGCAGCGGGGATGAGCATGTATATCCCGCAGAAGCACCCGCCCAGCCAGGAAGACCTCGCCAACGCAGTGCTGATGCTGGTCAGTGACCTGACCCGCTCGATCACTGGCATCACCCTGCATGTCGATGGCGGCACCATGGCCTCGGCCGGCTTCATCGATTGGCCGTTGGACCACAAATGGGGGCCTGCACCTGGCGTGGAGACGCTGGCGAAACTGTTTGCCGCCGACGGGCCGCCGGCAGCGTGAAATTCAGCTGCGATGTCCAATCTCTACGACACGATCGGGATCAACTATTCAGAGCTAAGGAAGCCTGATACCCGGATCGGGGAATTAATCGGAACGGCTCTCGGCACAGCAAGAACGGTCTTGAACGTCGGGGCCGGTACGGGGTCATACGAGCCTTCCGACAGGCAGATCACCGCGATCGATCCATCCGCCGAGATGATCGGTCAGCGTGCCCCCTCTGCCACACGGGTCATGCAGGGCCGGGCTGAGGCATTGCCGTTTGACGATGATAGTTTCGATGCGTCGATGGCGGTCCTGACAGTTCATCATTGGTCCGACCCGGCGAAGGGCCTCGCAGAGATGCGCCGCGTGACGCGAGATCAAATCGTCATCCTGACATATGATCCCTCAGTCCGAGGCTTCTGGCTCGCAGACTATATTCCGGAACTCATCGCCCTGGATGAAGCGCAAATGCCAAAGATAGGCGATTACGAAGCGTCGCTCGGATCGGTCGACATTTCGCCCGTACCGATCCCGCACGATTGCACGGACGGCTTCCTCTGCGCCTATTGGCGGCGGCCTGCGGCCTATCTTGATCCCCGGATACGGGGCGCCATTTCGTCGTTCTGGGCAATCGACGACGTTTCGGAAGCATTGAGCCGGCTGCGTGCGGACCTGGAGAGCGGCGCCTGGGCGGAACGGTATTCCGATCTCCAGAACCTTGATGCGTGTGACTTCGGTTACCGGCTGGTCGTAACGAATTGACACTCGCGTAGCGGCAACGAGACCGACTTGCCCCAACGCCCGCGCCTCGGGTCAGGCAGTCACGAAGTAGCCAACGAAGAAGGGGCGACCCGGCCCCGCAGCCGGATCGCCCCTTTCTGTCGCTTCAAAATGCGCGCCTTATTCGGCCGGGACGGCTTCGTCCTCGGCGGCCTTGGCGTGCCTCATGTACATTTCCATGACGTCGGCCGAGGTGATCGGGCGCGGTTGCTCGCCTGCGGCCAACGGCGCGGCACCGCCCGATGAAATCAACGTGGTGTCGACGCCTTGTTCTGCGGCCTTCTTGCGCAGGGCAGCGACCGTCAGCTCTTCCTTCGGGATCATATCGAACATCGGGAACTTGTAGACGCGCATCGCATTGAGATGCGTGATCTTGTCGATCTGCACATCGGTGAGATGCTGAGCGGACTTCCACAGGAACTCCGGCGCGTTGGGCCACTGAGCGTCCGAATGCGGATAGTCGACCTCGAACAACACCGTGTCTTCGCCGATCAAATCGAGGTTCCTGAGGCCATAGGCATCGTCGATGAAGCAGCTGTAGAATTGACGCTTCCACACATCGCTTGGCTTCTGGCCCTTGAGATACTGATCCGAATGCGTCCAGACGTGGTGCTGCTCATGGCTGTAATCGGCGCGCTCCAGAAGATAAGGAATCCAGCCGATGCCGCTTTCTGAAAAACAGATCTTCAGCGTCGGATATCGGTTGAGCGCTTCCAGGTTGATCCAGTCCGCCGCGCCGAAGGCCACGGCCATCGGCATCGTCGTGATATTCGCTTCGACCGGCGATTCAGGCGAGCAATGCGGTGAGGTGTTGCCGGTGCCGATATGCAGGCAGATCGCGGTTTCGCATTCGGTCGCGGCCTTGAACAGCTTCTCGTAATAACCGGTATGGATACCCGGCATTCCGCCAATGGTCGGGTTTTCGCTCATGGTCACAGCGAAGCAGCCCTTGTCGGCGAGCCGGCGCACTTCCTTGGCGGTCTCATCCATATCCCACAGCGGCAAGACGCCGAGCGGAATGAAGCGACCGGGATGCTTGCCGCACCATTCATCGATGTGCCAGTCATTATAGGCGCGCAGGTGAACCAGCGCCTGCTTCTTGTCTTCGGCCCGGATGAATAGACCGCCATCGATGCCGGCAACGCTCGGAAAATTGAGGCTGGCGGCGACGCCGTTGACGTTCATGTCTTCGACACGGGCATCGACATCCCAGCAGCCCTTGCGCAGCTGGTCGAGGTGTGTCGGCTCGAAACCATATTCCTCACGGACTCGGCCGGTAACCGAATTGAGCGCGACATTACGCATGCGCTTGCCCTGATATTCCCAGAAATTCGCGCCGTCGGCGGCAACGCCCAGTTTCGGCGCGGTGGCATAGTCTTCGCCCGACAGCTGGTTGTCGAATACCGTACCCGGCTCTGTGATGTGATCGTCGACACTGACGAGCACCATGTCTTCCATTTTCATGGCTTCAAACTCCTGCTTTGACTCGAAATGGCCTAAAGATTCGCGCCCTATTGGCACAAATCATTCAAAAGCGCGATGCCCTACGGGCGATACGTCCCAATATCGCTCAG
>JAQWKP010000268.1 GCA_029247785.1 Novosphingobium sp.
CAGCGAACTTCTGGCGCCTGCGCAGCACATCAATATATTCAAGCCTCAGCTGGATATTCTCAGGCGCGAAAGACACCGCGCTTTCAAGCAGGAATTCGGCATCGTCGAGCACACCGAGCTTCACGCCGATCACGGCGAGCAACCGCATCGCTTCAACGTCCCTGGGGTTGCTGCGCAGGAAATTCCGGCAGATTTCCTCGGCACGCAGCAGGCGACCTTCATGCAGGTGGTGGGTTACCGCAACCAGTTCGCGTGGCAGGCTCGCCAGCCTCTCAGCCTGCGCACGGGCGACAGAAGCTTCGTCCGTGCGAGCGGAGGCAGCGAACAGGTCCATCTGTGCTCGCCAGCTGGCTTCGAGCGCCGGATTGTAACGACAAGCACGATCATAGGCGGCCAGCGCCCGTTCCACCTCGCCCTGCGCGCGCGCAAGATGGCCTTCTTCCTGCCATGCGCGCCCGAATTCGGGGGAGACGGCATGGAGCTGCGCCAGGTAGTGCCCCGCATCATCGAAGCGCTGTGCATAGCGACAAGCGACCGCGGCCATATAGAGCGCGTCGGCATCATCTGGCAGCTCGCGCAAGACGCGCTCACTTGCCCCAAGCGCCTCTTCAAGGCGTCCTTGCTGCAATGCGCTCTGAGCCTGTCTGAGCACCTCGGCGGCATCCTGATCGATCATCGCCATGGTCAGGCCTGTGCCAGAAAAGCGAAGCAGCGGGCAAGGCCAAAGCCCTCCCGCCGCCGCTCATGCATACGAAGGCTCAGTGCTCGAAGGAGACCCTAAAGCCGATCGTACGAGGCCGATTGGTCACGATCCGCGCGCGGTCAAATATAAAATTGCCGGAAAGTTGCGCGCGCTCGTCGAACAAATTGTCGGCGAATACTTCGAATCCCCAGGCATCGGCCCTGACCCCCAGGCTCAGCGCGACGGTAGTGTAACTGTCGAGCTTGAGCTTATTGATCTCGATGATGTCGGTGAATTTCGAAGCCGAATGCACGACCTGCGGTTGGATATGAGCCCTGAGCGAGTCATTGAGGTCCCATTCATAGCGCACTCTCAGATTGCCCTGGAATGACGGCGCAAAGGCAAGATCGCTGCCCTGGATGACGTCGCTAGTTGGCGTCAGCACCCTTGTGATCTTGGTGTCGAGGAAGGAAAATGCGCCGGCAACCGTGAGGCCGGGAAGCGACCGCGGAGCAAAGGTTATATCGCCTTCCATGCCGTAGATCCGCGCATCGGCAGCATTGTCGGAGAAGAACAGATTGACGATGCTGGGGTCGAAGATCGTGGTCTGCAGCCTGCTGATATCGACATAGAAGGCGCTGCCGTTAAAGCGGACCCGGCGGTCGAATAGCTGCGTCTTCCAGCCAAATTCGAAATTCTGCACATCATCGGTCTGGAGCTCGAACGGAACCGTATATGTACCGGGGCCGGCCGCCCCACCCGGACGGTTCAACAAGCCAGGGCGAAAGCCTTCCGAATATGTCGCGAAGAACAGCAGGTCGTCGGTGGGCGTGAAGCTGACCGTG
>JAQWKP010000269.1 GCA_029247785.1 Novosphingobium sp.
CTGCGGCCCTGATACCAAGATAAACGCCCTTGGCAGTAAACGGCCCTGGATCGCCGCCAGCGCTGCCCGCATCTGCGGACGGCAGGCCGGTGACAAAAGACGTCCGCGCGGCGATCGCGACCATGTCGGCCTCGCTCATCCCGACGTCCTCGGCAGTGATATAGCGCCCACCCAGCGCATCGATAGCATCGCCATAGGCTGCGAGCATTTCGGGTGCCATGGCACGATCCGGCCCGGCGAGGATAACGCCTTTACCGCCGCCCATCGGCAGGCCAGCCATGGCGTTCTTGTAACTCATCCCGCGCGACAGGCGCAGCGCATCGCGCATCGCCATAGCAGGATCAGGATAATGCCAGCACCGCGTTCCGCCCGCGCCGGGTCCGAGATGGGTGGAATGCAGCGCGATCAGCGCGGTGAGTCCGCTAGCGCGGTCATGGACGAATTCCACCCGCTCATGATCGTCGAAATCCGGCTCGGCCCAGAATGCCGCCACGCGCTGCTCCTTTGCCTGAATTGGCACACCAGGGCGCGCGCTAGAGAAAAGGGAAATGGGGCGACCGATGGGTTTTGAACCCACGACCTCCGGTACCACAAACCGGCGCTCTAACCAACTGAGCTACGATCGCCACATACATGCGCGCGTGCTGGAATGCGCGCTGTTAGAAAAGTGCGCGCACGCCTGCAAGCGACGATTTGCGCGGGAGCGCGCTCTCGCACAGGCTAACCCGATTGCAAAGCAAAAATTTGCCCAGCATTGCCCAAGCGCAATTTTCTTTCGCGGGGATGAGCGCTAGTCAGATCGACATGGCTGGTCCCGGCGAATCATCGGCACAATTGCTCCTCACCCATGCAGGCATGCAGCGCGTGCCCAACGCGAAGCTGGAACTGTTCATTCTGCGCAATTTCCTCAGCGGTCAGGAATGTGCCGAACTGATTGCGATGATCGAGGGTGAACGCCATCCCTCCAGTCTTGCCAATGATGATAGCCAACCCATGTTTCGTACCAGCGAGACCTGCTTCCTGAGCCATGCCAAGCCCGCCGTGGCCGCGCTCGATGCCCGGCTCGCCGCCATTTCGGGCATTGATCCGGCCCATGGCGAGGCGCTGCAGGGTCAACGTTATGAGCTCGGCCAGGAGTTCAAGGCGCATACCGATTTTTTCGAGCCATCCGCCGCAGATTACGACGAGCATTGCGCCGTTTCGGGCCAGCGAACCTGGACCTTCATGATCTATCTCAACGACGTCGCAGCAGGCGGGGCGACGCGCTTCAAGGCGATCAACAAGATCGTGAAACCCGAGGCGGGCAAATTACTGGCCTGGAACAACCGGCACCCCGATGGCAGCCTCAATGCCGCAACGCTGCATCACGCGATGAAAGTCCGCAAAGGCCTCAAATATGTGGTCACGCGCTGGTATCGGGAGCGTGTCTGGGGCTGAGAGGAGATGACCAGTCCTTCGGTCACTTTGCCATCGGCGGCCTGATCACGACGCAGGCCAGACGGCCACCCGCAGCGCCGGTGGGTTGGGACCTGTAGTCGTCCGCACCGGCATGGATGACAAGCGCCGATCCATCCGCATCGACCAGCGAATCAACGCCCGTTTCCAGCGTGACGTTGGTGTTCAGAACAGCGACCCGCATCACTCCGTCGCTGGCGACCATCTGGTTGGGCATGTCACCCGCATGGGAGCCTGCCGCGACCATCAAGCCATGCTGTCGACCGCGCGGACTAAAATGGCCGCCAGCGGTCTTGAAGCCCGCCGCTGGATCACACACGCCCTTCTCGTGTATATGGAACCCATGTTCACCCGGCGGCAGGTTCCGCGCGGCAATAGAGATCAATACCCCGCCCGGCGTCTGTTCGAAAATGGCCGCACCTATCTCCGCGCCATCACTACCCAGCACCTTGGCTGGCGAGGCCGCGGCAGGAACCGCATGATGATCCGCGATAACCGCCTCGATCGGCGCAATCGCCAACAATGCGGTAAACGCCAGAAAACCGCTCTTCTTCATCATGTCTATCTCCATTGCCGGAACAGACGGCAGCGCCCTGCAAGACCGGCAGCACTCTTTCAAAGACGCCGCAACAAGGCAAGTTTTCGGGGGGTTTGCAGGACTGGCAGGCGGATTGCTGTGTGCTGGTCAGGCCATGGTTTAAATCGCATTTACCACTACTGCTAAGCTTGAGGGAGAACAGCCCCTTTACGCAAGTTCTGCAAAAGAGGCCGCGGGGAGACACTCCACCTTCTAAGGGGCAATCAACAATGAAGGCAGCTTACGCTCGGATCGCAGACGCACCGGACGAAGAGACAATCGAGGAAGTGGCTTCCGATCGGCGTCGGGAGCCAAGGGTTCCGGCACGCTTCCAGGCCATTCTGCAATTTTCGGAGGGCGACCGCAGCGAAGTCGGTCTGGCCGACATCTCATCGCATGGGTGCTGTGTCCGGAGCGACAGCGAAGACTTGCGAATTGGCCGCTTCGTTGCAATCGGTATCGATGATGGAGAGATGCTCCAGGCCGTGATCCGTTGGGTGCGAGACGGCGCTGCAGGCATGGAATTCCTGCGTCCGATCCCACCAGAGCGCAGCGAGTGGCACGAGCTGATGGAAATGACCTATTAGAACCGGAACCGCTGCTGTTGCCGCCTTGCCATACAGCCCTCCAAAACCACAAAGGGCGGCCAAAACTGGCCGCCCTTGCGTATTCCAGCGATGTGAGCCAGTTCAGTCCTTCTTGAGCGTCAGCCCGCCAAAGCGCTTGTTGAACTGGGCAACCCGACCGCCTTCACTGAGACGCTGGTTTCCGCCGGTCCAAGCCGGATGCGTGGTGGGATCAACGTCGAGCACCAGGGTTTCGCCCTCGCTGCCCCAGGTCGAACGCGTCTCGAAGGTGGTGCCATCGGTCATCTGCACCTTGATCATGTGGTAGTCGGGATGCGTATCGGCCTTCATTGTACGAACTCTCTCAGTGACCGGTTCCGACCGGCCTAGAATGGGAAGCGCGGCGCTTAGCCTTGCGCAGGTTAAATTGCAACCTCCGCCAGTGCCCCCTTAGCCGTCGGCGATCATTGCCGTGAAATTGACCTCGCAGGTGAGTTTGCCTTCAACCGACGCCTTGCCCCAGAACTTGCAAACGCGCGCGCGCTTTTGGATGAAGCCGGCATTTAGATCGAGCAGGCAGCCAGGCTCAACCGGAGCGCGAAACTTGGCCTGTTCGATCGCCATGAAATAGACCAGCTTGCCAGAACCCGCGAGTTCCAGCGATTCGACCGCGAGGATGCCCGCAGCCTGGGCCAGCGCCTCGATCTGCAACACGCCGGGCATGATCGGCCTGCCAGGGAAATGCCCTTGGAAGAACTGTTCGTTAAAACTGACCGCCTTGACCGCGTGAATTTCCTCGTCAAGCGCTAGCGAAACCACGCGATCGACAAGCAGGAGGGGATAGCGATGCGGCAGCGCCGCCATGACCCTTGTCACGTCATACGGCGCCGCTGGCGCTGCGTCGCCGCCCAGTTCCTCGCTCATCGTCTGCGCCCCGGTTCCCGGATGTCAGCGGCCGGTGGGCTGCGGTCCAGCGGTGGCTGCCGGAGCTGCTGGTTGCGCGCCGGACTGAGCTGCCTGCTGTGCCTTGGCCTCGCGAATCTGGCGGGGCTCCCAATCGGAAGGGGGTGTGAGCTGGGCAGCAGGGATCAGAAGATCAAGCTCGTTCAGGATTTCCATGTTGAGATTATACGCATTATCGGTGACCGCGATCAGAGCTTCCGGGTTGAGCACCAGAGTGATCCGCTTCTTGGTCATCGCTTTCTTGATGGCCTGTTCGAGCTGGTTCTCAATTTGCTCCTGCACGAAGGCCTGGGAATAGACCACCGGCCTGAGAATCGTGTTCAGCTCATTCTGGCCGGTCTGCTGCAGTTGCTGGATCTGCGCCACCTGCTGCTGAAGAGAGGCCTGATTGGGGTTCGCCAACTTGCTATCAGCGCTGAGTTTGTCAGCGAGCGGCTTGAGCTGAGCGTTGAGCTGGAGACGCCTTGCCTCGGCCTGGTCATATTGTGCTTTGTAAGTCACCGGGCGCTGCTGCTCGGCTGCCTTGTAGGCAGACGTACTGGCAATCACGCCTTCGATATCAGCGACGGCGAGGCCCGGGACGACCGTCCCACCTGAAGACTGAGCCAGGGCGGGCTGGGCTATCGCCGATCCCAGCATCAGGCCGGCAACGATTGCGGATTTGATTGGTGCAGATTTGAAAAGTTTCTTCATCAGAATTGGGTTCCTACGTTGAAAGTAAATGCTTTTACGTCATCCCCATCACGCTTGAGGAGGACTTTTGAAAAGTCGATACGGAATGGGCCGAAGGGCGAATTCCAGTTCACGCCGATGCCAATTGCCAGACGCGGTTTCCAGCTATCTCCGACGAAGAATTCCGCGAAAGCTGGAACGTTCGAACCACGCGCCGTGTTGGCCGCAGAGGCGAGACAGGCGGGCGGACTAGGGTTGGTGTCGCTCGCTGTAATAGACGTTGTGGTCGCCACACAATCGGTCTGGTTGTTGACAGCATCAATCTGGGTGAACAACGGCATGCCGGCAGCATTGCGCTCGGGGATCAGAATGCTCTGGGGAAAGTCGTCAAGCTGAGGACGAGCAATGCCCCAGACCGCGCCGGCATCGACGAAGATCGACGGCCTCAAGCCAAGCTCACGGGCACCAGATCCCAGTGGAATCTCTAATTCAGCGCGCGCCATATAATAGAACTTGCCGCCCAACGCATCGTCCGACCAGTCGCGGCGATCAGTCGAGAACAGGTCACCTGTGTTGCCATCAATGATGCCGTCCCCATTGGTATCGATATAAGGCTTGCGCAATACGCGCGGGCCGATGCCGCGAATGTCGAAGCCGCGCATCTGCGGCTCACCCAGGAAGAAGCGATCGGTCAACAGGACATTGTCGACACCTGGCAGGTTACGGCTCTTGAGCGCCTTGATGATCCCGCCTTCCGCCGAAAGCGAGAAGACGAAGCCGCTCCCGATAGGGAAATATTTCGCGGCATTGGCGCGCAGCCGGGCATAGCGCACTGATCCGCCCAGCCCCGCGAAATCTGCATTGATCGCTGCGAGAAAGCCGCGAGACGGACGAACGCGGTTGTCGAGCTTATCGTAGATCAACGAGACGCCGATGATCGAGCTGGTTCGCTTGCCGAGCGCGTCGCACAGATAGCGGCCAGCGAGCACCGGGTCGCACTCGCTCAATGGCGGGTTCTGGCGATC
>JAQWKP010000292.1 GCA_029247785.1 Novosphingobium sp.
CATATACCTTGAGCTCATTGATATGTTTGACCCCGCGCACATCGACGCGGTGCACTTCGAAACCGGCATCACTGGCAAGCGCCACGAGCTGGCGGTGGGCCACGGCGGGCACGCCCGCCAGTGATGCGACCAACCAGGCCATCGCCACGCAAGCGCCGAGGATTACCGCCAGGAATGCGCGATGCAACTGCTCTTCGGTGAGAGGCAGCCAGGCCAGCGCCCGATCGAACGCTGAACCAGTCTTCGCCCGGGCCTTGCGGATCTTGCGCGCTTTGCCCTGCGCCGAGGCGGTCTTGCGCGCACTCTTTGCCTTGCGCTTGATGGTCTGGCTCATGAGGTGGCCTCCCTTGCTGCTGCGTCGGCGAGCGCCTTCGCAATGATCGCTTCGACGAGTTCGGGGTAGTCAAGCCCGGCATGGCGAGCCTGTTCAGGAACGAGGCTCAGCGGCGTCATCCCCGGTTGAGTATTGACCTCAAGCAAGAACAGCCCCTCGACGCCTTGCTCATCGTCCCAGCGAAAGTCCGAACGGCTGCAACCCAAGCAGCCAAGCAGCCGGTGGGCACGCAACGACAGCTCCATGCAGGCATCGGCGATCTCTGCGGGGACATCCGCAGGACAGACGTGGTCGGTCATGCCGTCGGTATATTTGGCGTCGAAATCATAGAATCCGGACTTGGGTTTCAATTCGGTGACCATCAGGGCCTTGTCGCCGATGACAGCAGTGGTCAGCTCGCGCCCACGAATGAACGGCTCTGCCAGAAGGCGAGGGAATTGCTGCCACGGTCCTTCGGTCTCTCGGCCGATCGGATTGCCGTAATTGCCTTTCTCAGTGACAATTGCGACACCGACGGAGGAGCCCTCATTGACCGGCTTGAGCACGTAGGGCCGTGGCAGCGGATCGCGGATGAACAGGCTTTCGGTATCGACGATCTGCCCGTCCGGCATTGGGATCCCATGGGGCACCAGCGCCAGCTTGGTCAGCTCCTTGTCGATAGCGATCACCGAGGTGGCAAGGCCGGAATGGGTGTAAGTCAGCCCCATCAGATCCATCATTCCCTGCACCGTCCCATCTTCTCCGGGCGTGCCATGCAGCGCATTGAAAACGACATCGGGCGCAGTCTCGGCAAGGTGCTGCGCGACTTCGCGGGTCAGGTCGATGCGCGTGACGGTGTGACCCTTGCTTTCGAGTGCCTTGGCAATACCCTCACCGCTCGACAACGAAACTTCCCGCTCGTTCGACCAGCCTCCCAAAAGGACGGCGATATGGAGCTTGGGGAGGGTCATGACCGCCCCACCCGCTGAATTTCCCATTCCAGCTCGACGCCTGATTTCTCGCGCACTCGGCGGCGTACTTCCTCACCCAGCCCCTCGATGTCGGCGCTGGTCGCCTCGCCGGTGTTGATGAGGAAATTTGTGTGCTTCTCGCTCACCTGTGCGCCGCCCCGGGCGAGACCCCGGCAGCCGGCCTGATCGACCAGCTGCCACGCCTTGGCACCGGGCGGGTTCTTGAAGGTCGATCCGCCCGTCTTGCTTCGGAGAGGCTGGCTTGCCTCGCGCTCTGCGGCGATGCGGTCCATTTCGGCACCAATCGTCACAGGGTCGCCCGGCTCACCGCGGAATCGGGCGGAAGTGACAATTGCCTGATCGGGCAGATCGGAATGGCGATAGGTGTAATGCAGCTCTTCCACGGGAAGCGTTACCAGCTCACCAGCGCGTAGCACCACGTCGCAATCGATCAGAATGTCTTTGACCTCGCACCCATAGGCTCCGCCATTCATCCGCACGAAGCCGCCGACGGTGCCGGGAATGCCGCGCAGGAATTCGAGACCGGCAATGCCGTGATCTCGGGCCATGCTGGCCACCTGGATGCCGCTGGCCCCACCGCCGCAATGGAGCACGTCATCGATACCGAATGTGCCCTTGCCGACAGTTTCGACCCAGGCGAAGGGCTTGCCGAGACGAACCACCGCGCCTGGCACCCCGCCGTCACGAATAATCAAATTGGAGCCGAGACCCAGCGCCATCACCGGCATTGCCGGATCGAGATCATGCAGGAAGCCCTGCAAATCGGCGACGTCCTTGGGCTCCAACAGCCAGTCCGCCGTACCGCCAGACTTGAACCACACCAGCGGGGCAAGTGGGGCGTCTGCAGTGAGCTTGCCTGCCACCCTGGGTAGCATGTCAGCCATCATTCCGACCTCCGCGAAATAATCGCATCGGCCAACCCAGCCGCCCATTTGGTAATATCGCCCGCTCCGAGGCAGACCACCATGTCGCCCTCGGCGATGTCCCCGGCCAGGCTCTCGGCAAGTTCGTCCGGACCCTCGACCGTAAAAGCTGCGCGATGTCCGCGCGCCTTGAGGCCGGCGACGAGAGCCGCAGAATCGGACCCTGCGATCGGCTGCTCACCGGCGGCAAAGACCGGAGTTATATAGACCACGTCGGCATCGTTGAAGGCTGTCTGGAACTCCCCCATCAGGTCGCGCAGGCGGGTGTAGCGGTGCGGCTGGGCGACAGCGATCACCCGGCCGGTTGCACCCTCGCGCGCGGCCGACAACACGGCCCGGATTTCCACCGGGTGATGGCCGTAGTCATCGATCACCGGCACGAGCTGATCTTTGCCGACAGACACCTCGCCCACCTTGGTAAACCGCCGGCGGACCCCGCCAAAATTGGCAAACCCGCTGCAGACAAGGTCGTCTTCGCATCCCATTTCGACCGCAACCGCAACCGCCGCCAGCGCGTTCTGGACATTGTGGCGTCCCGGCATCGGCAGTTCGATCCCCTCGATCCGGCGTGTTGCGCCGTCACGCTCGCGAATCGCGACATCGAAGCGGTTGCCACCCGGAACCGGGGTTACATTCTCGCCGCAAACATCAGCCTGCGCGGAAAAGCCGTAGGTGATGACCCGGCGGTCGCGGACCTTGGAGATAACCGCCTGGACTTCGGGATGATCGATGCACAGCACCGCTGCGCCGTAGAACGGCACATTCTCGATAAACTCGACAAATGCGCTCTTGACCGCGTCGAAGCTGCCGTAATGATCGAGATGTTCGGGATCGATATTGGTGACCACCGCGATCGTTCCGTCGAGCCGCAGGAAACTGCCGTCGCTTTCATCGGCCTCGACAACCATCCACTCGCTGGCACCGAGCCTGGCGTTGGAACCATAGGAATTGATGATGCCGCCATTGATGACGGTGGGATCGATCCCGCCAGCATCGAGCAGGCAGGCGATCATCGAGGTGGTGGTGGTCTTGCCATGGGTGCCGGCGACTGCAACCGTGCTCTTCAGCCGCATCAGCTCGGCCAGCATCTCGGCGCGCCGCACAACCGGGATTCGCCCTTCCAGCGCAGCGGCAACTTCGGGATTGTCGCGCTTGACCGCTGTCGATGTCACGACCACTGCGGCCCCGGCGACATTCTCGGCGGTATGGCCGATCATCACCGAAATGCCTCGTTCGCGTAGACGTTCGACACTGGGGCCTTCGGCGATGTCGGAGCCCTGCACGCTATAGCCAAGGTTACGCATGACCTCGGCAATCCCCGACATGCCGATCCCACCGATACCGACGAAATGGATCGTGCCGATATCGGTCGCCACCCCCCTCATTCGGCGGACTCAATCGCAAGCGCTTCCTGGCCCTGGGCTTTCGCCTCCCCGCCCAGACGAATGACGTCCATCAACGGCGAGCCACCAAAGCCCTCGACGAGATCGGCAAGATCGGATGCCGCATTGGGATAGCCGCAATTCCACGCGGCATGAGCGGCATTTGCCAGGGTCTCAGGGCGCTCGGCCATCGCTTGTATCTGCTTGCAAATATCCTTGGCCATTTTCTGGAAAATTTCCGACTGGGCCATGCGCATCCTGTTGCCCTTGATTTCTCCGTAGTCATCCGGATTGTCGACCGTGCTCATCGGCTGCCGGATCATCCGCGCGCCGCCTGCTGCGACGACTTCTTGTGTGTTGGCCGCCTGGTGATCGTCTGTCGCGATTGGCAAGGGGATCAGAATCGCTGGTCGGCCAACCGCTGTCAGCTCCGCGATTGTCGAGGCACCCGCCCTGCCGATGAACAGGTGCGCATCGGCCAACCTGTTTTCCATATCCTCGAAATAAGTTGCGAGTTCGGCTGGAATGCCATGACCGGCATAGCGAGCGCGCACGCCATCGATATCCTCAGCCCGGCATTGTTGAGTTACTTGCAATCGCGAGCGCAGGGCAGGCGGAAGCATGGAGAGCCCGTCCGGTACAACTTGCGAGAGCACCCGCGCACCCTGGCTGCCGCCCGTGACCAGAATACGCAGCAACCCATCCTCGGAAAATTCGGGATAGGGCTGGTCGCGCAGCGCAAGCACCTCGGCGCGCACCGGATTTCCTACCAGTGAGGCCTTGGCACCATGCTTGTCGGCCAGCCTTTCAACCTTGGCATAGGAGGTTGCGATCGCATCAATCTTGCCTGCAAGATAGCGATTAACTCGTCCCAGCACCGCGTTCTGTTCGTGGATAACCGAAGGGATATTCTCCGAAGTGGCCGCCAGCAGGGCTGGTAACGCGGGATACCCCCCGAAACCGACCACTGCAGTCGGCTGGAAACTTTCATAGAGACGTAGCGCCATGCGGCGGCCTTCGCGGATTGCACCCAGAGCCTTGATCCAGCCCAGCGGATTGCGTCCCGCCAGCCTGCCTGCCGGAAGAACATGGGCAGTAAGCCCCGCAGGCTTGCCCGGTATTGCCGCGCCGCGCTCATCGGTAATCAGCGCGACATGGTGCCCGCGCTTTTCCAGCTCTGCAGCCAGCGCGAAAGCCGGGATCAGGTGACCGCCGGTGCCGCCCGCAGCAAGAACGAAGTGTCGGTTGACGGCACTCATCGCTTGTCTCCGATATCGCCGAGGGAGAAACCTTCCCGCTTGATGAAGGGGTTGCGCCGGGTGATCGCCAACAGCAGTCCGATACTCGCGCACATCGCCACGGTTGACGATCCGCCATAGCTGATCAGCGGCAAGGTCATGCCCTTGGACGGAAATAGCTGGAGATTGACGAGGATATTGATGAAGGCCTGCCCGCCGAACTGGGCGATCAACCCGGTGCCGGCAAGCACAGTGAATAGATCCTCCTCTTCAACAAGCCGCAACAGAACCCTGGAGACAATCGCCAGAAACAACAGGATGACGATGGCGCAGGACGCCAGGCCGAATTCCTCGCCGATGACCGAGAAGATGTAGTCAGTATGCGCTTCGGGCAGAGCCAGCTTGCGTGTGCCGAGCCAGAAGCCAGTTCCGCTCCAGCCACCGGCCTGCAGCGTCTTGTCGGCCAAGTCTACATGGCTATAGGGCGTCCCGCCAAACATGAATGTATCGATGCGTTCCCGCGCGTTGGGATAGAACCAATAGGCTGCAGCCAGTGCTGTAACGCCGGCCACGCCGGTCATGACGATCCGCTTCGTTGAGAGCCCGTATAGCAGCACGAGGGCGAACCAAACGCCGCCATACAGCAGGGCCGTGCCGAAATCAGGCTGAAATACAAGCAAGGCGCAGATCAGCACCATGACGGACGCGCTGATCGCAACGACTGGCATTTTCGGATCGCGCATGCCCCATGTCAGTATCCATGCCAGCAGGATTGGATAGCCAACCTTGAGGAAAGATGAGGGCTGAAATGACATGCCAAGATTGATCCAGCGTTTGGCGCCGTTCACTTCGCTACCAATGAACGGGACCAGCATCAGCGCTGCAAGCATGACGCCAGCAAATAGGATCGCCGCCCGGCGCGCCATATCCTTATCGAGCAGCGAGGCGGCCAACATCGCCACAAGGCCCAGCCCCAGCCAGCGCAAATGCAACGTGAAGAAATGCAGATCATCAAGATTGGTCACCGCGGTCGAAAGCCGCCGTGCACTCGCAGGTGACGCTGCCGCGATCGCAGCTGCGCCAACCGCGATCAGGAACAGCACAAGCCCAAGCAGCACCCGGTCGATCTCACGCCACCAGATCGCCAATTCGCTACGCCTGCTTCGACGATAATTAGTGTTGGTCGCGCCAGCAGAGCCGACCAGGCCGGGCGCATTGGGCGTCGTCGCCATCAGAATGTACCTCCGGCAACGGTCTGGGGTTCGACCAGCGCTTCAACGATCTGGCGAAAAGCATCGCCACGCGCCTCAAAGTCGCGAAACTGATCAAAGCTGGCGCAGGCCGGAGAGAGCATGATGATGTGCCCGGGCCGAGCGTTAGCCATTGCCTGGCGAATCGCATTGGCCAACATCTCGCTGCGGTGGACCTGGGTATGGGGCGCCAGCAGCTCGGCATAGCGTGGGCCCGCCTCACCGATCGTATATGCGGAAGCGACATTGCCAAAATATGGCGCGCATTCGTCGAGGTCGTCGTCCTTGGGCAATCCGCCCAGAATCCAGTGGATGCGGGGTTGCGGATTGGGCGGAAATGCAGCCAGAGCGGGAGCTGCCGAATCAGGATTGGTCGCCTTGCTATCGTTGATGAATATCACGCCACCTGCTTCGGCGACGCGCTCCATGCGGTGTGCCAGGCCACGGAAACTTGGCATAGCGGCCTGCCATTGATGCTGCGACAGGCCCAGCGCCTCAACAATAGCAACTGCCACCGCCGCATTCTGGAGGTTGTGCGGCCCCTGTAGCGACGGCCAATCCGGCTGCAGAGCCTTTAAGTCAGCGCCATCGACCTGGCGGACCATGTCGGCAGACAAATGAGCCACTTGCCTCTCGGCGATGACGGACGTTTCTTCAGTGCCTACTCCGAACACCGCAAAGTGCTGTTCCGACTGCATCTCGAACAGCCGTTCCTTGGACTGCGCATAGTCGGCAAATCCGTCATAGCGATCGAGATGGTCGGGCGTGACATTGAGCAACGCTGCGACTTCACAATCGAGGTTGAATGTGAGGTCGATCTGGTAGCTGGAAAGCTCCAGGACATAGACCCCGCCGGCGCGAAGCGGGTCCTGCCCAAGGATCGGCAGGCCAATATTGCCGCCAATCCGTACGGGGATCGCCGCGCTCTTGAGCAAGTGATGAACCAATGAAGTCGTGGTCGACTTGCCGTTCGTACCGGTAATTCCAACGACGCGATGAGCAGGTAGCGTGGCGCGAGCCTGCGCAAACATTTCAATATCGCCAATCACGGGCACACCGGCGTCTTGCGCCGCCGCAGCAATCGGATGGCGGTTCAGCGGGACTCCGGGGGATACAACAACCGCGTCTAGACCCGCAAGGTCAGCGGTTACCGGATCCGCCAGTTCCACTCGTCCCGCCAGCGCCTGCCGGGGCTCTTCGCGGTTGTCCCAGGCCATTACCTGCGCCCCGCTCGCAAGCAGCGTTTCAACCGCCGCCAGACCCGAGCGAGCAAGGCCGAGGACCGCATATCTCTTTCCGGAAAAGGCTTCGGAAATGATCATTGCCTTGGGCGCTACCTCAGCTTCAGTGTCGAAAGGCCGATCACCGCTAGCACGATGGAAATGATCCAGAAGCGGATCACGACTGTCGATTCAGGCCAGCCAAGCTGCTCAAAATGGTGGTGGATCGGCGCCATGCGAAAGACGCGCTTGCCAGTGCGTTTGAAGAAGAAAACCTGGATGATGACCGAAGCGGTTTCGATCACGAACAGCCCGCCGACAATCAGCAGGACAATTTCGTGATGCGAGGCGACGGCGATCGCGCCCAATGCCCCGCCAAGCGCCAGGCTGCCGGTGTCACCCATGAAGACGGCAGCTGGCGGCGCATTGAACCACAGGAATGCAAGGCCCGCGCCCATGATCCCGGCACAGAAGATCGCCAGTTCGCCTGCGCCCGGAACATAGGGAATGCCGAGATATTCCGAATAATCCGCGCGTCCTGCAAGATAGGCGAACACTGCATAGGCTCCGGCAGCAATAACCACGGGCATGGTCGCGAGCCCATCTAGCCCATCAGTCAGGTTCACCGCATTGCCAGCGCCGACCATCACGAAAGCGGCGAAGACGTAATAAAACGGTCCCAGCGGTATGTAGTAGCCGCTCAGGAACGGCACATAGAGATTGGTACTGATCTGGCTGACAATTATCCAGGCGGCGATGCCGGCAACGACGAATTCCATCAGTAGCCGCACGCGCCCCGAAACACCCTTGTGGCTGCTTTTCCGGACCTTGTCGTAATCATCTAGAAAGCCGATCACGCCAAATCCGGCGGTCACTGCCATACAGGCCCAAACGAATGGGTTGGTAAGATCCATCCATATCAGCATCGACAGGAGCAGTGAGGTAAGGATCATCAGCCCGCCCATGGTCGGCGTGCCTCGCTTGGCCAGATGCGTCTGCGGGCCATCCTCGCGGATCGGTTGACCCTTGCCCTGCCTGACCCGCAGCATGGCAATGAAACGCGGCCCGATCACGAGGCCTATGAACAGAGCCGTCATCAGCGCCGCGCCCGAGCGAAAGGTCTGGTAGCGAATGAGGTTGGCGAGACCTTCAAATTCGAAAATTTCGGCGATCAAGTAAAGCATCGCTGAGCCAGAACCTAGCCTTCCTGTTTGGACATTGCTGAAACGAGCGAAGCAAGGCCAACCGAGTTGGAACCCTTGACGAGAACCGCATCATCGCGCTCCAGGCCATATTCTTGCAAAACATCCACCGCTTCTTCCACATTGGCGCAATGGGCGAAGGTCAGGCTCTTGCCAAGCGAAGCACCCGCCTGTTTCCCCAATTCCTCGGCCAGAGCGCCCATTTCTTCGCCCACCAGTATGGCATAATCGAGGCCGGCTTTCCCCATCGGCCCGGCAAGCGCGGCATGATAAGCCGGGCCGTGACTGCCAAGCTCTTTCATTGCGCCGAGCACGACTATGCGGCGCAGCGCATCGGTACGGCCAAGCTGCGCCAGCGTCGCCTCCATCGAAGCGGGGTTGGCGTTGTAGCTTTCATCGATCAGCAGGGCTTTGCCGCCGCTCGCCGGAACCTCGACCCTCGCCCCGCGTCCAGCCAGCCCTTCCATTTCGGCAAGAGCGAGCCCGGCTGCAGCAAGATCGCCGCGCACCGCCCTGACTGCCGCCATCACCGCCAGTGAATTTGACACCCAGTGATCGCCCGGTTCAGCGACTGTGTAGCAGACCCTCCGATCGCCAAGATCGGCGGTCACCAGCGATCCACCACAGGGTGCACCAACCGCGTCGAGCAAACGAACATCCGCATGATCAGAGCGCCCGAAGGACACGATGTGTTCGGCGTAGGGCCGCGCGGCATCACGCAATCGCTCAAAATGCGGGCTGTCGGCCGGGATCACCGCCGTTCCGCCAGGCTCAAGTCCTGCGAAGATTTCAGCCTTGGCATCTGCGATGGCGTCTTCGCTGCCGAGCATCTCGATATGCGCTGGTGCGATTGTCGTGATCACTGCGACATGCGGGCGTACCTGCATAGTCAGGCCTGCGATCTCGCCTGCATGGTTCATGCCCATCTCGAACACACCAAAGCGGTTACGCAGCGGCATGCGGGCCAGGCTGAGCGGAACTCCGACGTGGTTATTGAAGCTCTTGACCGAGCGATGCGCCGCACCCCGGCTGGAGCGTTCAAGCGCCGCGTAGATCGCTTCCTTGACGCCAGTCTTGCCAACCGATCCGGTAACCCCGACGATCCTGGCTCTGGTACGCTCGCGGGCAGCTGCCGCAAGCGCTTCGAGCGCGGCAGAGGTGTCGTTGACCAGCACATGCGGACCATCGACCGGGCTTTCGACCACCACCGCCGATGCGCCTGCTTTATAGGCGTTCTCGACAAAACGGTGCCCATCGGTCGCCTCGCCCTTCAAGGCAAAAAACAGGTCGCCCGGCACAACGTCGCGGGAATCGATCTCGACACCTGAGACTAGGAAATCAGCGTTAGCAGTTCCCTTGACCGCGCGGGCTATGGCAATCGCATCCCACAGCGCCAGCGGGTCATTATCCGCTGTAGAGCCCGGCCATTCGAGAATTCGCACCTGAGCGTTCATGCAATTTGTCTCCCCCTGGTTCCCGCCATTTCACGCGCAACGGCAACATCGTCGAACGCCAGTACGCGCCGCGAATTCCCGCTTCCCACGATTTGGCCCTGCTCATGACCCTTGCCGGCAATGAGTACGATATCGGCTGCTTCAGCCTCTTCGATGGCAGCTCCGATCGCTTCGCGCCTGTCGCCAATCTCGCGCGCGTCGCAGGTGCCTTCAAGCACCATGGCGCGGAT
>JAQWKP010000294.1 GCA_029247785.1 Novosphingobium sp.
GAAGCTGAGCTTGCCGGTGGTGCCCGTGGAATGGCCGACCAGCATGTCATGCTCATCCAGCCGGGAGAGCCAGGCGTCGATGGTGTTGACGCCGGTCAGATCGACCTGCGTGAGATCGTGGGTCGTCAGCCGGTCCAGCCAGCCATTGAGCTTGGCAATGTCACGATTCTCGATCAGCGAGAGTGGATAGCTCTTGTAGACCCGGTGATCGAACAGCAGTGGCAAGGCGTCCTCAAGGCTGTCGATATTGGTGACGCCTTCGCGCTTTGCCAGTTTGCGCAGCGCGGCCACCGCATCGCCAAGCTGTTCGAACCGGAGCTTTAGCGCCGCAAGTTGCACATCTTGATAATCGAGCCAGCTCATCGCCAGCAGCGGCTCAAACCCGCCATCCAGCCATGATTCCGGGTGCTGCGCGTCCAGCGCGATTGCGAGCGATTCGGCCATCATGCGTCTCCAGCGACGAATTCCATGAATTCATTGTAGGCCTGCTGGGATCCGGCGCAGGTGATTTTGTCATCGCCGCCTTCACTTTCAGCGAAACGGCGGATGGTCTTGCCGACGCGCGGGCTCTTCCAGCCGCAGCCGCAGTCCTCGTCCCAGTGGATCGTGACTTCGTCGCCCGATGTGAAACCGCCCCAGTAGGATTGCGGAATCGGGTCAACCAGCACCAGCCGGCCCTTCTGCACGCCTTCGCGAGACATCGCATTGCCGTCCTTGTCCATCAGCAGCGGCACCGAATAGGGTGGCAGGTGGAAATAGCCTGCCCGGCACAGCGGCGCGTTGCCGATACATTCGGAAAAGCCATATTGATTGCCCATCCAGTCGATGCCGAAGAAGTCCTTGATCTGGTCTTCCCAATCGTCGGGCGCATCCTTGTAGCCCTTCATCCCGCCACCGCCCTGCAGCACCGAGCCAGGAGCAAACTCGCATTTTATGCCCTTGTCCATCCCGGTGCGGGCGACGCGGTAAAGGTCTGAAAATGTGCCGCCGATCTTCACCCGCTGGCCCTTGAACTGCTCGATCAGCTTGCCGAACCAGGCCTCCATGTCACTTTCGCGGCGGCGGCCCTGTTCGAGCATTTCCTGGCGCTGTTCCAGCAGCGCGGCTTCAAAGCCGAGGCTGGCAATCTCACCCTTGTCCTCAGCCGATTGCAGCCTTCCGGATAGCGCCATCAGATCGGCCGGGATATGGGTGTCGTAAAGCGTGTAATAATTCTCCGGCCCGCCTGCCATCTCCATGTTGAACATGGTCATCATCTTGAGCATTGTCTGATAGCCGCCGCGATAGCCGGGGAAAAAGGTCGGCAGCTTGACGTTCCAGTGATTGACCCCACCAGAAGCCATATTGACGTTGTAGAAATGGAATTTCCACGGCCCGAATTCGTCCTTGGATCGCGGCACGAATGACAGCTTGCCGGTCGTCCCGCTCGAATAGGTGACGAGCATGCCATAGGCATCGAGCCGCCCAAGCCATTCCTCGATCGTCGTCAGCCCGGTGAGGTCCAGGCCAGTGAGATCATGCGCGGTCAGCTTGTCGAGCCATTTGGTGAGCTTGGCGAAATCGCGGTTCTCGATGATCTGGATCGGATAATTCTTGAGCACGCGGTGATCGAAGCACACCGGCAATATGTCTTCGATCGTCTCGATCGTGTCGACGCCCTGGCGGTCGGCCAGCTTCTTGAGCGCGGGTATCCGGTCGCGCAATCGGTGAAAATTGATCCGCACTGCTTCGAGCTGGAATTTCTCGCGTTCCTCGCGCGGGATCGCCATCAGGTCTTCCCAGCTGCGGTAGGTCCATGCTCCGGGATTGTCGGGCAGCAGGCTGATCGCCATCATTATCCTCTCGTGCGTCTTTTGTGCTTTTCCGGATCATACACCGGTTTGGCCGGGGAGACAGCCCAATCCCTGCCGGTCCCTGCGAATGGCGTTGCGCATCGGTGCTGCCCTGCATAGTCTCGCCTGCAACACAGATCGGGAAGGGAGCATGGGCATGGTTGAGAGGCGAATTGAAGGCAAGGTTGCGCTAGTGACCGGGGCAGGGCGCGGTATTGGCCGACTGGTGGCACAGCGGCTGGCCGAAGAGGGCGCTACGGTAGTGGTGCATTACAACGAGAGCGCCGCCGGGGCCGAGGAGACCGCAGAGCTGATCCGCTCGGCAGGTGGCGAGGCCGTGGTCTATCAGGCAGACATCACCAAGCGTGCCGATGTTGTCGCGCTGTTTGCCCAGATCGACGCAGTTCCGGGGCGGATCGATATCGTCGTCAACAACGCTGGCGGCGGGGGAGGCGGCGCGCTTGAGGCGCTCGACGATGACGAAATGGAATGGATGATCGGCCTCAATTTCAAGGGGCCGCTCTATGTCGCCAGCGAGGCGGCCAAACGGCTCGGAGAAGGCGGTCGGATCATCAATTTCTCGTCCAGCGCCGCGAAAGCCACGATGCCCGGCGCTGGCATCTATTCGGCGCTCAAATGGGGGGTTGAGAATCTCACGGAAAGCTGGGCGAAGCAGCTGGGAACCAAGGGCGTGACGGTAAACTGCGTCATTCCCGGCGCGACCAGCCCCGGCATGATCGATGCGGCGCCTGAATATAAGCCGTTCTACGAAAGCTCCACACCGTCGGGTCGCATCG
>JAQWKP010000300.1 GCA_029247785.1 Novosphingobium sp.
CATGGGCTATCTCGACCGCCATATCCAAAAGGACGGCTTCTGCCCCTCGCCATGATCCTACCGGCATCAACCGGTAAGTCGTTCAGGTTGCCTAGGCCGGAATGGCCGCGAAGAACTTCCGCTATTTGCAACTAGGAAAGTGAGGGCTTGGGTCTTGGAAGAGGGCGGAAGGCGTAACCTGGCGAAGACGAATGTACGACCGCTTCCGGGAAGCGAAGATTGCTAATTGTACGACCGCAACTGGGTCGGAAGCGGTCGCTGTCCAATGTGCTCCAACACAAACCATTTTCCTACACACCGGTCGCCGCGGTACTCTCGCTGGCATGACCAAGCCTAACCGATCCCGCTCGCCCCGCCATTCCAACGCGCAATACCGCTGGTCGCGCGACAAGCTGCTTGCCTTCCTGCGCGCTCTGGCGGAGTGGGGTTCGGTCGCGGCGGCAGCGCGGGAAGTGGGGATGAGCCGGCAATCGGCCTATCGCCTGCGCGCGCGGATGGGCGAAGAGCTCGGCGAAGTGTGGGACGAGGGGCTGCGGCTCGGCAAGATCCGGCGCAAGGTGACACATCTGGTGCAAAGTGACAGCTCTTGCGCAAGGTGACACTTTTCCCCTTGGACAGCGTCAACCTGTCAACTTCGCACGCGCTTTTGCGGACCTACTCTCGCCCCGCCCGCACCGCCGCTCCGCCTGCAAACGGCGCAATCGCCAGCAGTGCCAGACTGCACGCCGCCGTTAACGCCAGCCCGCTTGTGCCGCCAGTCGATAGGCTGCCCGCGCCGAACACCAGCAGCGGCACGGCAAGCGGTATCACCAGCAGGCCGGACAGCGCCGCGCCTCCGCGCAGGCCGGCAGTCAGCGCGGCGACGGTGACGCCGAGCGCGGCCAGACCCGGCGTTCCTGCCAGCAGGCCCAGTTCGACGATGCGGATGGTTTCGCCATTCAGCCCAAGCAGTGCAGCAGCGGGCAGGGCGGCCAGCATCAGAGCCGGGGCGAAGCTCAGCCAGTGGGCGAGGATGCGTATGGCGATGATCCATTCCTCGGAAATGCCCCGCAACGCCCAGTGGTCGAAGAAGCCAAGCTCGATGTCAGGTTCGACCAGCCGGTCGAGCGGCAGGATCGCGGCAAGCAGCGCGGCCACCCAGATCACCCCGCCGCCAGTGCGGGCGAGCAGCGGCGCATCGGGTCCAACCGCGAAGGGGTAGAGCATGGCGACGGCCAGGAAGAACAGGATCGGCAGCAGCGCGCCGCCGCTCCGCCCGCCGAGCAGGAGCCGGGCAAGGTCGCGCCGAAGCAGGGTCCAGAGCACTCTCACCGGGCGAAATCCGCAAGTTCCAGCCGCTGCATGGCAGGCAGGGCGATCGGCTGGTGTGAGGCGATCACGCAGATCCCGCCAGCTGCGCAATGTTCGGCGGCGAGTGTCTGGGCCAGTTCGCAGGCCTTGGAATCGAGCCCGTTCAGCGGTTCGTCGAGCAGCCAGACCGCCGCAGACTGGCCGAGCAGCCGGGCGAAAGCGGCGCGCTTGCGCTGGCCCGAGGAGAGATAACGCACCGGCACGTCGAGCAGCGCGCCAAGGCCAAGCCGGGCGAGCTCATTGTCAGCAGGGCCATCGAGCCGTTGCCAGAAGCTCAGCGCCTGACCTAACGGCAAGGACGGGTCGAGCGCAGGCCGCTCGTCGATCAGGCCGATATCGCCTTCACTTTGGACATCGCCGGCAAGCGGACGCAGCAGCCCGGCGAGGATGCGGATCAGGCTTGATTTGCCGATGCCGTTGACACCCGCGACATGCAGCGCCGCGCCGGGTTGGAGGTCGAACGAGAGCCCGCTGAACAGCACTCGCTCACCGCGCTGGCAGGCTAGGTCTGTTGCGGCGATGCGGCTCTCTTGCATGGGCGCGGGCGATAGGCGAAACTCGGCAGGCTGCCAAGGAGACCATCATGCCGATTGCCCAATTGACTCAGGCCGAACGCGACGCCGCATTGCAGGAGCTGTCTGGCTGGACCCTGCGCGAGGATGGACTTGCCATCACTCGCACGCTCAAATTCGCGGATTTCAGTGAGGCATTCGCTTTCATGACTCGAGTCGCGCTTCATGCCGAGAAGGCAGACCACCATCCCGAATGGTTCAACGTCTACAATCGGGTGGAGATCACGCTATCGACTCACGATGCCGGCGGGCTGAGCGCGCGGGATGTGGACATGGCAAGGTTCATCGACGGAATTGTGTGAGGCCGCGCGGCCTAAAGCGCAG
>JAQWKP010000327.1 GCA_029247785.1 Novosphingobium sp.
AACACCGCAAGCTCGCCGCCTAATATCAATCAACCAGATGAGGCCAACGCTCCGCTAATCTACGCTCCCATCAGTGCCAAATGGTCTGACGACGGACACTTGCAGGAAAAGCGGCCCGGCCAGTGGCAGGCGACAAGCGAAGTGACCGTTGAAATTGAAGGCGAAGACAAACCCGCCCTGATCGCCGACTGGATCATCATGATGTTCATATGACATATCTTTCTGAGGAGAATGCCCATGAGTGATGCCGTGATCGTTGCTGCTGCCCGCACGCCTATCGGGCGGGCCTACAAGGGCTCATACAATGCCACTGCGGCTCCCACGCTTGGCTCGCTTGCGATCTCTGCGGCGGTTGAGCGCGCCGGGATCGAGGGTGGCGAAGTGGACGACGTTGTCTGGGGCTCTGCGCTCCAGCAAGGTGGGCAGGCTCTTAATATCGCACGCCTTGCGGCCTTGCGTGCGGGGCTTCCGGTGACCGTGCCCGCAATGAGTATCGACCGACAATGCTCGTCGGGCCTGATGGCGATCGCTACGGCATCTCGCCAGGTTGTGATGGATCGCATGGAAGTGGTCATCGCGGGCGGTCAGGATTCGATCAGCACGGTCCAGACAAAGGACTTTCGCGTAGAGTTCGACCGCGATCTCATCCGCATGCACCAGGCCGCCTATCTACCGATGTTGCAAACCGCCGAGGTCGTCGCCAAGCGCTATGATATTAGTCGTGATGCTTGTGATGCTTATGCATTGCAGTCCCAGCAACGAACTGCTGAGGCTCAAGCCCAGAGCCGGTTCGATGAGGAGATCATCGAAGTCACCGCGATGAAGAACGTTACTGACAAGCAGAGCGGCGAGACTAGCCAACACGAAGTTACGCTGGTGCAGGACGAAGGCAACCGGCCAGGAACGACGCTTGAAGGTCTCCAGGCGCTCCCGACAGTCGTGCCTGATGGTACCGTCACGGCGGGCAATGCTAGCCAGCTGTCCGATGGGTCCGCAGCCCTCGTGGTGATGGAATCTGCGCTGGCCGAGCGCAGAGGGCTTGCGCCGCTCGGTCGCTTCGTCGGAATGGCGGTTGCCGGTACTGAGCCTGACGAAATGGGAATCGGCCCGGTTTTCGCAGTGCCCAAGCTGCTCGAGCGTTTCAACCTTACAATGGACGATATCGGATTGTGGGAACTGAACGAGGCATTTGCGGTGCAGGTTGTGTACTGCCGCGACCGGCTGGGCATTCCCGACGAGTTGCTCAACGTCAATGGCGGGGCGATATCTATTGGGCATCCCTATGGCATGACGGGCGCACGCTGCGCGATGCATGCACTGATCGAAGGTAAGCGGCGCGGAGCGAGATATGTCGTTGTGACGATGTGCGTAGGCGGTGGTATGGGCGCTGCGGGCCTTTTCGAAGTTTTGTAGCGTGGCGCTCGTCCTTTCCTGCTGGGGAGAATAGTGGAGCATTCGTTCAGCCTTATCGAGATTCTCGGCCTTGCCGGCAGCTTGAGCCTTTTGGCGGGCTGGCGGCTGTATCTGTGCCTGTTGGCGACTGGCATTGCCATGCAGCTGGGTGTGCTTCCCTTGCCCGACCACCTTGAAAGCCTGGGCGTTCTGGCAAATCCCTGGGTGATGGGGACTGCCGGAGTGGCGGCGGTGGTCGAATTCTTCGCTGACAAGATTGCCTGGCTCGATTCTGCTTGGGACACCGTGCACACGCTGATCCGGCCGGTCGGCGGTGCATTGTTGACGCTTGCGATCATCGATCCTTCCGATCCAGCCATTCAGGTGATCGCCTTTGTCCTTGGCGGCGGGGCGACGCTGCTGGCTCATGGCGGAAAGGCCGGCACCAGGGCGCTGGTGAACACCAGTCCTGAACCATTCAGCAATGTCGCGGTCTCCACCGTTGAGGATGTGGCAACTGGCGGGTTGGTGCTGCTGGCACTGAACTATCCGTCAGTTGCGATTGTCATTGCGCTGGTGCTGTTGGCTCTCGCAATCCTGCTGCTGCTTGCGGCGCGCCGAGTCCTGCGGCGGGTGTTCGCCAGAAGCGACGATTCCGCATTGTAAAGACCGCCGCGTTGCGATGCGTGGATAAGTGTGGCTTTACCTGATGTTAACCTTTCACGTTCTTTGGTCGTATGGTTAATAAACGGCAATGTCCCTTTCCAAAGGGTTAGCGTCGTAGTTTCAGGGCAATTAGGGGAACCACCCATGCGCGTGCTGTTGATTGAGGATGAGCCAACCACTGCAAGGGCGATTGAGCTCATGCTGACGTCTGAGGGCTTCAATGTCTATTCGACCGATCTGGGCGAGGAAGGCTTGGATCTCGGAAAGCTCTATGATTACGACATCATCCTGCTCGATCTGAACCTTCCTGACATGCACGGCTATGACGTGCTCAAGAAATTGCGTGTTGCCAAGGTCCAGACGCCGGTTCTCATCCTCTCCGGTATCTCGGAAATGGATTCCAAGGTTCGCAGCTTTGGCTTCGGTGCCGACGATTATGTCACCAAGCCGTTCCACCGTGAGGAACTGGTCGCCCGCATTCATGCGGTTGTCCGCCGTTCCAAAGGCCATTCGCAGTCGGTCATCAAGACTGGCAAGCTGACAGTCAACCTCGATGCCAAGACGGTTGAGGGCGACAATGCCCGGGTCCATCTGACCGGCAAGGAATATGCGATGCTTGAGCTGCTCTCGCTGCGCAAGGGCACGACGGTCACCAAGGAAATGTTCCTCAACCACCTGTATGGCGGCATGGACCAGCCCGAACTCAAGATCATCGACGTTTTCATCTGCAAGCTCCGCAAAAAACTCTCCCACGCCTGCGGTGGCGCGAACTATATCGAAACGGTCTGGGGACGCGGTTATGTGCTGCGCGATCCCGACGAAAAGGCCGAAGCAGCCTGATCAATACCCGAACTACCCTTTGCGGGGGGCAAGAATGGCGGCTCGTTCCTTTGGGAGCGGGCCGCTTTTCATTGCGTCTGAGCTGCTGATCGAAGTTGACAAAGGCGACAGCGTGTCAACCTGCCCGTCCCTTATAAAACTCCTTTAATCTAATATGTTGCTTGCCATTGGCGAAGTTGACACTTTTCCAAATGAAAAACTTCGCTTTCACGGTCGAAAACCCCTGGAATAGATGGCCGAGCGGGGCAATCTGGCAGCAGATCGCCGTGTAGGAAAACGGATATTGCGTGCTCTTCCGCATCAGCGCGCATGACACTATCCTCCTGTACATGGAAGCACGGTGCCAATGTGGAATGCTGACAGCACATGTCGATGATGATGCGCGGCCATATACGGTTGCTTGTCATTGCCTGCAATGCCAGCGCAGAAGCGGATCACCCTTTGGCGTAATCGCCTATTTTGCCACAGGGATGGTTCGTATCGTCGGCGAGGCGAGCGAGTTTGCACGCAGCTCAGACGTCGGCAACAGCGTAACCAGCGGTTTCTGCCCCAGCTGTGGCAGCACGATTTACGTGCAGCTCGAAAAGAACCCGGGGTTCACGGGGGTTCCCGTCGGTGCTTTTGGCGAAAGCAATTTCCCGTCGCTCGATAACTCGGTCTGGGAACAGGAGAAACATCACTGGGTTGAATTTCCGGAGTCTGTATCGAACTTCGTGAAGGGAACCGACAGGGCCTAGACGCCACTCCCTGCCCGTTGACCTGCGCGATCATCGCTGCCATCGCGCCGCGCGACAATGACTGCGAACAAACCCGGCGATCCGACCACGCTCAACCGGCTCTATGGCCGCTCGGTTGGCAAGAAATTGCGCAAGGGGCAGTTGGAGCTGATCGAGACACTGCTGCCAAAAATCGCCATGCCCGCAGAAGGGTCGGTGACGGCCAAGGCACTTTTCGGTGATGATCGGGCGCTGCATTTCGAGATCGGCTTTGGCGGCGGAGAGCATATGGCGGCTCGGGCAGACATGCTGCCCGATCATGGCTTCATCGGTGCCGAGCCATTCATCAACGGAGTTGCCCAGGCCCTGACCCATGTCGCCGGAGATGGAGGCCAGCGGGATCCACTTGGCAATATCCGGATCCATCATGGCGACGCGCTTGAAGTGCTGTCGCGCGTTCCGGACGGGGCGCTGTCCTTCATCTATCTGCTGCATCCCGATCCCTGGCCCAAGGCGCGCCATGCCAAGCGCCGCATGATGAATGATGGGCCGGTAGCTTTATTCGCGGCCAAGCTCAGGACGGGCGGTGAGCTGCGTTTCGGCACCGATCATCCGGTCTATCTGCGCCATGCGCTGATGGTCATGCGCCGCCACCGCGACACCTTCGATTGGCTGTGCGACGGGCCGATGGATTTCCAGCAGCGCCCCGGCGGCTGGGTCGAGACCCGCTACGAGGCCAAGGCCCGGGAACAGGACCATGAAGTCTGGTATTTCCGCTATCGTCGGCGCTGATAGAGTCCTTAGTTGGGTGCGGGCCGGTGATACCAAGGCCATGACGGATGTCATGACCGCACCAATCAAAGAACCTAATTCGAGTTCCAGCCCCCGGAAAAGGAGAAATATTGCGCGGTTTGAAAGCGGTTGCTGCCGTCGAGCAAATTGCAGGCGAAGGCCGCCAGCTCATCCATCGTACCCAGGCGCGGCAGGGGCGTTTCGGCGAGAAGGGGTTCGGCCCATTCGCCCAGAGTGATCGATGTGTCGGTTGCGGCACCCTCTGGGGCATATGGAAAACCGGCAGAAATCGCGTTTTTTGAGCCCATGGCATTGATGCAGATGTCGTCCTTGGCATGTTCCAGAGCCACAGCTCTGACGAGGAAATTCTGACCAGCGCGCGCGGCGCCATAGAGGCACCAACCGGCCTCAGGACGTGCACCAGAATCGCTCGTGAACACTAGAATCTGCCCGCCCCGGCCTTGCATCGCGGGAATGACGGCGCGCAACAGGTGGGATGTCGATTCGAGAAAAGAGCCAAGCGCCGCGATATGCTCGGGCGGAGCTTCCATCAGGGTTCCTCGAATGGAAAAATAATAGGGTGGCAGCAAACTCGCGGCGTCAATCCGGCCGAACCTTGCCATGGCGCGGTCGACCAGCAATTGGGCTCCCTCCGGCGTGCCGTCCGAACCCGGCCTGTCGTCCACCGGCAGCTCGCCCTCGCCGACTACTTCGATCGCTGCGCCCAGCCCTTCCAATTCTTCGACCATGCCCTCTCTGGGCCCATGAATGACGAGGTCATGGCCCGAAATTGCCAGACGCCGGGCGAGGCATGGTCCGGCATAGCTCCCGCCGCGATGGAGCAGGGCTACGCGGCGTTGCGCCATGCCAGCAGCTCAGCCCGCAATTCCGGCGGCGGCCAGCACCGCCAGCGTCAGTATGTCTGGCGCGATGGCCGACATCGGAGCAACCTGGACCGGCTTCTCCATGCCGATCAGCATCGGCCCGATTGTGGCCTGACCGCCTAGTTCACGCAGCAGCTTGGCCGAGATATTGCCCGATTGCAGACCCGGCATCACCAGCACATTGGCCGGGCCGGTCAGGCGGCAGAACGGGTAGTTCTTCTGGATATTCGGGTTCAGCGCGGCATCGGGTGCCATATCGCCGTCATATTCGAAGCCCGGATCACTGTCGTCGAGGATCTGTACGGCATTGCGGATATTGTCGAGCCAGCGCCCCGAGGGATTACCGAAGGTTGAAAAGCTTAGAAAGGCGACCCGCGGCTCATGGCCCAGGCGGCGCGCGACCGCCGCCGTTTCTGTGGCGATAACGGCGAGGTCCTCGGAACTGGGCCGCTCGTTGATGGTTGTGTCAGCCAGGAAGGTCGTGGTGTTCTTGCCGACCATCACATGGATGCCGAATGGCAGATGCCCCGGCTTGGGGTCCATCACGCGCCGGACATCATTGATCGTTTGGGAAAATGGCCGGGTCATGCCAGTTATCATAGCATCGCCGAAGCCCAGTTTGAGCAGGCCGGAGGCAAAGATATTGCGCTCCTGATTGACCATGCGGCGCACGTCGCGCTCCATATAGCCGCGGCGCTGCAACCGTTCATAGAGCATGGCGACCATCGGTTCGACATGTTCCGAAGTCGACGAATTCTCGATGTGATAGCTTTCCGGATCGGCAACGCCGAGTTCGGTCATCTTTGCGAGCACCGCCTTGGTTCGGCCCACCAGCACTGGCTCGCCATAGCCGAAATCGCGGTATTGGATGGCAGCGCGCAGCACAATCTCGTCCTCCGCCTCGGCGAAGATCACGCGTTTGGGGTCCTGCTTGACCTGTGCATAGACATTGGTGAGCACCGAGGTTGTCGGGTTGAGCCGGCTCTTCAACGCGTGGCGATAGGCATCGAAATCCTCGATCGAAATCTGCGCCACGCCCGAATCCATCGCCGCCTTGGCGACGGCGGACGGAACGACTTCCATCAGCCTGGGATCGAACGGTGCTGGGATGATATAATCGCGGCCGAATTGATGGGTCTTGCCGTAGGCGGCGGCGACTTCCTCGGGCACTTGCTCTCGCGCCAGTTCGGCAATCGCTTGTGCGGCAGCGATCTTCATTTCTTCGTTGATCGCAGTCGCGCGAACGTCGAGAGCACCGCGGAAGATGAATGGGAAGCCAAGGACATTGTTGACCTGGTTGGGATAGTCCGAACGCCCGGTGGCCACGATCGCATCGGGATGCACCGCAAGAGCGTCGGGCGGCGTGATTTCGGGATCGGGATTGGCCATGGCGAAAATGATCGGGCCTTTGGCCATATCCCTGACCATGTCTTGCGTTACCGCGCCGGCGACTGACAGGCCCAGGAAGATGTCGGCACCTTTCAGCGCCTCAGTCAGCGTACGCGCATCGGTCTCGATGGCATGGGCACTCTTGAACTGGTCGACATTGTCGCGGCCCTGGTAGATGACGCCTTTGCTGTCACACATGGTGACGTTGGTATGCTGTACGCCCATTGACTTGATCAGCGCCGTGCAGGCAAGCGCCGAGGCACCGGCGCCGTTGACCACCACCTTTACATCTTTGAGCTCGCGGCCGGTGATGTAGCAGGCATTGACCAGCCCGGCGGCAGCGATAATCGCGGTGCCGTGCTGGTCATCATGCATCACCGGGATGTTCATGCGCTCGCGAAGCGCCTGCTCAATGATGAAGCACTCGGGCGCTTTGATGTCCTCAAGGTTGATGCCGCCAAAGCTTGGCTCCATGAGCGCGACGGCTTCGATGATCGCGTCTGTGTCTTCGGTAGCGAGTTCGATATCGATCGAATCGACGTCGGCGAAGCGCTTGAACAGCACCGCCTTGCCTTCCATCACCGGCTTGGAAGCAAGCGCGCCAAGATTGCCCATGCCAAGGATGGCGGTGCCGTTGGAGATCACGGCGACCAGATTGCCCTTGGCGGTGTAATCATAGGCGGTCGCAGGATCGTCCGCGATCGCCTGTACCGGCACGGCAACGCCCGGCGAATAAGCAAGCGAAAGATCGCGCTGGGTCGCCATCGGCTTTGAGGCGATGATCTCCAGCTTACCCGGCCGGATCGTCTTGTGATAAAATAGAGCTTCGCGCTCCGTAAATTCGACTCTGCTTCCCTCGGACAAGCGTAATCTCCCCGCTGATGGGACCGACCTAACCAATCTCTGGCCGACGCGATAGGGGAAAGGTGGCCCAGCCATGCTCCCGAATCGCTATTTCTGCGCTAACGCGGGAGCGATGGCCGATTCCCCAACCCCGATGATGGCCCAGTATCTTGCCTTGAAAGAGGAGGCGGGAGACTGCCTGCTGTTCTATCGCATGGGCGACTTCTTCGAGCTGTTCTTCGACGATGCGAAGCAGGCGGCCCGGATCCTCGATATCGCGCTCACCAGCCGAGGGGAGCACCTCGGCGAGCCGATCGCGATGTGCGGCGTGCCGGTGCATGCCGCCGAGAGCTACCTGGCGCGGCTGATCCGGGCCGGTTGCCGGGTCGCCATCGCCGAACAGACCGAGAGCCCTGCCGAAGCAAAGCGGCGCGGGGGATCGAAAGCCCTGGTGTCTCGCGACATCGTGCGCTTCGTCACCATGGGAACGCTGACCGAGGAGGCCTTGCTCGAACCGAGGCGCTCCAATGTCCTGGTTGCACTGTGCGAGGTGCGCGGCATGGTCGGACTGGCTGCTTGCGATATCTCGACCGGGCGTATGGAGCTTGAAGATACGCAGCCAGACCGGATCGGCTCCGCGCTGGCCTGCCTCGGCGCGAACGAGATCGTCGCTCCCGAGGACTGGGAATTGGTGCCGGACGAGGCGAGCCTGCGCCCGGCGCCGGATTTTGCCAGCGATCGCGGTGAGGCGAGGTTGAAGGACCTCCACGGGGTTGCGACGCTGGATGGATTCGGCGGGTTCAGCCGGGCCATGCTCGCCGCCGCCGGCGGTCTCATCGCCTATCTCGAACATGCCGGGCGCGGCTCCCTGCCATTCCTGTTGCCGCCGGTCATGCGATCGGGCGAAGATCATCTCGCGATGGACGAGGCGACGCGCTCCAGCCTGGAAGTGCTTGAGGCCCAGCGCGGCGGGCGCAAGGGCAGTCTGATCGATGATGTTGATTGCTGCGTTACGGGAAGCGGCGCTCGTCAGCTCGCCATCGACCTCTCGGCACCGTTGACGGACCGTGCTGCAATCGGTGAGCGGCTCGAGCTGGTGCAATATTTCCATGACGACCCGCTGTTGCGCGAGGATTTGCGCGCGGTGCTGCGCGCACTGCCCGATGTCGAACGTGCGCTCGGCAGGCTCGTGGCGGGGCGGGGATCACCCCGGGATCTTGGCCAGCTGCGCGATGGGCTTGGCGAGGCGGCACGCATCCGGGACAATCTTGCCGTCCGGGAAGATCGGCCGCTGTTGCTTGACCGGCTGCTGCCTTCGCTGGGAGGGCATGGCGCGCTGGTCGATCTGCTTGTCCGCGCCCTGGTCCCGGCTCCGCCCACCGAACGACAGCAGGGTGGTTTCATCGCCGAAGGATACGATGCCGCGCTTGATGTGCTGCGCGAAACTTCGGGCAATGCGCGTAAGGCGATTGCCGCGCTGGAGGCGAAGTATCGTGACGAGACCGGGGTCATGGCTCTCAAGATCAAGCATAACAATGTGCTTGGCTATTTCATCGAGGTGCCGGCCAAGCATGGCGATGGGCTGATGGCAGCCGATAGCGGTTTCACCCATCGCCAGACCATGGCTGGCGCGGTTCGCTTCAATGCGGTGCCACTCCATGAGGAAGCAAGCCGCATCGCCGAAGCGGGCGCTCATGCGCATGCGGCAGAAGAAGCTCATTTTGAGGAACTCGTCGGCACAGCGGTGGCTGCTCGCCGGCCCATTGCCGAGACGGCAGCTGCGATCGCCCGGATCGATGTCGCCGCAAGCCATGCCGAGCGCGCTGTGCAAGGCGGTTGGTCGCGACCGGCGATCTGCGAAGAGCCAGAGCTGCTGGTCGAAGGCGGCCGACATCCGGTGGTTGAAGCAGCTCTGTCCGATACCGGCGACCGCTTCATCGCCAATGATTGCCAGCTGATGGCTGATGACCGGCTGTGGCTGATCGGCGGGCCGAACATGGGCGGTAAGTCAACCTTCCTGCGCCAGAATGCGCTGATTGTCCTGCTCGCCCAGGCCGGTGCCTTCGTGCCCGCGACGAGTGCAAGGATCGGCCTAGTCGACCGGCTGTTCAGCCGGGTTGGTGCGTCCGACGATCTCGCTCGCGGCCGATCTACTTTCATGGTCGAGATGGTTGAGACCGCCGCGATCCTGGCGCAGGCGACCGAGCGCAGCTTCGTAATCCTTGACGAAGTTGGTCGCGGCACCTCGACCTATGACGGCTTGGCGCTTGCCTGGGCGGTGGTCGAGGCGGTGCATGGGACAAACCGATGCCGCTGCCTGTTTGCCACCCATTACCATGAGCTTTCCCGGCTGGCAGAAAGCTGCGATGCGCTCTCGCTCCATCATGTTCGCGCTCGCGAATGGAAAGGCGATCTGGTGCTGCTGCACGAGCTGGCCGAAGGGCCGGCAGACCGCAGCTATGGCCTGGCCGTTGCCCGGCTGGCAGGAGTGTCTGCGCAGGTGCTCGCGCGCGCCAAATCCGTGCTCGAACGGCTTGAGAGGGCGCGCGCCGAAAGCGGTGGCCTTGCAGCAGGGCTCGGCGATTTGCCGCTTTTCGCCGCCGCACAGGACATGACAGAAGAGAAAGTCGATAGTCTCAGAGAGCAATTGCTTGCTCTCGATGTCGACGCGCTCAGCCCGCGAGATGCGCTGGAAGCGCTGTATGAATTGAGACGCGAGGCGAGCACCGAAGATTAACTCCTGCCTGTCACGCTGGCGGCCATGTTCGGACTCAGGATCACGAGGCTCTTCAGGAGCCGTTGGAATGCGTTGATCTGGTCCGTGTGGATTCTCCTGACTGCCTATTGCTCGGTGCCCTCCGCCGATGAAACCCAAGCGGAAATTGCGATACAAGAGCAGGCAGAAACACCTGTAAATCCTTGGGCAACAACGCGATAGGCGAGGCAGTGGCAGGTGATACGGAATCTATTGCATCAGCTGCGCTGTGCTTGAAAGATGTCGGCTACGAATGGTCAACTTTTTCCTGTTAACCTACGGTGGCTATGCATCGGTTACTGTTCAACAATCGCATCGGCGCGCTGGCATTCGTCGCGTTCATCCTGCTCGGTGTGCGCATATTGGTGGGCACCGACAATGATCGTGGTGCGCTCGAACAGGCGACCGAGCGCTTTGTTCCGGAACAGCAGGTGGCTCAGCCCCAGCAGCGGGCGAGACCGGCTCCGAAGCCGGTCATCACAGAGTTCACGTCTGATGAAGATCTGATCGACGATACGTCGGGTTTTGACCCGTCTGGATGGTCGAGCGAGCCAGACGTCGTTCCTGACGAGGGTATGGAAGCAGCCGATAGTCCGCCGGATTTGGTTGAAGACTAGGTTAGGCGCCGCGGGCTCGGTCTCGGTAGATCTTTAACGAGTCGGTACCGGTTCGTCTCCAGAATAGTCATAGAATCCGCGACCGGACTTTCGACCCAACCAACCTGCTTCGACATATTTCACCAGCAATGGAGCGGGACGATATTTGGAGTCGCCGGTTGTGCTGTAGAGTACCTGGATAATCTCGAAGAGCGTGTCGATACCGACAAAATCGGCCAATTCGAGCGGCCCCATCGGATGATTGAGGCCGATACGGCAGCCCTTGTCGATGTCCTCGATGGTGCCCATTCCGCTGCCCAGCACGAAGATCGCCTCGTTGATCATTGGGACAAGGATGCGGTTGACCACAAACCCCGGATCATCGCCAGCGATCACGACTTCTTTGCCTAGGCTCTCGGCATAGGTGCGCGAACGGTCCAGCGTGTCCTTTGATGTCGCGAGGCCGGGAATGATTTCTATCAGTCCCATCACCGGGACTGGATTGAAGAAATGCATGCCGATAAAGCGCTCAGGATCGACCGACTTGGCGCCCATGCGAGTGATCGGGATCGAGCTGGTGTTTGAGGCCATTATCGCGTTGGGGCCCAGCACCTTGCCGGCGGCCTCGATGATCTTGTGTTTGATCTCTTCGCGCTCGGTCGCCGCCTCAATGATGAAGGCGGCTTCCGACATTGGGCCATAGTCGCTGACGGGTGTGATCCGGGACAACAGGCTTTCTGCGTCCTGCGCGTTCATCCTGTCTCTGCTGACTTGCCGGGCCAGGGCTTTGCCTATCTTGTCTTTCGCGGCCTTGGCGATGTCGATGTCAATATCGACGAGCTGGACATTGTAACCGAATTGGGCGGATGTCTGGGCTATGCCAGATCCCATCAGGCCGGCCCCGATGACTGCAATTGTCTGCATTTGCTTCCCTTCGCTACTGCAGCAAAGCGCGTTGCCTAGCGATGTTGGCCAAGGTTGGCTAGCGGTTCTTTCCCGGTACCCACAGTACGTCTCCTTCGCCTGTTGCATTGACCGCCCGAGCCAGCACAAACAGGTAATCCGACAAGCGGTTGATGAAGGCGAGAGCGGCCGGGTTGACCGGATCAGTTTCGGCAAGTGCGGTCATCGCGCGTTCGGCGCGCCGCGCTGCAGCGCGAGCCACGTGAATTCGTGCTGCAGCGTCGCTGCCTCCTGGAAGGATGAAGCTGGAAAGCGGTTCCAACGACAGGTTGAGCGCATCGATCGCCTGTTCCAGCGCGGACACCTGCTCCGGGACTATGCGCAGCACCATTTCCGAAGGCGCGAAATCCTCGCCAGGGGTCCCGAGATCGGCCCCGAGATCGAACATGTCGTTCTGAATGCAGGTAAGCGCGGACTGATATTCCTTCGCGCTCACAGCGCCTATCGCGACGCCTATCGCGCAATTGGCTTCGTCAACCGCCCCGATCGCTTGCAGCCGCGGCGTGTGTTTGGAAAGCCGAGATCCGTCGACCAGTCCGGTAGTCCCGTCATCCCCGGTTCGTGTATAGATCTTGTTGAGTTTGACCAATGGCTCAACGCGCCATCATCATCAGCACTACGACGACCAGGATTGCGGCAAGCTGATATTTGATGCGGGCCCACATCATCTTGTTCTGCTTGAGCTGCAGTTGGGTCGCGCCGGACGTCGGATCGGAACCGTTCTCCTCCCCAAGGCCCTGCCGAAATGCGTTCAACCCACGGAACAGGCTGATGACGACCAGGGCCATAAGGATAATGACGAGTGGTATGAGGATATATGCCATGGTCAGCCATTTAGGGCTTTCGCCAGCGAAATGCCAGCGGGGAAGATGTCGGCCCTGAGGGCGTCGGCGAGAGCGGAGCCATCCTCGCCAGCGCGGCGCTGATCACTCAACGAAGGCGAGTCGCGCCGCTTGGCGAGCTTTCTGCCATCGGCATCGATCAGCAGCCTATGGTGATGCCAGCGAGGAACAGGAAGCCCGAGCAGCTCCTGGAGCAGACGATGGATATGGCTGGCTGCGAAGAGATCGGTTCCACGGGTCACCAAGTCGATTGCGTCGGTCGCATCGTCCAGTGTTACGGCGATGTGGTAGCCGGCGGGCAAGTGCTTGCGCACCAGCACTACATCACCGAAGATGTCTGGCGTTGCAACTTGCGGGCCCGCGATCGCGTCGTCCCACTGAAGCTCGCCGGTCTGTTCCAGCGCTTTTGCGATGTCGATCCGCCAGGCGGCGCCGTCGGGATCGACATCGCGGTTCTTGCAGGTTCCCGGATAGGCTGGTCCGTCGGGCCCCATGCGCAACGAAGCAGCGGCGATCTCGCCGCGGGTGCAGTGGCAGGGGTAAAGCAGGCCGCGTTGTTTCAGCCGGTCAACCGCGGCGGTATGATCGGACAGCCGCGCGGATTGCCGGATGACTGGTCCGTCCCAGGAGAGGCCAAGCCAGGCGAGGTCTTCCAGGATTTCTTTGACCAGCTCCTCCCGGCTGCTGGCACCGTCGATATCCTCGATGCGCAGCAGGAACTCGCCGCCCTGCTCCCGCGCCAGATCATGGGCGACGATCGCGGCATAGGCATGGCCGAGATGCAACAGCCCGTTGGGGCTTGGGGCAAAGCGCGTGCGGAACATCCTCGCAAGCTCTACCGACCGCCGTGCGGCTCGCAAGCTCTCTCTTGCCGCCGATCATCGCGCGGCACGCAACTCTTGACGGAGTTCGGCGCAAATGCTGTTTAGCCGCCATGGGGTGCAACGAAACCGCAATTTCAGCCTGCGATGGGAGGCCATGCTCAATTCAGAGCTGATCGAGCGCGTGGCCCAGTTCCGTAGCGCGGCGGAGGATCCCTCCCGCAATCTCGCCGATTGCCCTGCCCTGATTCTCAATGCCGACTATACGCCATTATCCTATTATCCGCTGAGTCTTTGGCCTTGGCAGACCGCAATCAAGGCAGTCGTGCTCGAAAGGGTCGACATCCTCGAAAGCTATGGCCGGGCGGTTCACAGCCCGAGCTGGACCATGCAGGTCCCTTCGGTGATTGCGCTCAGGCGATATGTGAAACCGTCCGAATTTCCGGCCTTCACCCGGTTTAATGTATTCCTCAGGGACCGCTTCAGCTGCCAGTATTGCGGCTCGCCCCGGAATCTGACCTTCGATCATGTTATTCCGCGCCGGCTGGGCGGCAAGACGAGCTGGGAAAACATCCTGACAGCTTGTGCGCCCTGCAATATGAAGAAGGGCGGGCGCACCCCAGGGCAGGCGCGCATGTCGCCGCTCGTCCGGCCGATCCGTCCGACCAGTTGGCATTTGCAGGAACGCGGCCGTGCGTTTCCGCCGAACCACCTGCATGAGACCTGGCGAGACTGGCTCTATTGGGATGTCGAGCTAGAGGCCTGATTGCCAATGCTGCAGCGCACAATTACCTTGACCAACCCACCTAAAAATGCCATTTGTGCAGCGCAGCATCAATAGTGCTTGCGGGGATTATGCGGGCCAGCTGTGCCGGGTTTGCAGCCGTCTGACCCTAGCCGGTCAAGTCAAATGTGAAGAGGAAGCCTATCATGGCAAAATCGAACAAGGACGACATGTCTGCGGCCGATCCTTCTGGCAAACCGTCTGACCTGCCGATGTCGCTATTGGGCGCGCAGGGGCCGTTTGCGGATTATTTCCGGTCTGTCGATCCCATCAACCTGCTCCAGCAAGGCGTGGAATTTTACAAGAACCTATTCGATATCGCGATGGGCAAGTCCGCCGTTGAGCCTGATGCGCGCGATTGGCGGTTCAAGGATGAAGCCTGGACCAAGAATCCGTTCTATCGGCGCATGTCGCAGGCCTATCTGGCGATGACCGATGCCGTAATGAGTATGATTCCCGAGGATATGGAAAGCGAAGAGAAGGCTCGTGCCGAACTCGCGGCGGATATCGTTACCAGCGCTTTTTCGCCGACCAATACGCTGATGGGCAATCCCGCCGCATTGATGCGGGCGATTGAGACCAAGGGTGACAGCCTGACCAAGGGCTTCCGCAATTTCGTCGATGACTGGCTGAACAATGAGGGCATGCCGTCCCAGGTCGACGATTCGAAATTTGAGCTTGGCAAGAATCTCGCCGTAACGCCAGGCAAGGTTGTCTATCGGTCAGAGATGTTCGAGCTGATCCAGTATAAGCCGGCGGGCAAGACCGTCTATGAAGTCCCGTCTCTGCTGATTCCCCCGCAGATCGGACGCTATTATTTCACTGATCTTGCGCCGGGCCGCAGCTTTGCCGAATATGCGGTGTCGCAGGGCCTAAACCACTTTGTTGTCAGCTGGCGCAATCCAAAGCCTGAGCAGCGCGACTGGGGTCTTGATCGCTACATTGAAGCGGCGCTGGAAGCGGTGGAAACCGTAGCTGCGATCACGCGCCAGCCCAAGATCAACCTGATAAGCTTCTGCGCGGGCGGTATCCTCGCGTCGATCGTGTCCGGCTATCTGGCTGCGAAGGGCAAGGATACGATCAATACGCTGGCGCTGTGCGTCACCATGCTCAACTGGAAAGTCGATGCCTCGATCGGGGCTTTCCGCTTTCCCGCAGCGTTGAGCGTGGCCAAGGCGCAGTCCGAAATGAAAGGCGTGCTGCCCGGCGGCGATTTGCACAAGGTCTTTACCTGGCTGCGGCCAAATGACCTGGTGTGGAACTACTGGGTCAATAATTACTTGATGGGCGAGACTCCCTCGGCATTCGACATCCTGGCCTGGAACAAGGACAGCACCAATCTGCCGGCGCAATTACACAGCGATTTCATGAAGATATTCAATGAAAACCAGCTGATCGAGCCGGGTGAATTTGTCGCCATGGGTGAGCCGATCGATCTTTCGAAGATCACCTGCGACAATTACGTTGTCGGTGCGGTGACCGATCACCTCACGCCATGGAAGGCCTGCTACCAGTCCTGCAACTTCCTGGGCGGGGACAGCACTTTTGCGCTCAGCAATGGCGGGCATGTCGCGGCACTGGTCAACCCGCCCAGCAATCCCAAGGCCTATCATTTCGTCGCGCCTGGCACTGCCGAGAATGCCGATGCCTGGCATGAAGGCGCAACCAAGACCAAAGGCAGCTGGTGGGAAGGCTGGGTTGAATGGGCCAGCGAGCGCAGCGGGCAGAAGGTTCCTGCGCCAAAGAAGCTGGGCTCAAAGAAGTTTCCACCACTTGCGGATGCGCCCGGAACATATGTTAGTCAGTGATTTCGGATGCTTGCGTCACCTCAATGGGTTCTCTACCTAGCAGGTCACCAGTTGGAATGGCTGAGGGGCTGTCTGACAATTAGGTCAACGGCACGTTTCGAAAACCGGACAGAAACGTGTTCCATGACAAGATCCGGCGCAGGGGTAGCAGATTGATCTATCTAGCCTATGAAACGCTCTGCCGCAGTACGCGGCCGCTTGCATGGCTGCTCGACCAGGGGCACCAGCTTGCTCGCGATGACCGCAACCCGCTCAAGGACACGCTACCGATGCGGGCGATGGCCACAGCATGCGAATTGCCCGCTCGCTCGCTCAAGGATTATGGCAAGCCCACATTCGAAGTATGGGAAGAACTTGGCGACCAAGATGTCGTTATCGATGGCCATGTCGTTGCCAGCCTGCCTTTCGCCGATCTGCTGAATTTTACAGAAGACGACGGGGCCGAGCGCCCCAAAGTATTGATCGCTGCGGCATTGTCAGGCCATCATGCCACTTTGCTACAAGACACCGTCAGCACATTCACCCAGGATTTCGACACTTATATCACTGACTGGAAAGATGCGCGCACTGTACCGCCAGAGGCCGGTGAATTCGGGTTCGACGACTATGTCGAATATCTGATCGAGTTCATGGAAGAGCTAGGGCCCGGCACGCATATGGTCGCAACATGCCAGGCTGCGCCGCCGGCGATGGTCGCCGCCGCCGTGATGACTGAGCGCAAATCTGATTGCGTCCCGGCTTCCATGACGCTGAGGGGCGGTCCGGTTGATACCAGGATCGGTGGCGGACTGCTTGGCAAGGCGACCGAATATCTGCCTTTCGCGTTGTTCGAAAAGCTCAACGTCCAGACGGTTCCGCCGGGCCATCCGGGCTCCGGACGCAAGGTCTATCCTGGCTTTTTCCAGCTTTCCGGCTTCATTTCTCTCAACCCGAAGCCGCATTTCAAGCAATATTGGAACTTTATCCGTAATTCGCTCAAGGGCGATGATGAAGCCTTGCAGAAATTTCGCGACTTCTATGATGAATATTTCGCCGTGCTCGACATGTCCGACAAATTTTATCTCGAAACGCTCAGGAAGGTCTTTTTCGAACATCACATCCCGACCGGGCAGATGGAATTTCGCGGCAAACTTGTCGACTTTGCAGCGGTCGATGGGTTGCGCCTGCTTTCGGTCGAGGGAGCGAACGACAATTTTTGCCCTCCGGGCCAGACCATGGCCGCGCATGCAGTTTTCAGCGGCGTCCCTGAAGAAGACCACAAAAACTATATCCAGAATGGCGTTGGCCATTACGGCGTGTTTTCGGGATCAAAGTTCCGCAGCGGAATCTATCCCGTGATTCGCGATTTTGTTTGGGAGACTGACGGCATCGGGGATGACCAGAAGGCCCCGCACCACACCGTGGTCAGCGGCGAATCCGATCTGCCAGAGGAAGTGGCTGAAGAGGTCGGCCTGGTCTAGAAATTTGGCTCCGCAGCTGCGTTGCGGTCAATCACTGCGGTTACGGCGACGTTCATGGTCACATTGGCCAGGGTGCGCATGATGTCGGGCAGCATTTCCACGGCAACCAGCAGCGCCAGCGCTTCCACCGGTATGCCCATCGCCAGGGCAATTGGTCCCACTGATGCAACGAAGCTGATCGTGCCGGGCAGCGAGACGGTTCCGAACGTGGTTACCGAGGCGACCAACACGCCAGCGGCCAGCGCGGCGATGGAAAGTTCAATACCGGCAAGACTTGCCACATAGATCGCCACGGCAATGTTCATGGCGGGACTGGTTGCACGGAAAAGCGTGACTGCAAGCGGTAAAACGAATTCGCTACTTGTGTCGGCCAGATCGAGCTTGCGGCATGAGGCCAGCATCGCCGGCAGGCTCGCGAGGGACGATTGGGTCGAGATCGCGACTGCCTGCGCAGGCAGCAAGGCACGGGCGAATGGAATCAGCCGCTGCCGCGCAACGGTGACAGCCAGGACATAGGCTCCCAGCAGGATAATCGCGCCGATCGCAACGACAAGCAGGATGTAATGAGCCAGTGCACCCACCGCAGCCTCGCCGCTCTGCGCTGCAAGCCCGAAACCGAGCGCAAATACGCCGAGCGGGGCCAGCGCAAGCACCCAGCCGATCATCACCATCATCGTGCTTGCGAGCGCTCTGAACATTGCGGTGAGCAGGCTGCGCTGCTTCTCCGGCAATCGCGTGGATGCGAGCGCGAATAGCGAGAGAAACACGATCACCGGAAGCATCGCACCTTCGCTTGCCGCCGCGACGATGTTCTCCGGAATTATTGACGCCAGGAAATCGGTGACACCGGGAATTGGCCCGGGGTTGCCGCCTGACCCGCCCAGTGCCGTGGCTGCGTCGAGCGGGACTGGTGTCAGCTTGAGCAATAGCGGCATGGCTATCGCCGCCATAATCCCGCCTCCAGCCAGTATCGCCACGAACAGGCCGAGCGTGCGCCTCGCCATGGCACCCGCGCGGGCCGCTGCGGCCATGTCGACGATCCCCGTGAACAGCAGACCTGCGACCAACGGCAGGATTGTCATCTTGAGCGCTTGCAGCCAGAGTTCTCCAACCGGTCCGGCAATCGCCAGCAGGGGAGCCTGCACGCTGGAGCCTTGAAGCGCTATCCCGAGGGCCAGTCCGGCTGCCAGGCAGATGAAGGTGAGCGTTGCGGGAAAGCGAATATCCGGCAGTGCACCGGTGTCGACTGTCCCCGTCATCGCCTCCTCCCCTCGGTCTTTGCGGGGGTGACAATAGTGATGCGCCGCGACATAGCAATTTGTCAGGACTTTATCTCTGTATGGGCGATTTCATGACCAAGCGGTTTTTTGGCACGGATGGCATTCGCGGACGCACCAACGATGGTGTGATGACCGCACAGGTGGCGATGAAGGTTGGCCAGGCGGCGGGGACTCATTTCCTGCGCGGCTCGCATCGGCACCGGGTGGTCATTGGCAAGGACACGCGCCTTTCCGGCTACATGCTCGAAAACGCGATGACCGCCGGTTTTACCAGCGTCGGCATGGATGTCGTGCTGCTGGGGCCGATGCCGACACCTGCTGTGGCTCTTCTCACACGTGAGTTGCGCGCGGATGTCGGCGTGATGATTTCAGCCAGCCACAACGTTTACGAGGACAATGGCATCAAGCTGTTCGGACCCGACGGGTTCAAACTGTCAGACGAGGATGAACTCGCGATCGAGGCGATGATCGCGGGCGACCAGCCGCTGGCTCCATCTGCCGATATTGGCCGGGCCCGGCGGATCGACGATGCGGGCGGGCGCTACATCCACGCGGTAAAAAACTCGCTGCCCGATGATATTCGGTTGGACGGGCTCAAGATTGCGATCGATTGCGCCAATGGTGCCGCATATCAGGTCGCGCCTTCGGCGTTGTGGGAACTTGGTGCGGAGATTGTGGCGGTCGGCGTCGCGCCCGATGGCAAGAACATCAATGCGCAATGCGGCTCGACCCATCTCGAATTGCTACAGGAAACCGTCGTCGCTGCCGGTTGCGATATCGGCATTGCCCTTGATGGCGATGCCGACCGGCTGATCGTTGTCGACGAGCAGGGTCAAACGGTCGACGGTGACCAGATCATGGCTTTGATCGGTAGTCTCTATGCCGATCAGGGGAGGCTCACCGGGGGCGGGGTCGTCGCGACGGTGATTTCCAATCTCGGGTTAGAACGGTTCCTTCAGGCCAAGGGCCTCGAACTGGTTCGCGCCCAGGTTGGCGATCGCCATGTCCTCGAGAAGATGAAATCGGGCGGCTATAATGTCGGCGGCGAGCAATCAGGCCATATAATCCTGCTTGACCATGCGACGACCGGAGACGGCACGATTGCTGCGCTGCAAGTGCTCGCCGCGCTGGTTAGCTCCGGAAAGCGGGCTAGTGAGCTGCTGCACCTATTCGATACTGTGCCGCAACTCTTGAAGAATGTGCGCTTTTCGGGCGGGAAACCGCTTGAAGATGCGCAGGTCCAGGCGGCAATTGCCAAGGCCGAGGCAGGGCTTGATGGCAAGGGCCGGCTGGTGATCAGGCCGTCGGGCACCGAACCTGTTATCCGGGTCATGGCCGAGGGCGATGATGCCGGCGAAGTCGAAGCAGCGGTCGACAGCATCTGCGCAGCGGTTGCAGAGGCGGCGGCCTAGGCCGATGGGCACTCGTCCGCCCCGGATCCTCGCCATTGCCGGTTCTGATAGTTCGGGCGGCGCGGGTATCCAGGCGGATATCAAGACCATCACGATGCTCGGCGGTTTTGCGATGACCGCAATCACCGCCGTGACCGCGCAGAACACCATGGGCATGCATGCTGTGGAGGTGCTCTCACCGGAATTGGTTGTGGCGCAGATTGATGCGTGTGTGGGCGATATCGGCGTCGATGCCGTCAAGATCGGGATGTTGGGTTCACCCGCAATCGCTCATGCTGTTGCTGACGTGCTGGAGGGTGCCGATTCCCCCATCGTGTTCGATCCGGTGATGGTCGCCACCAGCGGCGCTACGCTGGCCGACGAAGCCACGGTTGCAGCATTCGAGCGGCTGATGAAGCTTGCCACGCTGACAACGCCCAACGTCGCCGAACTGGACGCACTCGGCAGTGATGTCGCACTGGCAAAGTTGGGAATTACCTACCTTGCCAAGGGTGGTGATGCCAAAGGCCCGGAAGTCGAGGATCGGCTGGTCGTTTCGGACAATGACCCTGTCATATGGCGCGCGCCTCGCATCGAAACCCGTCACAGTCATGGAACTGGATGCACCTTGTCGAGTGCAATCGCGACCGGTCTGGGGCAGGGCCTCGATCTTATGAAAGCCACTGAGAAAGCCCGTGAATTCGTCCGCAGCGCCTTGTTCGCCGCCCCCGGCTTCGGAGGCGGGAACGGGCCGATGGGGCATCATGCCGTCAGGCCGAACTGATCTTCAGCAATCGAGCTCGTAGAATTCGACGATTTTCGCCCAGGCCTCGTCTGCCGTTTCAACCCAGTGAAACCTTTCGAGATCCTCGTAATTGATGACACCTTCTTCGGCCATGGCCTCGAAATTGATGATTCGGGTCCAATAGTCCCGTCCGAACAGCAGCAGCGGAATCGGTTTCATCTTGCCGGTCTGGATAAGGGTGAGAGCTTCGAGGAACTCGTCCAGCGTACCGAACCCGCCTGGAAAGATCGCCAGCGCGCGCGCGCGGATCAGGAAATGCATCTTGCGCAGCGCGAAATAGTGAAACTGGAACGACAGGCGGGGCGTCACATAGCGGTTTGGTGCCTGCTCATGCGGTAGCAGGATGTTGAGACCGATGGACTCTGCGCCCACTTCCGCCGCGCCGCGATTGGCAGCTTCCATAATTGAAGGGCCGCCGCCCGAACACACCACGAATTGGCGCATCCCCTTTTCGACAATCGCACATTCGCTGGCCAGCCGGCCCAGCTTGCGCGCCTCATCATAATAACGCGATTTGGCGACGAGCTTTTCTGCGACCGCTTTCTGCCGGGGCGTGTCAGCTGCCGCCAGAACACCGTCGCAATCCTCTGGCGACGGGATTCGGGCGGATCCATACATCACCAGGGTCGAACCGATATTGGCTTCCTCGAGCAGCATTTCCGGCTTGAGCAGTTCCAGCTGAAAGCGCACCGGGCGCAGCTCATCGCGCAGCAGGAATTCAGTATCGCGGAAGGCTAGCCGATAAGCCGAGTTCTGGGTCTGCGGTGTGTCATGGGGATGGGCCTCGTCGAATGAGGCTTCCTGCTCGGCCTTGTAGAACCGGCGGTCGGTGAGATTCTTTTCGTCTTCTGTCATAGCCGCCCCTTGGCCCGATCTGCCCGGCGATGTCGAGAGCAAAGGACGAAATCAGACGCTCGCATCGCGCGGTGAAGGCTTGGCTGGCCGCATCAGCATTACCAGCGGAACCAGGACGATGCTGAGGATGAACAGCAGCCAGAAGGCATCGATGTAGGCGACCATCATCGCCTGGCGCGCCGCCTCGTAATGCATGCCCGCCATCGCTTCGGACGACAGGAAATCGAAATCGGGCAGATGCAGGTTGAAAGGTGGGCTGTCCGGTCGGACACCCTCACTCAGCCGCGCTTGCACCGTTGCGCTATTGCGCAATGTCATCACTTGCAGGAGAGAGATGCCGACCGCCTGGCCGATATTGCGGACCAGTGTGAAAGTAGCGGCACCCTCATTGCGCAATTTGGGGTTGAGCGACGAGAAAACGATCGTCGAGAGCGGAACGAAAATCAGCCCTGAGCCGATCGAAAGCACGATGCCAGACAGTATGACATCCATCTGGTCGCTCTCGAGCGAGAAGGAAGACATCATCAAATAGCCTAGGCCGGTCGCGACCAGCCCGAAGAACAGCAGAATACGCGTGTCCACCCGGCCCACAAGCACCCCTGCCAGAACCATGGTGATCGCGGTCGCAATGCCGCGCGGGGCCTGGACCAGACCGGCAAGCAGCACCGGATATTCCAGCTGTTGCTGCAGCATGATTCCGATCAGCGGCATCGCGCTGAAGACGAGCACGCCCAGCAACACAGCCACAATCGAGCCAACCGCAAAATTGCGATCCTTGAACAGGATTGGCGAAACAAACGGCGCCTTGCTGGTGAAGATGTGGACCAGGAAGATGTAGCCGAACAGGCCCATGATGACGGCCTCGACCCAGATTTCCGGCGAATCGAACCAGTCGAGCTGCTGTCCACGATCGACCATCAATTGCATGCTGGCAAGGAAGATCGAAAGCGTGATGAAACCGAAGAAATCGAATTTCGTCTTTTCCATTTTGGCTGACGGCGGCATGAATATAAACATGCCGATGGCAGCCAGAGCGCCGAACGGCACGTTGATCAGGAATACCGCACGCCAGGTGAACCAGTCGGTCAGCAATCCCCCCAGTGCCGGACCGATAATGCCGCCGACCATTGAGCCTATCCCGAAGATCGCCATTGCTTGTCCGTGTTTCTCCGGCGGGAAGATATCGAGCAGCGTCGCCTGGCTGAGCGGCACGATTGCCGCGCCTGCCATGCCCTGGAGAAACCGGAATGCGACCAACGAGGTGAGGCTAGTCGCCATGCCGCAGGCTACGGAAGCCAGCGTAAAGCCGCCGACGGTGAGGGCCATCACTTCCCTGCGGCCGAAGCGCGAGGCCAGCCAGCCGCTCAGGGGCGTGGCGATAGCAGCGGCGATGACATAGGAAGTCACCACCCAGATGATCTGTTCAGGCGATGCGCCGACGCTGCTCTGGATGCGCGGCAGGGCGACGTTGGCGATAGTCACGTCCAGTGTCACCAGCACGGCGGCCAGCATGGTCGATCCGGTGATCAGGAGCCGCCGGACTGGATCGATATTGCCGTCGGTCAAGGCGCCTAGCCACCGCTCTCGGCGGGGCCGGCTAGCGGGCCCACGCCTTGCAGGATGAATTCGCTGATTGCCTTGTCGATTGCGCCGCGCTTGGTCGCCCCGTCCGGAAACAGCCAATCGCTATATGTCAGGCAACCCAGCAGCGTTCCGAATGCCACTCTGACTGTCAATTCCGGATCAACTTCACCCGAAGGCCGGGAGCTTTCGGACATCCGCGCGACGCTCTCGCTGAAATAGGCCTGCAGATCCTCGACACCTGTCTTGGTGGGCTGCACCGAAGCGTCTTCGAATGTCTGCGCGACATATAACGAGATCAATGATTTCGCGTGTTCCTCCAGAAAGGCCTGCAATTCGGCGATATAGAGCCCCGCGTGCTCCCTGGCGCTCTCCTCGTCGACCGCCATGCTGCCATGTTCGGCGTTGAAGGATCGAAAATGATCGATCAGCGGCGCAAAGATCGCTTCCCTGAATAATGCGGCTTTGGATGGAAAGTAGCGAAACATCTGGATTTCGGCGACTTTCGCACGTTTGGCGATGGCCGCGGTCGTTGCGCCTGCAAAGCTCTTGTTGCTGAACTCTTCCCTTGCGGCATTGAGCAGCAGGCCGCGTATTTCCTCCGAGCTACGCCGCCGGCGCCCGGTGGGAACGGGCGGGCTACTGGAAACCGGTTTGGATATACCAGCCATGGGCTTGCCATTGCGTCCTTTCCATCGCTGCAAGGATGATGTTAGTATTCACTAACAATTAGGTTGCTTGCAATAGGGCAGCCCGTCAAGTGGGAGCTCGCCCATGACCTGTGAAAGCAGCGCTGAACCTATCAAGCTGAGCTATTTGGTGGCATTCCAGCTCGATCCCGATGGCGTGAACTCCCACATGGTCGATCGCTTCTGAACGTGCAGCCCGGACCGCGCGTACCATCACGAGGGCCTGCCTAGGTGGCCGCGACGACCGACGATCTGGCGGCGGCGCCACCGGAGGAAAGCGCGAGTCTGGCCGACTGGCTAGCCGTTTTTGCGGGCATGATCGGCTCGTTGATGGCGATGGTCGACATTTCAATTGTCAACGCGTCCCTGCCCGTCATTCAGGGAGAGATTGGGGCGACGCCCAGCGAAGGGACCTGGGTCGGGACCGCCTATCTGATCGCAGAGATCGTTGCGATACCCTTGGTCGCATGGTTGCTGCGGCTGCTCGGCATGCGCAGCCTGATGCTGATCGCGACGACTTTCTTCACTTTGTTCTCGGTTATTTGCGGCTTCGCTACGGACCTCGGCACGATCATCGCGGGGCGCATCGGGCAAGGGCTGGCAGGCGGAATCCTGATTCCGACAAGTCTCACCATTGTCGCTACCCGTCTGCCGCAACGGCAACAGGCGATGGGCCTGGCCGTCGCCGCGATGGCAGCGCTTCTCGGGCCGATCGTCGGCCCTCTGTTGGGAGGCTGGCTCACCGAGAATTTCAATTGGAGCCTGATTTTCTTCATCAATGTCCCGATCTGCGCCTTTCAGATCGTGCTGGTGATGATCGCCATACCGAAATCGCCAGGCAATCTGGCGGAACTGCGCAATGCAGATTGGTTCGGCGTTGCCGGCATGGTGATTGGGCTTGGCGCATTCACTACACTGCTTGAGGAAGGCCAACGCGAGCACTGGTTCGATTCTGTCCTGATCTGGCAATTGGCGATTGCGAGTTGCATCGGCTTCTGCCTCGTCGGGATCGGTCAGTATCGTTCAGAGCGACCGGTACTCAAGCTCGCGCTGCTGAAGGATCCCAATCTTGGATCGGCGATTGCATTGATGGGCGTTGTCGGCATGCTGATCTACGCCACCTTGTTCATCACGCCTCAGTTTCTCGCCGCGATTGCCGGTTACAACGCCTTCCAGGCTGGGCAAATAGCCTTCATTTCCGGTGCTGTCGCGATACCGACTGCCTTTGTCTATCCGCTGTTGATCAAATGGCTCGATATGAGAATCATTGTGGCTATCGCAGTCATGTGCGCGTCGACCGCCGCTTATCTGGCAAGCCAGCTGACAGTGGAAGCAGTCGGCGCAGATTTTCTTCCTAGCCAGATGTTGTTTGGCATCGGCACGACCCTTTCCGCGATACCCCTGCAGCAAGCGGTGCTGTCGGCGGTTTCGGTCGACGACGCGCCTGAAGCCAATAGTCTCATTTCGGTTTCGCGAAATCTGGGTGGTTCAATCGGCCTTGCCGGGATCGCCAGCTACCGCGAATTGCGGCTCGAATTCCACCACTGGCGGTTGCATGAGGTGCTCGATGTCAACGATGCCGCAGTGCAGGGCGCGATCGCCCAGAGCACCGAATTCTTTGGTGGCGGTGTTGAAGGGCTCGCAGCCGCCTACAGGGCAATGGACGCGCAGGTCATGGCGCAATCGCTCGTGCTCACCTTCAATGATATGTTCCTGACCATGGCGCTGATCGGACTGGCCGTGCTTCCT
>JAQWKP010000337.1 GCA_029247785.1 Novosphingobium sp.
GATATCGACCGCTGGAAGGATTACACGCTTGCGGTGCATCACGGCGGAGCCGTTCCGAACTTCGATCTTTCCGCCGATACCGATCGCGTTCATTCTATGCTGCTGGAACTTGTGCGAGAGCGTCGCCGGCACCCTCGGCCAGACATTGCTTCGGCATTGGTTCAGGGCAGGGTGCAAGGGGAAGGTCTGCCCGACGAGGAAGCGCTCAGCATGCTTTCGGCGCTGGTGCTGGGCGGTTTCGACACGACGGCTTCGCTGATCACCAGTGCGCTGATCTGGCTGGATCAAAACCGCACCGCCCATGCCGACCTGCGGTCGGACGACGATCTTCTGGTAAATGCCGTCCACGAGTTTTTGCGCCTATGGCCGCCCTCGCTCGGGGGAGGCCGTAATGTTATGCGCGATACCCGGCTTGGCGGGCAGACGATCAAGAATGGCGACCGGGTTTTGCTGTCTTGGGCCGCGGCGAACCGCGATCCCACAATCTTCGAAGATCCGCATCAAGTCAGGCTGGACCGAGAAAACGCTTCGGAGAATCTAACTTTTGGCGTCGGCCCGCATCGATGCCTGGGGCTTGAACTGGCCTGGCTCACTGGTAGGCTGGCGATAAGGGCCATGCTCGAACGCTGTCCCGATTACCGAATCCAGCGCAGCGGCCTCGTGCGGTATCGCTCAAAGGGTTTCGCCGCGGGGTGGTCCACGGTTCCTGCGATTCTGGGCTAGCGTGAGTTGCCGAGCAGGTCACCGGGCGCCGTTTCGCTTTCCTCGACGACCAACACGCGCATTGAGTCGCGGTCCATGAATGTCTCTTCGTCCCTGGCGAAGAGCTCCAGCATGGCGGCGGGGAGCAATTCGTCACGAGCCTCGGCCCATCTGCCTGGATGGTCGAACCAGAATTCGGTCACGCAGTCGCATTCCAGACCTTCGCGGTACTGGTCAGTAACGTAATTGCGGACATAGCGGGCCAGATGGGTGAGGTGCCGTGAAGCCAGCGGCGCGTGAACTTCCTCGTAATTACGTCGGAATTCCTCGCGGCTCACACAATCCTTGCGATTCACCAGCATCATGATCTTGATCATCGGACAGCTCCCCTCGTTCCAGGTTGATCGATTAGCTGGTCGGCCCCGCACTTGGGCCTATTGCTCAACCCACTGGCCCATCTTCAGCTCCGAACAGAGCGTCGTGCGGTGCATCAGGCGGGGATAGCGTTTGAGATGGCCGTAGGCGCGATGGATTGTGCGCCAATTGTCCCAGAGCACGACATCGTCAGGCTGCCACTCGTGAACATAGGCCTCGTCCTCGCGACAGGCGAAGTCGATCAGATATTCCAGCAGCTCCTCTGCCTCGTCGGCTGGAAGGCCGATGATCTCCTTGGCCGAACTTGGGCTGATGTTTAGCACCGGCAGATCATTTTCGGGATGCACATAGACCAGCGGATGAACCACATCCGGAAAAAGATTGGGGCTGCCCCCTACCATGCTCTGCTTGCTATGTGTCAGGGCGTAGCTGTGGACGATCTGCAGGCCCTGGATTCTGGTTTTGATCTCGCTGGGAAGCTTGCGATAGACCCGGCAGGTATCGATCCAGCCGGTCTGGCCTTCTTCCTTCGGGATCGTCACTGCACGCAGCAGGGCGCCGTGATTGGATGCCTCGGTGTAAATCAGGTCAGTGTGCCAGGGAATCGTCCCGATTCGTGTATCGGCGGTGGGGTCATCGTCTGCGACCGGCTCGCCATTATTGGCCGCCAGCACGATCAGCTTGGGCACTTGCGTGTGGCGGAGCGTCTCGATCGGATGGAGCCCGGTTTCGCCGAACAGATCACTCAAGGCGAGCATTTGAGAAGCGTCGAAAGTCTGACCGCGAAAGATCAGCACGCCATGGTCAAGAAACGCCTGGTAAAGTTCGCCCACTTCCGTCTCGGAAATCGTGGTAAGGTCCAGGCCAGTGACGAAAGCGCCTAACGGCGCCGATGTCGGCTCTATTTGAAATGACATGACTCATCTCCCTTGCGAATCCTGATGGTTCGATTTCTTGCCAAACCTATTCGAGAAACTCCCGTTGTCCAAAGCCTCTTGCGGTTCAGTTATCTCTAGATGCCAGGATGGCGAGATGCGTTTCGAGATAGTCGCCAACATCGCGCAC
>JAQWKP010000338.1 GCA_029247785.1 Novosphingobium sp.
TCCTGCGGCGTCTTGCCGCGCGGCCTGGTTCCCGCAATCGGCCGGATTGTGACGTCTCCATCGCGCACGCGCACAAGGATTTCGGGGCTCGAACCGATCAGCGCGAACCCAGGCATGTCTAGCAGAAAGAGGAAGGGTGAAGGATTAACCCGCCTGAGCGCGCGATAGAGCGATAGCGCGGGAAGCGTGAAGGGGCAGGTAAAGCGCTGGGCCAGCACAACCTGAAAGACGTCCCCTGCCTCGATATAATCCTTCGCGCGCAGCACGATCGACTTGTAGTCTTCCGCAGGCATGGTCGGCCCCAGTTGGGGGTCGACGTGGTCGGTGCAAGGCTCATCAATCGGCGCGGCGTTCGATAGCTTGCGTAGCGCGCCGTCGATATTCTCGCCCGCGATCTCCACCGCTTGTTCTGGTGACTGCACCCCCGGCCAGATCGGAGCAACGCAAAACAGCTCGTCACCCAGACGGTCGAAGACGAGGATCAGCGTTGGCCGCACGAACAACATGTCCGGCAGTCCAAGCTCGCTTGCCGGTGCCCGTGGCAATTTCTCGACAAGCCCGATCGTCTCGTAGCCAAAATATCCGACAAGGCATGCCAGCGCACGGGGTAATTCTGACGGCACATCGATCCGGCATGAGGCGACAAGGTCGCGCAGCTCCGTCAGGCTGTCGCCAGCAAGCGGCTCGAAACTCTCGCGATCACCTTTCCAGTCACGGTTGATCTCACAATTTTTGCTGCGTGCGCGGAACACAAGATCAGGATCGAGACCGATCAGGCTGTAACGACCGCGCACTTCTCCGCCTTCAACCGACTCCAGCAGGAAATCGCCTCGGCCCGGCTCAAACAGCTTGAGCGCAGCGCCTACCGGCGTTTCAGTATCTGCAACCAGGCGCCGCCAGAGCAGTGCCGGCTTGCCCGTTTCGAGGATGCCGAGCGCTTCGTCCCGATTTTCGGTCCGTATAGTCATTGCACGTCGCGATCAGCTTCCGCCGCCGAGTTGGTTACCGACGGCCTTGATCGCCGCCTTGTTTTTCTCGACACCGACCTGGCTTCTAATGGCGCGCTGCAACGCCTGCGCATATTCATCGCCAGCGATGCGGCCGAGATCGCGCCGAGCATCGACCAGGGAAGGGTCGTCTTCCTCGATTTTGCCCGGCTCGAGTTTCCTGAGTTGTATGATGAACCAGGCCTGTTTGCCTTGCGCAGCCTGCACTTTCACCGTGCCTTCGGCCATTTGGAACATTAACGCGATCGGCTCGGGCACACCTTCGCCCTGCTGCTGGATCTGCATCAGCTGAGGACGACTCATGCGAATCGGCTGCGGTGGAAGCAACCGCTTCTTGATTGATGCCATGGCCTTTCTCAGCGACGTACCCTTGCGAACTTCGGCTTGCACGCGCTCGGCAGCCTTGCGCGCCTCGGCCGATGCCTTGTCGAGAATATAAGCGGCTTGTACGTCATCCTTGATTTCGGCAAGCGGGGCAGGCGCCGAAGCGGCAATATCGGTGACATCGAAGATTACGAAACGTGCTGCCTGGTCGATAATCGCAAGCTGTGGTTCCTCCAGATCCATGACGAAAGCGGTCTGAAGAACCGATTCGAGTATTGGCGGAGCAGAAGCGCCGGGCTTGCGATAGATCTTGCCATCCGTGGTGAGCGGTTCCGTTTTAATCACCTCGACTTCGAGGCCCTTTGCGACCTCCACAAGATTGGCTCCCGAACCGAACTCTTCCTCGATTTCTTCAAGCATCGAGGTCAGCGCAGCGGTCTCCTTTTCCTGCGCAATCTGTTTGGCAAGCTCGCCTCGTACCTGATCAAGCGTTCGTGCTGGCACGCTCTTGATCTGATCGATGCGCATGAGATGCCAACCAAGAGGGCTGCGTGCGGGTGAGGCGACGCCACCGCGAGCGGCGGAGAAGACCGCATCGCTTACGGCTTTTGAGGATTGACGGGTCAGCCCAGCACGGTCCAATGGTGTAAGCATCGCGACAGACAGGCCCTTGGCCTTGGCAGCTGCTTCAAGCGAGGTTCCCCTGGCAACCTCTTCGACAATGACGTTTGCTGCCGCCTCCGTCGGGACGACCAGCTGAGAGGCTTGGCGTGTCTCGCTTGCCTGGTATTGAGCGGCATTGGATTTGTATCGCGATGCGATTTCAGCTTCGGTCGGCGTTGAGGCCTGTTTGGCTACATTTACGTCAAAGCTGGCATAGCGCACAACCCGGCGTTCCGGGCGGATGAAATCCTTCCCATGGGCGGCGTAATAGGCGGCGATCTCCTTATCCGAAGGTTTTTCTTTGGCAGCAAACAGCATCGAAGGGAGAACGGCTATCTCGCCTTCGCGCGTTTCGGAGAGCAGGGCAGCGTACCGCATAGCCAATTCATTGGGCATGATCGCCCCGAAATTGGCCGGGATCATCACCTGGCGGACCGCCAAACTTTGCTCGAGATCGTCCCGCAGCGATTTCTCGCTGATTCCTCGTTGGCGCAGGGCTTGCCGAAAGTTGTCCTCGCTGAATTTACCGTCCGCGCCCCGAAAGGCGGATATCTTGGTGATTTCGCTATCGATCAGGCGATCGGAGACGATGATGCCTTGTTGCTTGCCAAATACGGCAATTGCCATGCGGTCCACCACCTCGTCGAGGATCCGTTCCAACCCACCATCGGCGAGCAGGCCTTTCATCGACATTGTTGGCTCGGTTTCTCTTACGCGTTCGAGAGTCGATGTTGCAGCCTGGCTAAGAGTGGCGTTGTCTACACGCTCATCTCCGACCATCGCCACCCGATCACCCCCTGTCACTCCGCCGAACGAGCCAGTGTTAGCGACGTCGCCGCTGGCAAATGCGACAGCGATCAGTAGCAGCACGCCAAGCGCGACCGCTGCACCGAATTTGGAACCAATGAAATTGCGGATAGATTGGAACATGGACCGATCAACATGATTTCAGGATGGGAAACCGAGTTTCCCGGGGTTGCCGCGAGGCTTTAGGAGCCATTACCACTTCCCGCAATGGTATGGCGGGAACATTTCGTTGCCTGGCATGGCTGACAACTTTGACAGCGGGCCGAGACTGCAATAGCAGCGCGCTCGAACAGGCCGGCTATGGGGATTCGGTCGGGGCTTGAGAGTTTGTAATGTCGAATTTGCCATACATTGTCGGCAATTGGAAAATGAACGGCTTGCGCGCCATGCTGACCGAAGCACGTGCCATTGACCGGTCTGCCGCTCGTTATCCAAAGGCGCAGGTCGCGCTTGCGCCACCAACTACGCTGATTTTTCGTCTGCGCGATGCTTGCGCGGTCATCGGAGTTGGTGGGCAGGATTGCCATAGTGAAGAGAGCGGCGCCTATACCGGCGACGTGTCAGCTGCGATGCTCAAGGATGCTGGATCCGATTTCACCATCGTCGGCCACAGTGAACGGCGCGCAATTCATGGTGAGACCGATTCGACCGTTAAGGCAAAGGCTGAAGCAGCTCTGGCTGCTGGTCTGGGTGTCATCGTTTGTGTGGGCGAGACTGAAGACGAGCGCGATGCGGGCAAAGCGCTGAAGATTGTATCGAAGCAACTCGATGGTTCGCTGCCTAAGGGCGAAGGCGTCGCAGAGAGGTTGACCGTGGCCTATGAGCCAGTCTGGGCAATCGGAACAGGCCGGGTTCCTTCGATCGAAGACATCGCGGCCATGCATCAATCAATTCGCAAGACGCTTGATAAAATCTACACAGATGCGGGGTCCGACATCCGGATCCTCTACGGTGGGTCAGTGAAAGCCGACAATGCTTCAGAGATTCTGGCAGTGAGCGAGGTGGGGGGCGCGTTAGTCGGTGGAGCGAGTCTTTCGGCTGAGAGCTTCCTTGCGATCGTTGGCGCGGCCTGCGCCGAAATCGACGATTGAGCTGAGGCGGGTTGCAAGGCGAGGGCACTGCGCCTATCTGCGCCGCATTGCAGTAGCGGGCCCAGTGCCCCAGACAGGCTGGTTTGAATGTCGCTTTTCCTGTTTTTGACCGTTGTGCAGGCGCTCGTCGCGGCCGCGCTCGTTGGCCTGATTCTCATCCAGCGATCCGAAGGCGGCGGCCTTGGCATGGGCGGAAGCCCCACGGGCCTGATGTCCGCACGAGGTGCCGCAGATTTTCTCACTCGCACGACTGCCATCCTCGCCGCCTTGTTCGTACTGCTTAGCATCGTGCTTGCCGCACTGGCCGTGGACGTCTCGACTGGGCGCGAGATCGATACGTCGCTTGATCGTGGCGTTACAACTGAGGTGCCTGCAGATCCGCTTGTCGGTGCAGCCGAATCGGATGGCGCAGTTCAGAATGAAGCGGCCAATAGCGGACCAGCGGCTCCTGCCGCGCCGGTTGACCCACTTGAAGGAGCGGCAAAGCGCTAGCGCTTTGCGATTGAAACCTCGCTGAGAGGCGGGCTGACGTGAAAGCGGTAAGCAACTGTGCAATTCATGCCTGCGGTCCTTGCCCTTAACCGGGTCATGTCGCTAAGCCTCTACTCCCATGGCGCGGTACATATTCATCACCGGCGGCGTGGTCTCCTCGCTTGGTAAAGGTCTTATGGCGGCAAGCCTCGCAGCGTTGCTGCAGGCTCGCGGCTTTCGCGTGAGAATCCGCAAATTCGATCCCTATCTGAATGTCGATCCGGGGACGATGAGCCCGTATCAGCATGGTGAAGTTTACGTCACTGATGACGGGGCGGAGACAGATCTGGATCTTGGTCATTATGAGCGATTTACCGGAGTTTCGGCTCGCCAATCTGACAATATCACGTCGGGTCGGGTCTATCGTGACATCATCGCCAAGGAGCGACGCGGGGATTATCTCGGTGCAACGGTGCAGGTCATTCCGCATGTCACGGACGCCATCAAGGAATTCGCTCGCGCCGACACCGAGGATCTTGACTTCGTGCTTTGCGAGATTGGCGGTACCGTCGGCGACATCGAGGGGCTACCATTCGTCGAAGCGATACGCCAGCTACGCAACGAAATGGGACGCGAGTCGACGTGCTTCGTCCACGTTACGCTGGTTCCCTATATAGCCGCTGCCGGTGAGTTGAAGACCAAGCCAACCCAGCACTCGGTACGCGAACTCACCGGGCTCGGTATCCAGCCCGATATCCTGCTGTGCAGATGCGAGAAACCATTGCCCGATGTCGAGCGCGCCAAGATCGCGTTGTTCTGCAATGTCCGCACTGAAGCAGTTATTCCGGCCGAAGATGCCGCCAGCATCTACTCGGTTCCGCTGCAATATCATGCTGAGGGACTCGATGCCGAAGTCCTGCGCCATTTCAGCCTCGTTTCACCGAGTCCCGAGTTATCAAGATGGGGTGATATCGTCGATCGCCTTCACAATCCGGAAGGCGAAGTGACGATTGCGGTGGTTGGCAAATATGTTGGTCTGCAGGACGCTTACAAGTCGCTCAATGAGGCACTTTTTCACGGGGGTATGGCCAATCGTGTGAAGGTCAATATTCGCTGGATCGATGCAGAGGTATTCGATGGTGAGGCCTCGGAAATTGCCGCAAGGCTGGAGCCAATGCACGGCATTCTCGTCCCGGGCGGCTTTGGCGAACGGGGAACCGAGGGCAAGATTGCTTCTGCCCGTTTCGCCCGCGAACGCAATATTCCATACTTCGGCATATGCCTCGGCATGCAGGTCGCGTGTATCGAGGCGGCGCAAGCAGCGGGCATTGCGCAGGCTTCGTCGACCGAATTCGGAGAAACCAGCGAGCCCGTCGTCGGTATCATTACCGAATGGATGAGCCCGGAAGGGCTACAGAAACGCGCTGAGGGCGGGGATCTGGGCGGAACCATGCGATTAGGCGCATATAATGCCCTGCTGTCGTCCAATAGCCGGGTCGCCGCGATTTACGAGTCTGCTGCTATTTCCGAGCGGCATCGACATCGCTATGAGGTCAATGTCGCCTATCGGGCTGCGCTTGAATCGAACGGGCTGGTCTTTTCAGGAATGTCTCCTGACGGTCTGCTGCCCGAGATCGTCGAGCGACCTGACCACCCCTGGTTCATCGGGGTCCAGTTCCATCCCGAGCTAAAAAGCAAGCCGTTCGATCCTCACCCGCTGTTCGCGGGTTTTATCGCCGCATCGCTCCAGCAATCGCGACTGGTATGATAATCTTAATCCTGATCCCTAATCCAATTTAATACTTGTTATCCTAGGTCGGGATGCAGCTACCACGAATCATCCCTTGGGCTAACGAGCTCGCGAAGGGGATCACGTTAAGCCCTCGCGGGATGGCCGCAAGCGACCCAGGCTATCACGGGAGGGTGGCGGCGCATATGCGTCGGGGGGTGGGCCGCTAGCGGCCCACCCCCACATTATTCATCAAACTAGAAATATTAGTGCTGTGACCGTATCAGGCCGCTTCGTTGGCGTCCGAACCGGTGTCGTCACCTTCGACGACGGAGAGAGGGGCTCTACCACCAACGGCGATCTTCTTGGGCTTCATTGATTCCGGTGCTTCTCGTTCAAGGTCGATAACGAGCATTCCATCTTCAAGATTGGCGGTTCTGACCTTCACATAGTCGGCCAATTCGAAGCGACGCTCAAAACCACGTTGGGCGATGCCGACATGCAGGAATTGGGAGTCGGCCGCATCCTCGGATTTCTTGCCAAGAATCACGAGCAGGTTCTGCTGCGCCGTAATATCGATATCGTCTGGCTTGAAGCCAGCCACGGCGAGGGTGATGCGATAGCTTTCGCCGCCGAGCTTCTCGATGTTGAAAGGGGGGTAGTTATCGCCGGTATTCGCGCGGCCCTGGTTTTCCAGCATGTCAAACAAGCGGTCGAAGCCAACCATCGAGCGGCGATAGGGGGTAAGATCAAAACGATTCATGACAAAAATCCTCCATTGAGCAATTTCTAATTTGGCTGGAGCCCGAAAAATCCGGCGCTCCCGATAAAGTCATACCCAACAGGCGCATGACTTGTGATATTAGATATGCTAGCGGCGCGCGCATTCAAGACCCGCATGAGAGAAGCTCAAAATGCCCCAGCCCAAGGTCGAAATGTATGTCAAATGGGGCTGCCCTTTCTGCGTTGCCGCCAAGGCACTACTAGAGCGCAAGGGCATTGAGTTTGCCGAATATGACATCACGATGGGTGGAGAAAAGCGAACAGAAATGCTTGAACGCGTTCCCGGCGCAGTTACCGTGCCGCAAATTTTGATTAATGACGCACCCTATGGCGGTTTCGACGAGGTGAGTGCGTTGGATCGAGCGGGTAAGCTCGATCCGCTGCTTGGGCTGTAAGCAAGCAGGGTGTGATGCAACGCGTCGCCATTTCCCAGATGACATCTGGCATCGATCCGGATGCCAACGCTCGTTCAATTGTGGCGGCGATCGGTTCGGCCGAAATGGGTGGCGCTTCGATGCTGTTCACGCCGGAAATGTGCGGGCTTCTCGATCAAAAGCGTAGCCGGGCTAGCGAGATTATCACTACCGAGGAAGACGACCGAGTGCTCGCAGCTGCCCGCGACGCAGCGGCTCGGGCTGGTATCTGGGTGGCACTCGGCTCGCTCGCCATTGCACGAGAGGATGGTCACTGGGCAAACCGTGCCTTTGTTATCGATAGCTCAGGAGAGATCGCTGGGCGTTACGACAAGTTGCATATGTTCGATGTTGATCTCGCCACCGGAGAAAGCTGGCGAGAATCCTCGGCCTATCAGGCCGGCAATGCGGTTGTGACGGTCGAGACCCCGCTTGGGCGCCTGGGCCTTTCGATCTGCTACGACATCCGATTTCCTGCCCTTTTCGAAGCGCTCGGCAAGGCCAAATGTGACGTCATTGCCATTCCCGCCGCTTTTACTGTGCCCACGGGCAATGCACATTGGCACTTGCTTCAGCGCGCGCGGGCAATAGAGGCGAGCGCCTATGTTGTCGCTGCGGCGCAGGTTGGCCAGCATGAAGATGGTCGGAGCACCTACGGCCACAGTCTGCTGGTCGATCCCTGGGGAGAAATCCTGCTCGATATGGGAGGCGCAGAGCCCAGCGTGGGCTTTGCCGAAGTTAATTCCTCGCGGATTGCCAATGTGCGCAAGCAGTTGCCAAGCCTTGCTAATCGCCGGAATATTGCCATCTAGGGACTGCGATGATCGTATTTGATCTTGAGTGCCGCTCCGGCGGGCATCGATTCGAGGGCTGGTTCGGCTCGTCAGACGAATTTGCGAGGCAGAAGGAGCACGGTCTCGTTTCTTGCCCCGATTGCGGCTCAGTCGATGTTGGCAAGGCGGTAATGGCACCTAATGTTGGAAAGAAGGGCAATCAAGGCGGTTCTGGATTAACAATGATCCCGGGAGCGGTGAGCAACGGCTCGCCGCTCCCTCCCGAGGCGGTCAAGATGAGGGAAAAGCTGTCCAAGATGCAGACTGAGGCGCTCAAGGAATCAAAGTGGGTTGGCGAGAAATTCGCCGATGACGCGCGAGCAATGCATTATGGTGAGCGCGACCTCGAAAACATCCACGGCCAGGCGCCGATTGAAGAGGCCATGGAGCTCTCAGAGGAAGGAATCGCGGTCGCGCCCCTACCGTTCCCGGTGACACCGCCTGAGAAGGCCAACTGATTGCCTTCGGATCGGGACGGCTCTAATAGGCCCCGCGCGCGCGCCCGTAGCTCAGCAGGATAGAGCACCAGATTCCTAATCTGGGGGTCACAGGTTCGAATCCTGTCGGGCGCGCCAGTTTTGTCTAAGTATATTAATTGCTTGAATAGATCATCTGGCGAAACGCGGACGTGTGCGATTACGTCCAGAAGTGCCTCGGGGCAGGGGGGAGCGTCGCCCGGGCAGTCATTGAGCGAGTCCCACTTGTAGAGCTTTCCTGTCTCCGGATGGACGGAGCCTGCGGCGACCACCTGCCGGCCGAGCGTCTTGAACTCGATTCCGGGGTATTCAGGCAGGCTGTCCCGCACCGAGACTTCTTCCGGCTTGCGCAGGTAGAGGTGCTTGCCGCCGCCTCCCGTCTCGACGCAGGGGAAATCGTCTGCGTTGAAGTTGCAGTCTTTGGCCAGGCGCAGGAGAGGGTCGTCGCCCTCATCGAAGTTCCGAGGATCGACATCCACCACCAGGTCGGTCGCCTTGAGGCGTACCCCGACGTTTCCGCCTTTACGCATGTGGGCGGTTGCGTCGAAGCTGCCGTATGGCCGCTTAGTCCAGTTGCTATGTAGCGGGGTCTTGCCCCGCTTGCGGCCTTGCTGGTCGTCAGTGTTCCAGTCGTGAAGCGGGATGAGTTCGGGCTTGGCTGCCAGGTGAGGCTTGAGAGCTTTGCTTTCGGTCTTGATCATCGCTCAGCCCTCCAGCTTCTGTTGGAGCCAGGCGTCGACCGCCTGGCGCGGGTAGAACACGTGGCGGCCGTGGCGCACGAATGCGGGCCCGAGGGGCCTGCCGCGCTTCCATCTCTGCCGGTACTGGTCGAGGGTAGTAAGGCCGAGGCCGGTTATGGCCGAGACCTGGCTTGCAGTGAGAAAGTCACTGAATGAGGGCGTATCTTCGGCGCACCTCTCCGCATAATCTGAAACAGACATTGGTTCGTCTCCGTTTTGTGTAGACAAAATTCATCATTTTACTGTTGATCCAACTGTCTGACTGTCGTTCGGCCCGTCTGTCGTCAGCGGGCTTTGAGGGGGTGAAGTCAAGGGCTTTGCCCCTCACAATTCGATTATACCGAACCGATTCGCGGGATTTCAACCAACGTTTGAGCGGGCTCGGCAATTTTATGTGAGTGGCTCGTTTCTGCGCCTGGCCATGAATGCCCTGAGATCGGCGGTCGAGTAGAGCACCTTCCTGCCCACCTTGTGGTAGGCTGGCCCTCCGCCCTTCATCCTCCAAAGGTCCAGCTGCTGCCGCGACAGGCCCAGGAAGCCTGCGGCCTCTGTGACGGGCAGGTACGCCCGCGTTGGTGCTGCGATGGCGGCCTCGATGCGCTTTAGCTTCTCGATGACTTCCTGCATGATCGACGCTCCCGGTGTTCGTTTATTGGCGTCGATATTAGGTGCTGGTCGGCCTGGCGTATTCCATTATTACTCACCGGGGCCTGCCGGAACCTGGCAGTGATTGGCGCAAGGTGCGCGGTCAGGCTTCGACCGGATTCGACCCTCCTTGCGGTCATTTAGGATTTTGACTCACCGCGAGCTCAAGCTCTTGCAGAAATGAATTTGGTCGCCTGAGTTTTAGTGGGATCATCTTGCCACTAATCAGCTCGATTTTGGTGTTCATCAGCAAGCCGCGAAATACTTCAGCACCTTTGATGTC
>JAQWKP010000340.1 GCA_029247785.1 Novosphingobium sp.
CGAAGGAAGTACCATGAGCTATCAACAAAAGTGTCAAGCGTGTCTGTCTCACGCGTCGCAGGCTTTCCGCAGCCCGGGCAATCAACGTGCCTCCATGTCGAATGCCTGAGTAGCGGGTTTCCCGGCATCGAGAAATCTACATCCACAGGCAGTATGACTGGTAGTTCGTCCTTTGGAACCGGTACAACACCGCAAGACGCGCAGTGAATAAAGGGGATTGGCGTTCCCCAATAACGCTGCCGTGATACACCCCAATCACGCAGGCGATATTGAGTTTCGCCCGTGCCCCAACCCTCGCGTTCAGCACGGGCGATAACGGCGGCCATAGCGGCCTCCACACTCATACCGTCCAAAAAATCCGAATTTACCAGTAGTCCCTGCCCGGTAAACGCATCGTCGCCCTCGAACACGGGCTGGCCGCTTTCGCCGTCGCTCACCACGCGCCGCACTGGCAGTCCATATTTACGAGCAAAATCAAGGTCGCGCTGATCATGCGCGGGGCACCCAAAAATGGCGCCGGTGCCGTATTCCATCAGCACGAAATTGGCGATGTAGATTGGCAGAGTTAACGAGGGATCGAGCGGGTGGACGACGCGAAGGCCGGTGTCATGGCCATGCTTCTCGATGGTTTCGAGTTCCGCGGCAGTCGTCCCGCCTCGACGGCATTGCTCGATGAACGCAGCGGCTTGCGGATCAATCTCAGCGATAGCGTTGGCCAATGGGTGTTCGGCGGCGATCGCCGCAAAGCTTGCTCCAAACAAAGTGTCGGGCCGGGTGGTGAAAACCTCGATTGTATCCGCCATAGCCTCTGGGTGGTCGGCAATTCGAAAGGAAAAACGCAGTCCACCGCTCTTGCCGATCCAGTTTTCCTGCATCAGCCGGACCTTTTCCGGCCAGTTCTCGAGCGTGGCGAGATCCTCGAGTAATTCCTTGGCGAAATCGGTTATCTTGAGAAACCACTGGCTGAGTTGGCGCTTCTCAATCAGCGCTCCGGATCGCCAGCCCCGGCCATCGATCACTTGCTCATTTGCCAGCACCGTCTCGTCGACCGGGTCCCAGTTGACTGCGCTTTCCTTGCGATAAACAAGGCCCGCGTCATAGAGGTCAAGGAATAACGCCTGCTCCTGCCCGTAGTAGTCAGGTTCGCAGGTCGCAATTTCGCGACTCCAGTCGAGCGCGAAACCCAGCCGCTTCAACTGGGCCTTCATGTTAGCGATGTTTTCGCGCGTCCAAACGGCGGGATGCACTCCCCTCTCTATCGCAGCGTTTTCCGCTGGCATTCCGAATGCATCCCAACCCATCGGATGCAGGACCTCAAATCCCCTCATCCGTTTGTAGCGCGCCAGCACGTCGCCCATCGTGTAATTGCGCACATGTCCTATGTGGATGCGCCCCGAAGGATAGGGAAACATCTCCAGCACATAGCTGCGCGGTTTCGTGCTAGCTTCGTTCGCGCGGAAACAACCGCGCTCTTCCCAGACGTGCTGCCAGCGCGTTTCTGCCTGAGACGGATTGAACCGCTCGGTCATTACATACGGGTCCTCTGCTGGCGGTGTCAGCCGCCGATCGCATTGCGGCGCAGGTCGCGAGCCCTGGTTAGAATGATATCCTCAAGCTTTTGGACGGTCGCCGCCTCGACAGACGCGCTCACCCAACTTCCGCCCCTTACGATCTCTCGGCTGGCAGCAACACGCAGGGCATCGGACCGCAGATCCTGATCGAGAATCGTGACGCTCACCTTCATGCGCTCGCCAGGATTGTCTGGATTAGTATACCAGTCAGTGACAATTACACCGCCCGAGCTATCAGTCTGCAGCAGCGGCATAAATGCCAAGGTGTCGAGACTGGCGCGCCAGAGATAGCTGTTTACGCCAATCGTGGTAATCCTCGAAGCGGCGATATCGGAGCGAAGTGCTTCCTTTTTTCCGCCGCAGCCCGTGACGGTGAGCGCCAAAATTGCGCATATCCCGCCAAGTGCCAAATAGCGCGACCCTGTGCGACTGGTGTCGGAGTTGATTGTCATCTTCGTTCCCAATTCAAGTCCAGGCGGCGGCCCGATGCCAGCCGCAGCGTATGGCGCCTCTATAGCCGCCGCAGGGCTTGCGGCAAGTGTGTCCGCACGAACAGTTCGGAAAGACTGTTAGATCGCTCGCGAATGTCGCTGACATACCGCCTTGCAACAGTGCGAGCGCTTGCGAGAATTGACTGGTATCAGATGCGATCATCTTGTGTTAAGCTTGCGTCGGCTTAGTGCTCCATTCTCCGTGTCCGACAAAGTGCTTGTCGCAACAGTCTGGGACGAGACCGAACCGTTTTAGAGGTATCGAGGCATGAAAATCTCGGCGCAAGGTAGTTCTCGAGGTGGTACGACCGCAGGCGTAATGCTCGCGGGCGCAGTCAGCCTGCTTGCGTTACCCAGCGCGGTGCTTGCCATCACTGCAAAGTTCGAACCAAACATCCGGACTGTCGCGACAGCGGAAACCTTGAGTCCGATCAAGGGTACGAAATCGCCGATGGCATTGTCGCTGCCGATCCCGGTTCGCTCGCTTGCCAAAGGTCAACTATTCCCATTCACGCCCGCTGGCTCACCTAACCGGCCGGACCGATCGGTAACCGTCGCCGTCCGAGTCAACTCGGGAGAAGCGCAGGTTATATCCGTGCAGCGTTTGCGCAAGAACCAGAATGTCGATAACGAGGGCGCATTGCTGCGCATCTCACCTAATGCATTTAACCTTGGCGTTTCGCGCGGGTATCGAAGCTTTTCGCAGGGCCTCATGCCTTCTGCTGAGAATCGGAGCGGCAGACTGCCGGACTATGGCCGTTTCAGCATTGCACCCGGCAGGCAGGCAGATGCATCGCGCTTTAGTCCGCGCATTGTAATTGATGAAAAGCAAAAGGCTGGTCGAGCACCCAGGACATTCGCAGGCGACCGCGAGGACCGAGTTGATGTCGGCGGAAGCTATCGAGTCACCGAACATCTCGATGTTACCGCCGGAGTACGCTATTCGGAGGACCGGGACAGGCTCACTCCTCTCACCGATGGCAAGCAAGACGGTCAGGCAGTCTATGTTGGGACACAATTCCGCTTCTGACTAATTTTCCTGTCTCTTCGAAAAGTCATGAGTCTTCCTCTGCCAGTACGATTTTTGGCCAAATCGAGCATCGTCCATGCCCGCCCCCTATCACCCACCGGTCAAGCGCTCGATCGAAATCGCCGGCCACAAAACCTCAATCAGCTTGGAACCTGTTTTCTGGGACATGCTCAGGCAGGCCGCATCGGACGGTGGGCTTCCGCTAAACGCTCTGGTCGCCCAGATCGATGCTGAACGAATCGACGTGGAAACGCCACCGGGCCTAGCCAGCGCGATCCGGGTTTGGCTCGTAGCGTCTCAGCAATCGCAGTTCACGAGGGGATAGAACGAGGTTTACGCTGTTTCACATGCCAAGCGACGATCAGTCCCCGCCGACCCGTTCGACCTCGGCACCAAGTAGCGACAGCTTCTCTTCAAGCCGTTCATACCCCCGATCGAGATGGTAGAGGCGGTGGATGTTTGTCTCGCCTTGTGCAGCGAGTCCGGCGATGACGAGGCTCATTGAAGCACGCAGGTCGGTCGCCATCACGTCCGCCCCCGACAGCTTAGGAACACCCTTGACGATCGCAGTGCGCCCGGATGTTTCGATCTGGGCACCCATGCGATTAAGTTCGGGCACGTGCATGTAACGGTTCTCGAAAATGGTCTCGGTCAGCACGCTCGTCCCCTCGGAACAGCACAACATAGCCATCAACTGCGCCTGCATATCGGTTGCAAAGCCAGGAAAAGGCGCCGTCGACAGATTTACGGGCTGAATAGGGCCCTCCGCCGCGATCTGGAGTCCACCGCTTCGGGGCTCAATCAAGATTCCAGCGTCACGAAGTGCCTGGACGGTCGCTTCCATCTCTTCGACCCTAGCATTAGCAAGGAATGCTTCGCCACCCGTGATCGCCGCCGCGCAGGCATAACTGCCAGCCTCGATCCGGTCTGACATGACCCTATATGTAGCGCCATGAAGTCGTGGCACGCCATGAATGACAAGGTCCGATGTACCGATACCTTCGATTTCAGCACCCATAGCCATTAGAAGGTTACACAAGTCGGTGATTTCCGGCTCACGCGCGGCATTATGCAGCGTACTTTTCCCTCTTGCCGCAACAGCCGCCATGATGGCGTTTTCAGTGGCGCCAACGGATACAAAGGGAAAACTGTAGCGTCCGCCCGACAGCCCTCCATCGGGCGCAATCGCCCGGACATAACCAGCGGTAATCTCGATAGTCGCACCCAAGGCCTCCAAGGCCTTGAGATGCAGGTCAATGGGCCGGACACCAATCGCACAACCGCCGGGCAATGAAACCTTCGCCTCACCCATCCGCGCCAGCATCGGCCCGAGAACAAGGATCGACGCGCGCATCTTACGTACGAGGTCATAGGGTGCGACATTGCTAGTGATACGGGCTGCTTCAAGCGTCATGACCCTGCCAAAATCTTCAGGCCGCGACCCGGCAATTGCAGTCGAGACCCCGAACTGGTTCATCAGGTGTTGGAAGGTGTCGATATCGGCCAAGCGCGGAAGGTTGCGAAGCGTCAGCGGCTCATCGGTCAGTAGCGCGCACGGCAGCAGCGTAAGCGCGGCGTTCTTTGCCCCAGAGATTGTTACAGTTCCCGAGAGCCGCTTGCCGCCACGAATGATGATCTTGTCCATCCCGGCGCTTTAGCCTGATTTGCGCCTGCGGCAAGCCGCGCGGGCGACCTGACCAAGCAGCCGCCTTGCGCATTCCACACTGAAAGTCTTAAAGCGCCCGGTAACAATAGAAGGCCAGTAGCCACCAGCATGTCACCGCAGGACCAACACAAGCCCGTTCGCAAAGCGGTCTTTCCCGTCGCCGGACTTGGCACGCGCTTCCTTCCCGCCACCAAGGCCATCCCCAAGGAACTACTTCCGATCGTCGACCGGCCGCTAATCCAATATGCTGTCGATGAAGCGCTCGAGGCCGGCATCGAGGAGCTAATTTTCGTAACGGGCCGAGGGAAGGTGGCGATCGTCGAACATTTCGATACCGCCTACGAGCTCGAAGCGACAATGGTGGAACGGGGCAAGTCACTAGATGTGCTCGAGTCGACCCGGATCAAGCCTGGCAATCTTGTCACGGTTCGCCAGCAGGTGCCTTTAGGCCTCGGCCACGCAATCTGGTGCGCCCGCGCAATCGTCGGTGATGAGCCATTCGCGATATTCCTGCCGGACGAGCTGATGATCGGCACGCCCGGTTGTATGAAACAGATGGTCGACGCCCATGCCAAGGTTGGTGGCAATGTCATCAGCGTGCTCGAAGTACCCCGAGAGGAAGTTTCGAGCTATGGCGTGATCGCCCCGGGTGGGAAGCCAGAAGGTTACGGCGGAACGCTTACTGAAGTGAAGGGCCTCGTCGAAAAGCCCAAGATAGAGGAGGCGCCCTCAAACCTCATCCTCTCCGGTCGCTACATTCTTCAGCCCGATGTCATGCGCACCCTGGAAAGCCAAGGAGAGGGAACGGGCGGCGAAATTCAGCTTACCGATGCGATGGCGCGAATGATCGGAAGCCAACCATTCCATGCGGTAACATTCGACGGTCGCCGATTCGACTGCGGCTCCAAGCTTGGATTGGTCGAAGCGACTCTCGCCCTCGCCCTCGATCGGGAGGACATAGGCGCCGAAGTCCGAGCCATGGCGAAGAAGTTGCTCGAACAATCATAGCTTTTAGGTCAATTGAATGGCCTGGTCACTGTCCAGTTGCAGCATTGATCTGCCAACCCAGACCAAGCGACTTGGCCAGGGTAACATAGGCCAGAGTCAACCTGGCGCGGTCGTTGATTTCGGCCAGATGCGTATCGATTTCACGACTCTCAGCTTCAATCACCTGGCCGTTCGAGATTGTGCCGGCCTCGCCTCGTAATCTCTCGAGGCGCAGGATTTCCTGCCCCTGCAGTAGGCTGTCTCCGGCACGAGCAAGCGCAATGCGGGCCACGCCAAAGCGGGCCAATGAAGCCTCAGCATCCTGCAAGGCTGCCAACACGCTAGCGCGATAGTCTGCCAGCGCCTCTTCACGGGCGGCCTCGGCACCCTGAACAGCCGCGGCAGTGCGACCAAAATCAAGGAAGTTCCACGTCAACCGCGGAGCCGCAATGGCGGAAAGCTGCGAGGTGTCAAACACATCGCCAATGCTCGATCCGCCGATACCGATCAGACCGAGCAACGAAACGGCGGGAAACCTGCGTGCCTTGGCAACGCCAATCCTGGCGATGGACGCGGCGAGGCGGCGCTCGGCGGCCAGGACATCGGGCCGCCTTGCGAGCATGGCCGCTGGGTTGCCAACTGCGACTTCAGTTGGCGGTAGCGGAACCTTGGTCACCGGCAACCGATCGAAACTGCCAGGCGCCTCTCCGGTCAGAACGGCCAGGCCGTCCCGAAGCACGATAATTTCAGCCTTTACAGTAGCCAGCTCGGCATCCGTGCTGCCAAGCCGCTGGCGCACCTGTGCAACTTGTTGCGCAGATCCTGTTCCGCCTTCGAGCCGACGGCTTGCTATTGACAGCAATTGCAATTCCCGGAAACGACGGCCATCCAGCAATCGCTCACTTGCTTCGCGCGCGCGCAAGGTGACATAAGTACGCGCTATCTCGGCAGACAGGCTCACCTGCACATCGGCGAGCTGCGCCTCTGCTGCACCAGCGTCGGCGCTGGCGCGCTCGAAATCCCTAGCCTTACCGCCCCACAAATCGACTTCCCATTGTGTATCGAAGCCCAGTGTGACGAATTCGGTCGCCCCGCTGCCAGCGCCAAATGACTGGTTTGGCAGATCAGCATAGATATACGTCCCGGACCCGGAAATCGCTGGCAACATTGAGGCTCGGGCCGAGGCTATGCCCAAACGCGTCCGTCTGATCCGAGCTGCCGCAGCCTCAATGGCCGGGGCCTGCTCAAGACCGGTTTCGACCAGGCCAGATAGAATCGGGTCGCCGAGACCTTCCCACCAGCGCGAAACGGGTGTCGCGGCGGCGGTATCCTGGGCCCGCAGAAATTTTCCTGAATCCAGCGCCTCGGAACCAATCTGCGCGGGGCGGGTATAGTCGGGGCCAACCACGCAGCCAGCAAGGGCAAATAAACTAAAACAGATCGTGTGTGACATTCGGATCATCAGTGCGTCATCCCTTTGGCACGCTCGGGGTCTATAGGTTTCATCAAGAGCACGAGCGGTGCTGAAATCAGCGAAGCAATCGAGAGCATAAGGAAGATATCGCCGAAGGACATGACCATCGCCTCGCGCATTATTTGGGCGTCGAGCAAGCGGTAGGCATTCGTAAGACTAGCCACGCCTCCATCTGGATTGACACTCATTTGGCCAAGGTGTGTGTGAGCGGCCAGATCATTGGCGCCAAGCGATTCGTTCAGCCGCCAATGGTGAAATTCCAAGCGCAGGTCCATGAAACTGGCGATTGCTGCCAAACCGATTGCGCCACCGATATTTCGAGCGATGTTAAACATGCTTGTAACTTCTCCCGAATCCTCGACCCGGACCGCAGAAATCGCCGCCTGCTGAAGCGGGATGGCGGAAAAGACTATGCCCAAGCCCAGAACAAACAACGAAAGGGCGAATTGATCGCCGGTTGTCTCAGCGGTCACCTGACTCGAAAGGTAGGATGCAGTCGCTATGAGAAAGCACGAGCATCCGACCACGATCCGCACGTCGACACGAGCGATTATCACCGGATAAAGTACCGAGCCAATGAGCGATGCGAAGCCCATGAGCAGCAGCACTTGACCGGCCTGAAACGCATTGTAGCCGGCTATGGCTGCGAGAAATTGCGGTACGATGAAAAGCGTGGCGAACATCGCGCAACCCATTACAGTAGTCAGCAAGAGCACAGAGGCTAGTCCCCGGTCCCGTAGCAAGGATAAATTCAAGACTGGCGTAGCCGACCGCATCTGCCCAATAGCAACGAGGGTAAATCCGGTGATCCCAGCGGCTGCCAATTGCCATATTAGTATCGAATCGAACCATTGCTCTCTGTGCCCTTCCTCGAGAAGAACAGTGATTGCGCCAAGCCCGACCACCATTCCAAAGACACCAAACCAGTCGGCATTGGCGAATTGAGTTTTGTCGCCTTGCTCCGGGGGCAATCCCGCGAGGATCAAAAGGACAAGGCCCGCACAGATCGGTACATTGATGAAAAAGGCGTAGTGCCAGCTATAGTTCTCGGTGATCCACCCTCCGGCCAGCGGACCGACAATGGGTCCCAGTAGGGCTGCGGCTGCAAATAGCGCCATGCCGGCCGATTGCTGTCGTGGCGGCAAGCGTTTCGCCATGATCGTCATGCCTGTCGGGATCATTGTCCCTCCCGCGAGCCCCTGCCCCACACGGCCGAGGATCATGGTCGTCAAATCTGTCGCGAAACCGCAGATCACTGAAAAGACGGTAAAGACCCCCGCGCCAACAAGCAGCACCCGCCGTAGGCCAAACAGGCGTTCCAGCCATGCGGTCAGCGGCATAACCACGATCTCGGCGACCAGGAAACTAGTGCTGACCCAAGTCCCCTCGCTCTGAGTGGCGCCGATTTCGCCTTGGATTACCGGCAGAGCAGCGTTGACAATAGAGATATCGAGCAGCGCCATAAAGGCTCCGAGCGTGCCGGCAGCCACCGCAAGCCAAGCAGCCAGGTCAGCTGATTCAGGCTGTTCAGTCGGTGCAGGAACAGCGGCCGCTCCGTTCACTTGGCCGATTTCTCCTGCTCGTCGCGAATCTCTTCGATTTCGTCACGGCTGGCCCGCGTGTCGACTTCGACTTCAAGCGAAAGCCCGGGGACAAGAACGCGCTTGGAAGCCGGGCCAGCTTCGATCTTAATCCTGACAGGCACGCGCTGGACAATCTTGGTGAAATTCCCCGTCGCATTCTCAGGTTTGATCAACGAGAAATTCGCGCCGGTGCCGGGTGTGACGCTAGCGACAACTCCCCGGAATTCGACCCCTGGCAAGGCATCCACGACTATCTTTGCCGGCTGGCCAGACCGCATCAGACCAACCTGCGTTTCCTTGAAATTTGCGACGACATAGAGCCCCTCGTCGGGGACCACGGTCATCAGCCGTTGACCCGGCTGGACATACTGACCGACCCGGACGGATCGGTTCGCGACCCTGCCCGCTATGGGGGAAACAATAGATGCCGAAGCAAGGTCATTTGCCGAGGCCTGTCGCTGTACTCTTGCCGCTGCGATCTGCGCCCCCAGGTTACGCGTCTGCGCCGCAAGACTGGCCACGCGTTTATGCGCCTGGCTCAGCGCGGCTTGCCGGGCAGCGACGTCTGCAACCGCACGATCCTTGTCGGCGACAAGTTGCGACAGCTTCATTTTTGGTTCGGCACCGGCGGCAACGAGGGGCCGATATCGGTTCAATTCCCGCTCGGCTAGTGACAGACTTGCCCGCGCCGCACGCAGCGCAGCCCTGGCTAGGGCCACGCCGGCGATTCCTTCGGCCTGCGCCGCCCTAGCCGCGTCTTCAGCTGCGCTCGCAGTAGCGATACCGGCATCGGACGCCGCGAGTTGGGTCCTGAAATCCAGCGGATCAATCTCGACCAGCCGGGCGCCTTTCGCCACGGATTGATTGTCATCGACTAGAACGGCCTGAACGTAGCCCGCAAGTTTCGAGCCGATGGTTACCTGGTCCGCTTCGATACGCGCATCATTTGTCTCCTGAAAATATTGCAAGTGGCGGTCGTAGTAGAAATAGAAAGCAATCGCTCCAGCAAGCAATGCGACCAGCAGAACTATTCCCATCCGCCTCAGTCGTGTTGTCATTACGCGCTTACCTGGAATCGACGCATTCCCGCCCCCTGAAATCCAATGAGCCACGCTGTATCGAACTCGGTTGATCTGGTGAAGCCCTGTTCGTTACAATGCGACAGGCATCGCCAGACACACGGAGAAACACCGCAGCGAAAAGGACGAGACGCAAGCTCTTGCGATCCTGGCTAGCTGATCTAGACGATTTATCCCGTCGCACCTTGTTGACGAGCCTGAGACAGGGCGTAGTGAACTAAAGCACGTCGAGGGGAGATTGCAGGTCTGATTCGGGTCTTTGCGGGCAGGGAGAATTGTAAAGTGAAGCTAGCGACGAGAAACGAGCAGGTGACTGGAACGCTGGCCAAACTCGTAGTCCTGCTCGCTCTCCTTTTGTTCAGCTCAAAGATGGTCTCAGCTGCGACAGAAACTTCCACCCGCTTCGAAGGCGTGGCGAGCTGTGCGGGCTCTACTTGTCACGGGCGCAACGAAGGTGACGGCAAGGTGGTGCGCCAGGATGAACTGAGAATCTGGCAGGAACCCTCAAGCAAGGCTGGTGCACATAGCCGGGCATTCAGCGTCCTCGCCAGCCAGCGCGGCCAGCGCATTGCTTCCGCACTCGACCTCGGAAAAGCGACCTCCGCAACGGAGTGCCTTGGTTGCCATTCGACTTTTGTGCCAACTGAACGGCGAGGCGAGCGCTTCCTCCTATCGGACGGTGTCGGCTGCGAATCTTGCCACGGTGCAGGCTCCGGCTGGCTTTCCGGACACTATGCCGTTCCGGCAACCCACACGTCGAACGTCGCTGCCGGCTTGCAGGAACTCAATCACCCGCAAGTCCGTGCGTCGGTTTGCCTCGACTGCCATTTCGGAAGCGACAGACAGGGACAATTTGTTACCCATGCCATGATGGCGGCTGGCCATCCGCGTATTTCGTTCGAGTTGGACTTGTTCTCAGCCATGCAGCAACATTACAACTTCGACACCGACTACAAGCGTCGCAAGTCCACGCCGGACGCCCTACAACTCTGGGCGGTCGGCCAAGCTGAAGCCGTGAAACGCTCCACCCGGCTGTTCGGCAATGCCAAGCTGGCTACCGAGGGCATCTTTCCGCAGTATTACTTCTTCGACTGCCACAGCTGCCATCGCCAGATCACCGATAACCCGACTGCCAACCGCCGGTTCGAGACCAATCCGGGCCGACCGATGCCGTTCGGCTTGGCACCATACAATGACGAGAATATCATTATACTGTCGGCGGTGTCCAAAGTCCTGGCCCCCGGCCAGGCATCACGCTTCGATGCTGCCAGCCGCAAGTTCCACTCTGCGATAGGTCAGGGGCGCTCACAGGCCGTTGCGGCGGCACGCCAGCTCAATGCGGCAGCTGATGCGCTCTCCGATGCCCTTGCCGTGCGGGGCTTTGCCGGAGGCACCGCATTTAGTGTCATCGAGGCGATCAGCAGCAAGGCAATCTCGCCCCGCTTTACCGATTATGCAGGGTCCGTTCAGGCAGTCATGGCTATCGACACGCTACTCAATTCTCTCGTGAAGGATGGACGCGTCACGATCGGTGCAGCGGCAGGGATTCGAGCCGACATCAACCGCGCCTATGCTGCTGTTGGCAGCCCAGAACGCTATAGCCCCTCGCAATTCCGGGCGGCGCTCGGCCGCGCTTCTCGCAGCATCGGAGCGCTTAACTAATGCGCAAGTTGCCAGGATATATTTCAAGTGCGGCGCTTTCTCTGTTGGTAGCCTGCAGCGGCGGGTCAACGCCATCTGGTGGCGGATCATTCGGGACCGGAACGCCTTCACCAACCCCTACGCCCGCAGCAGCGGGCAGCTACTCGATACCTGCGACCGAGGCCCTCACCGTCGTCGATGTGCGACGGATCATCGCTCAGGCCGTCGGTGAAGCACAGGCTCAGAACCTTCCGTCGATCATTGCCGTGGTCGACCGTGTCGGAAATGTGCTGGCCGTCTTCAGCATGAACGGCGCTCGCCCGGACATGGTGACCAGCCGGCTCACTGCCACTGGCGTTATCAACAATCCCAATGTCGACGCCCAAGGTCTGAATGTTCCGGCAACACTGGGGGCCATCGCCAAAGCTGTCACCGGGGCGTATCTATCAAGCGGCGGCAATGCCTTTTCCACCAGGACTGCTAGTCAGATCGTCCAAGCTAATTTTCCGCCTGCCCCCAATACAGTCGGTCTCGAGAGCGGTCCGCTTTCCGGTGTGCAGTTCAGCCAACTGCCTTGTTCCGATCTCAACACTCGTTTCAAGGCGGGGGCCGCCACCGATGCGTTGATCGGCCCCAAACGGTCGCCGCTTGGGCTTGCGGCAGACCCTGGTGGTCTGCCGCTCTACAAGAATGGTGTGATCGTTGGCGGAATCGGCGTGATGGGTGACGGTGATTACGGTCTAGACCCCAATACACTCGATATCGATAGCGATGCTGAAGAACACATCGCTCTTGCCGGCATTCAGGGATTTGCGCCGCCTGAAACGATCACGGCGGACAAGATCACAGTCGACGGCACCAGCCTGCGGTTCAGCGATGCCAAAGCTGCAAGCCTTTCCCCGCTCCAGACCAGTTTCGCCGTGGTGAACGGCTCGGCAGGACAGTTGATCGCCGTCAATGGATATACCAACGGCACCATGATCGCGGGCACTGCTTATGGGACCGAAGCCAGCGGCTTCAGGAAGGCGGCCGGCGGGGACTTCGCCTTCTCCGATGCCTTCGTGTTGAGCAACGGCGCTGGCGGCAATCGTTTTCCGATCAAGGCCGGGACTGACGGAGTCGATGTCAGCCAGCCACTCACCGCTGCAGAAGTCCGCGCAATCCTTGAAGAAGCCTTCAAGCTCATGCGTCGCTCACGGGCCCAGATTCGTCGTCCACTTGACAGCCGGGCAGAGGTGACCGTCAGTCTCGTCGACACCTATGGCGCGGTGCTCGGTGTCGTCCGCTCACCCGACGCCCCAATCTTCGGAACCGACGTCTCGCTGCAGAAAGCGCGCACCGTCGGCTTTTTCTCGAACCCGATCGCAGCCCAGCAGCTTCTCAATAACCCGGACGCGGAAATTCCCGCATTCGTCCAGCGTACTCGAACATTCTTTGGCGATCCCACTGCCCTGAGCGGCAAGGTCGCGTTCGGCGCCAGGGCGATCGGCAATATCGCGCGACCGCACTTCCCCGATGGTGAAGCGGCTCAACCTGAGGGACCATTCTCACGACCTATTGAGGATTTCAATCCATTCGCCACCGGCCTGCAAGTCGCACTCGTCGCCTCTAATCTGGTGCAACACGCAAATTTTGTTAGCGGTCAACCAGGAGCCAGCGACACCGCCCAGCAGTGCACGAATGTCCCGCCTGCGCCTTCGGGCCAGAGCCGGCTCGCAAACGGCATGCAGATATTCTCCGGAGGCGTTCCAATATACCGCAACGGAGTGATCGTCGGCGCGATCGGCGTCTCCGGCGACGGCATCGACCAAGACGACATGATCAGCTTCCTTGGCGTCGATCTTGGCGGCAAGAGAGTCGGTTCGATCGGCAACGCGCCCTCGGCGATCCGGTCGGACAAAGTCGTGATCAATGTCGGTGCCGGAGTGCGTCTACGCTACGTTAACTGCCCGTTCGCGCCATTCCTCGATTCGGCTGAACAGAACGTCTGCGCGGGTCTGTGAAATGCCGATAGCGTCACTGCTCGTTCCAATGTTACTGGCCCAGCCTATAGCCGGAGCGGCCGCAGGGGATCTTACTACGTCGGAGAAGCTTGCACGAGAGACGAGCGAGAGCGCTCCGGATGACGACGCTGACTGGGTGGGGTGCATCGTCGAGACAGACCAGAACATCATTTGTCCGCCAGGCGTTGAAGAAGCTCCCGACACGGTCGACCCCGGATTACTTGAGGGACGCCGCCGGCCTGGCCTTGAAGCCGCCCTTCCCGAACGCGTTACCCAAGACAATCCCGGCGCCGTCCGCGCCCCACCGCCTGAGGCCTTTCCCGTGGATCAGGTACCCATTCCAGACCGCTGGCGGCTGATTCAATCGCTAGGCCTGGTTAAGGAGCGCTGGTTCGATCCTTACAACCAGAACACATACAAAGGCGACCGACCGATTTGCATCCCTACCGAGGATGAGCAAGAAAGGCGGATGGCTCTGCGCGAGGCCGCGCGAGCCGAAGGCAAAAAGCCGCCCTATGGAAGCGCGCCATGCCTTACACCAAAATTCCTGGGCTTGACTGGGGATGACTGGTTCTTCGCTGCCAACCTTGTTTCAGACACGGTTTTCGAACCCCGCACATTCCCCATACCTGTCGGGCTGCAAACCACCACCCGGCCGGACACGCTCGACCTCTTCGGCAAGGATGCGAGCATGGTATTCTCGCAAACCTTCATCGCCGGCCTCGCTCTGATCAAGGGTCAGACTGCCTTCAAGCCTCCCGATGTAGAGTATCGGGTGACGCTGGCGTACAACGTAAATTATGTAAATGTACCTGAACGGCGCGTGCTGTTCGTCGAACCATCCAAGCCCTCGCAGCGCACCGACCATTTTCTGGGAGTCCAGGAAGCCTTCATCGATTATCACATCCGCAACACCTCTGACCGTTACGACTTCGATTCGATTCGTGTTGGCATCCAGCCGTTCCAGGCCGATTTCCGCGGCTTTCTGTTCAATGACAACCAGTTGGGCATCCGCCTGTTTGGCACCCGGGATAACAATCGATTCCAATTCAACGTCGGGGCATTCTGGCGACTGGAGAAGGACACCAACAGCGGCCTCAATGCGATTCTGCAAAAACCTCGCAAGGACTGGGTGCTCTATGCAAATCTGTATCGGCAAGATTTCCTGATCCCGAGCCTAACCAGCCAGATAACCGTGGTCTACAACCGCAACCGCGAAGGCAACCAGATCGAGATCGACGATAATGGCTTTACGGTCCGGCCGGCCCTGATTGGCGATCTTCGAGGACGTGAGTATGATGTCGTTTATCTCGGCTACAACGCCGACGGGCATATCGGGCGCATCAACTTGACCGCATCGGCCTATGCGGCGCTGGGCAAAGACCGGAACAGCATCTTCACCAGCGAGCCTGCCAATATCCGTGCATTTTTCGGCGCCGCCGAACTGAGTTATGACCGCGCATGGATGCGATTCAGGCTATCGGCACTCTATGCGTCAGGTGATGGCGATCCTTACGACAACAAGGAAACTGGCTTCGACGCGATTTTCGAGAATCCGGTCTTCGCCGGCGCCGACACCAGCTACTGGATCCGCCAGACGATTCCGTTCGCTGGCGGCGGCCGGGCCGTTTCTGTCAACGGTCGCAACGGTATTCTTAATTCCCTTCGCTCGTCCAAAGAGCAGGGCCAATCCAACTTTAACAATCCGGGAACGATGCTTCTGGGCGTTGGCGGCGATTTTGACCTGACCCCGGAATTTCGCCTGTCGGTCAACGCCAACCACCTCTGGTTCGAAAACACATCCTCGCTGCAAGCGCTGCGCAATGAAGGCAGCATTCCCAAGGATATCGGCTATGATCTATCTCTTTCGGCAATCTGGCGCCCGAAAGCGACGCAGAACATCGTCGCTCGCTTGTCCGCAGCCGCCCTACTCCCCGGCAAGGGCTTCCGCGACTTGTTTGACAACCAGAACGGGAACCGGAACTACTATTCGATTCTCGCCAACGTGATATTCACATACTGATGCGGCTGCTGCGCTTCCTCCTTGTCTTGATTGCGATCCTTATGGTCGCGGTGCCGTCGGCCCAAATCCTGGCGAGCGACGATGAAATGACGGTTGAGCGCGACTATTCGCTGGTAACCGCGCCGCCCGCTCCGGCCAGGCAGTCCGTTGCAGATGTCCGGATGAAATCGGAAGGCTGCCTGAGCTGCCACGTCGAGACCGATTCGGCCAGCATGCACGCCACGCCTGCGGTCCGGCTTGGCTGCACCGATTGCCACGGCGGCAACGCCACCATCAAAGGCAATCCCGAACTAGGCTTTTCCCATCCCGACTATGTCGCGGCGCGCGATGCTGGCCATGTCCTACCGAAATATCCGGAAAGCTGGCACTTCCCGACTTCAGCCAACCCCAAGCGCGGCTACACCCTGCTCAACAAGGAAGCGCCCGAATTCGTCCGTTTCGTCAATCCCGGCGACTATCGTATCGCCCGCGAATCCTGCGGTGCCTGCCACCTCCCCGTTATCGAGGCTGCTGAACGCTCGCTAATGGCATCAGGCGCGATGCTTTGGGGCGGGGCCGCCTATAATAACGGCATTATCCCTTTCAAGAACTACGTCCTAGGGGAAGCCTACACACGCGAGGGTGAGCCAGCCAAGATAATTTCCCCTGGCTCACCTGCCGGCACCCTGACAGCTGAGCAGCAGGCGCGCGGAGCCCTGGCAGCACTGTATCCGCTGCCCCGCTGGAATGTCATCCCGCCGGGAGACGTGTTTCGCGTCTTTGAACGCGGGGGTCGCAATATAAACTCGCAGTTCCCGGAAATCGGGCTGCCGAACCCGTCAGGCCAGATTCAGCGGCTCGAGGAGCCAGGGCGGCCCGACCTCAAGCAGTCGAACCGAGGTCCCGGCACAGGCCTGAGAGTCGCTATCCCGGCGCTCAACATCCACAAGACTCGGCTCAACGACCCTTTCACCTGGTTCATGGGCACCAATGACCAGCCCGGCGACTACCGCAGCTCAGGCTGCACCTCATGCCATGTCATCTACGCGAATGACCGAGAGCCGCGGCACAGCCTGATCTATGCATCGCTAGGGCGGGATGGGCAGACGATCACAAAGGACCCCACTATCGCGGCCAAGCTGGAACCTGCTCAAAGCAACGATCACGGTGATGGCCAGAATGCGATGCCCCACGATAGCGACGACCGCGGCAAGACCCCGGGGCACGGCGACGGGCACAACTCGGACGGCAAGGCCAAAGAAAAAGGCCATCCCCTCCAGCATATCTTCACTCGCGCCATTCCAACGGCCCAGTGCATGAATTGCCACATGCATCAGCCTAACGTCTTCGTGAATCCCTATCTTGGCTACACTATGTGGGACTATGAATCCGACGCGCCGAAAATGTGGCCCGGCCCTGAAAATGAAACGCCCCGGCCCGAAGGGATCAGCGACGAAGAATACCAAAGAGTATATAAGCAGCAGCGCTTTCCCACTGCCGAGGAAGTGCGTGCCATAAATGAGCGCAATCCCGAAGCCGCCGCAGCGAAGGGCCTATGGGGCGATATCGATTTCCTGCGCAACGTCTATGACCTCAACCCCGAGCTCAAGGACACGCAGTTCGCGGACTATCACGGCCATGGCTGGAATTTTCGTGCCGTTCTGAAGCGCGACCGCGATGGCAACCTGCTCGATGCCGATGGCAATATCGTCGACCCCGACGATCCGGAGAAATGGCGCCGCAAGGATGAGGGCAAATTCGTCGAAGTGGGCAAAAATCCGGGCAAGACCGTCCACATGATGGATATCCATGCTGAAAAAGGGCTGCAATGCGCGGACTGCCATTTCGCGCAGGACAGCCATGGCAACGGACTTATCTACGGCGAAGTAGCCAATGCCGTCGAAATCGGCTGTAAGGATTGTCACGGCACTGCCGACGCATATCCGACCCTGCTAACATCGGGACCGGCGGCGCCCCCGACTGGCAATGACCTGACCCTGCTGCGCAATCCCGATGGCGAGCGCCGCTTCGAATGGCGCGAGGAACCATCCGGACGCAGGACGCTGATCCAGCGCTCGATCATCGATCCAGGCCTGCAGTGGGAAGTCAGCCTTGTCAGGAATTCGGTTGACGCTGCTTCGCCCGATTTCAACTCCAAATCAGCGCGCGCAAAGCTGATAAGCACGGCCGGAGCAGATGACGGCAATTATGCTTTCGGCCCCGGCATCACGGTGGAAAATCGCGCCCACAAGGATGACGAGATGGCCTGTTTCACTTGCCATCTGTCATGGACAACGAGCTGCGGTGGCTGCCACTTGCCGATCGAGGCGAACTGGCAAACCTCGATGCACCACTATGAGGGCGAGACGACACGCAATTTCGCAACCTACAACCCACAGGTTGCGCGCGACCAAATGTTCCAGCTGGGCAAGCACATGACGACCAAGGGCAGTCAAGTTGCGCCGATTCGTTCGACCTCGGCGCTCGTGCTGTCCTCGACCAACATCAACCGCGAACGGATCTATGTGCAGCAGCCGCCAATCTCGTCCTCGGGCTTTTCCAGCCAGGCATTCGCACCTCACTTCCCGCACACAGTTCGTAAGACGGAGACCAAGGCTTGCACCGATTGCCATCTCAGCGCCGATGAAGACAACAATGCGATTATGGCGCAGTTGCTGCTGCTCGGCACCAATTTTGTCAATTTTGTCGGCATCAACGCCTGGGTCGGGCTCGATGGTGGCTTTGAGGCCATACGGGTGACCGAATGGGACGAACCGCAAGCAGTGCTTGGCTCTTACCTGCACCGCTATGCCTATCCCGACTACTATCGCCTGCATGTCGAGAAGAACGGGCGCGAGCTGAAGAATTGGGTGCGGGGCAAGTATTTTGATGGCAGCGCTTCCGGCGAAACCAAGGCGATCGAGCAATTCCGCAATGTCGTGCAGGGCACGCGTGGCGCCGTGGGCTGTCTGCAGATGCGCGGCGAATATATGTTCGTTGCCGAAGGCAAGGGCGGTTTGCACGTCTATGATATTGCCTCGGTCGGCAACAAGGGCATTTCCGACCCGGTCTTCAGCGCGCCTTTCTCCCCGCTCGGCCATGACACTCGGGTCAAGACCAGCAATGCCACCTGTATGGCGCTTGCAACTAACCAGCCTGTCGCACCCGACCGTAGTCGCGCCATGGATGCCACCGAGATGATGGACAGCGACGGCAATCCGATCATCCAGGAAGACGGCACTCCGCTGACTTTGCTTGAGGCCAACCAGGAGCAGAAATTTCTGCCGATTTATGATTACGCTGTCATCACTGACAGTGAAGAGGGCCTGATCCTTGTCGACATCAACACCATGGCGGACGGCGAATTCCGCAACAACAAGCTCAAGCGTGCGGCGACCTGGAATCCAGACAAAGTACTCGCGGGCGCGCGCCACATCACCCTGGCCGGCGAAATCGCTTACGTCACTGCAAATGCCGGACTCGTCGTTGTCGACCTCACCGACCCGCTCAATCCCGTGCTCGCCTCGGTCCAACCGCTAAGAGATGCCCGCGCAAGCGCAGTGCAGTTCCGCTACCTTTGGGTGACAGACGCTGAGGGATTAAAGCTGTTCGACGTTACTGATCTGCGCAGACCGGTCGCCGTTCCATCGGGCACGGTCTCGCTAGCCGACGCGCGCCGAATCTATCTCGCGCGCACCTACGCATATGTCGCTGCGAAGCAGGACGGGTTGGTGATCGTCGACGTAACTCAACCTGGATCGCCGAATATATACGAGAAGGTTACTCTGGGCGGACGGCTCAACGACGCCGAGGACGTGATCGTCGGTTCGACAAACGCTACCCTCTTCGCATATGTCGCCGACGGCAGAAACGGACTCAAGGTCCTGCAGCTGACCTCGCCATCGACCCAGCCTAATTTCTACGGCTTCTCACCCGCGCCGAAACCGCAGCTAATCGCCTGGGCAAAAACGCCTTCGCCGGCGCGAGCGCTGTCCAAGGGGCTTGATCGTGACCGGGCGGTCGATGAAACAGGCGGCCAAATGGCTATCTTTGGTCGCCTCGGATCGCGGCCCTTCACCCGACCGGAAATGGAAAAGCTGTTCCTCAACCGGCAGCGCGTGCCCTTCAAGGTCACCGACACAGTCGACATGTCGACATGGGTCCCGCTGCCCGCGCCGCAGTGACCGGACAGGTGCCAGAGGAATTTCCTCCAGGCGCCTTTGCTCGGGTGGATGAAAGCGACGATTCCGCATTCTATTTCCCGCCGCGCCTTGTCACGCACATCGACGATCAGGCAATCGCAGCGCTGTCGGAGTTTTATGGCAAGACCCTGAATCCCGGCGAAACCGTACTCGACCTGATGTCGAGCTGGGTGAGCCATTTGCCGCCGGAATCGGATCTAGCAGAGGTCATCGGCCACGGCATGAACGAGGAGGAACTGGAGTCCAATCCGCGCCTCTCGCGCTGGTTCATCCAGGACCTCAATCACGAAATCGCGCTGCCGCTGGACGCGGCAAGCTGCGATGCCGTGCTTTGCTGCGTCAGTGTCCAATATCTGCAGAGGCCGGTTGAGATCTTTGCCGAGGTTCGCCGAATTCTTCGACGCGGCTCGCCATTCATCGTCAGCTATTCAAACCGCTGCTTTCCGACCAAAGCCGTAGCCATCTGGCGTTCTCTCGATACGCGCGGACACGCCTCGCTGGTCCATCGCTACCTTGACTGCGCTGGCTTCTCGGAAATCGATGTGCATGTGCTGGCGAACGGGATGAACGGTGATCCGCTCATTGCCGTTGCAGGCAGGGCATAGGCCAAAAGCAGAGATCTGGAGGAAATAGTCATGAACATTGCCGCAAGCCCCTGGTTACTCATGTTCATAGCAATCGGAATCGAAGTGCTCGGCACGATGGCGCTCAAGATTTCCGACGGATTCGCTAAGTGGCACTGGGGTATGCTCGCAATATTGCTCTATGCGATTTGCTTCTGGCTGCTAGCCCATGTCCTCAAGGCGATTCCGATCGGAATCACTTATGCAATCTGGTCGGGAGCTGGAATCGTGGCAATCACGGCCATCGGCTATATGTTCTTCAACGAACAACTCGGTTGGCTCCAACTGTTATTTATCGGGCTTGTGCTGATCGGCTGCGCTGGCTTGAGACTGACCACCAGCGTCGCCTGACGCCTCAGCCAAGTCCCCGGCGCTCTTCGTCGATATGCTTGACGATTTCCTGCAGGGATTTGTCAAAGCGAGCGAAAACGCGGTGGTCATCGACGGCTTCGAAATGGGAGATCAGGCGTTCGCCATCCCAGTGATGCAATGCGTAAACCGGGTATTCGTCGGTAATCATTGCGCGCTTGTCAGGTTTTTTGGGGTTGATAGGCCTCAAATCGAGAGCGACGAGCGGCGCGGTCGAGGCGCAGACTGTTAACGGCACTCCATTCCACAATGCGTGGATGTTGCGATGAAGGTGTCCGCTAAGGATCGCCTGAACTTGGCCATGACCGGCGATACTATCGGCAAACCTCTTCATCCAGGGCTCATTGGCGTTACCATCAAGCCAGCTGATTCCCGATTCGAACGGCGGATGATGCATCGCAATGATCGTCGGCGTATTCGGATGGGCGGCGAGCTCAGATTGCAGCCAGGCCGCACGAGCCTCACAGAATGCACCGCCATGCCGCCCTGGCTCAAGCGTATCGAGCAGAAGGACCCGCGCGTCCTCGGCTTCGATCGCAAATTGGATGAAGCTCTCATTGCTGGGCGTGTCAGGAAAGGCGGCCAGCATGGCATCACGATCATCATGGTTGCCGACCATCGGCCAGACCGGAAACGGGCAGATATCAACAGCCTCGGCGAGTCGCTTATAGCTTGGAGCATCGCCAAATTCGGTGAGATCGCCTGTCATCACGAGCGCGTCGGGTGCGTTGGGCGCATCGACAAGCCTCTGGATAACCGCCTCGAGGCGTTCCATGTTGTATTCGTCCGGGTTTCCCTGGTCAAAACCGATATGAACGTCAGTGATCTGTGCGATCAGCAATCTATTCTCCCCACCTCGTTCCCTTATTCATTCGGGCATCGTAGCGGCCGGCAATCAGCCTTGTTCTTTGGCCCGAGAATTCCGCTTTCTGTCGGTTGTATCCACCGCTCCTTGTCCCGTCATGTGATAACCATGGCACATAATACAACTCGACGGCACTTTTGCTTTCACCGTGTCTTCGCCGAGATGGCATTGACGGCAGTCCTTGATGCCTGGAAGCAGCAGGTCCTTTGCGCTGGTTGATGTTGGCGCCGCGTGGCAACTCGTGCAATCCTCTTGCTTATGGGCTGCGTGGTCAAACCAACCATGGTCCATGTACCGAGATACAAGTGTCACTGGCTGCACACCGATCTTGCCATCGGCGCGCGATGCGGGTCTGTGACATTCCCCACAAATTCCATCTTTCGACAAGGCTATCCCGACTTTCAATCCTTTCCATGCCGCACCAGAGAAATTGAAATGATAGGGTCGGCCCTGCGCGTAATCGCCTGGCCGGCGGCGCGCTGAAATGGACTGCCGCCTGAAATCCCCCGCGCTTAGATCCGCGATCACCTGATCGACATCGCCATGCCTTAGCTTGCGGAAAATGCCACCAACCTGATCATAAGTCAGGCTGTGACAGGCCTCACAATCCCGCTCCATGTCGATTTTCTGGAAGCGAATTCCGTCCTCTGTCGGCCTGTGACAGTCCTTGCATTGCAGTCCGCCCGCGCCGTAACCGGCCTCACTGCCAATATTCGCCGCCATTCGCGCAACCCCGCCCTTTGTCCGGAGATGAAGTTTATGCGGAAATGTCAGGCCACTGTCTTCCCGCGGACGCCTGTCCAGCGAAACGCGGACCGGCTTGCCGATGGTGGAATCGGTGATAATGGCCGGCGCGAACTGCGGATGCTGGCTACCGAAATCAACTGCTTCGCCGAGGCTGGTATCGGGCAAGTTCTCCTTGAGCATGCCATGGCAGTCTGCACAAAATGCCTGAGGCGCCGGCTCCATGAACCGATTGCCCTCATGCTCTGTATGGCAGTCCGCGCAGGCTCCCGGACCTTCCTTCCCAAATGCATGAGCGACGGACCGGAGGAGCTTAGTTCCCAGCGGCCTGCTTCCGTGTGCCGCGTCCAGCCGGGTTAAGTCGGCATGGTCATGCAGATCGGTGTGACAGGACTTGCAGGTTTCATCCCTCACCGATTCGAAAGCGCGAACATGGCAGGTTTCACACTGATCCTTCAGACCGTGATGGGCGAGGCTCAGATCGCCGGAGCTCCAGCTGGAATCGCCAATAACCTGCTGCTTGGCCTCGACATCGCGTGTGACGTGGCTGACGATCGGAACAGCAAGAAACGACAAGAGTATGAATGCAGCCAGGGCCCACGACATGACGCGCTTGCTCGGCAGTACGCCCGCCAGCGAGAAGCCTAGCTTCTGTTCTAGATCGCCCGACTTTGTGGCTGAGTCCTCGACCTGCCTGACAGTCAGCAGAACATCATCGGCGTCGGCAGAGATGGTGATGCGATATGTGCCGAAGCCGAGTTCGCCACCACCGCTCCTATCAATTGTGGCTTGTGACGTTTCGACGCCGTCGAGCGAAAACCCCAGCGTGCCGGTCGCCTCGACACTTAGCCTGCCCCCCCCATGCTCAGTGATAGTCGCGTGCTGCGGCTCGATCGCGAGGTCGGGCAAGTGAATCCCATTCTCTGCCGCCCGTCCGACAGACACGCTCGATCCGGCATGTTCATAGTCTCGAACAATCTCGCGACCGGTAGCCGTGAACTCGACCGTCCTGAGTTTGAATGCCATGCCCCCGCTCCCGTTCTACCAGTAGTAGAGCACGCTGATGACGTGCGCGAGAAGCGCGGCTATCAGTGCGATCGTCGCTGGAACGTGAATGTAGAGCCAAACCTCCAGCATTCCCCTTAGTCGCATCTGTCGCCGGATTCGTTCAAGCTGCGCCTTGCGCCGAACCATGAGCTTTTCGACCCGATCCATAGCGGTGTCGGAAGAATCAGAACCGGCCAGTCCCTCGATAGCAGCCTGCGTTGCACAATCTGGATGGTTGCCGGATAGCCTTCGAAATAGGCCATGGTCGAGAGGATCTTCCGCAAGGGCCTCAAGCACAAGGTCGGCCTGCACCCGGGCAAGCGGCTGCGCTGCATCGTGGAGCTGACGATCGAGCGACGTGATGGCGTCAACCATTTGCCCTTGAGTCATTTCCTCCCGGTTGCTGCTGAGCGCGCTTGGCAAGGTCGCATACAAATAGGTCCCGAATACTCCTGACAGGATCACCAGCATCATCATGGCATAGGCTAAGGTATGTACGTTCCAGCCCAACTGAAAGCCGGTGTGCAGCGTGGCAATTACGATAAGCGAGAGCCCGAGATAAACATGGGCCGACGTCCAGGCTTTGAGCGACCAGTTGCCCTGCGTGATCATTCGCTTGCGAATACCCAGAAGCGAAAGCCAGAGGATTAGAAGGGCTCCGATCGTACCCAGAATATAGCCGATCCAGCTCCCCCCGTTCGGGCGTGGCTCGACATCCGCCAACAGGTAGGCAATCAATGATACGACGCTGGCGCCAAGCGCAATCTTCAGCCAACGAAAGCTCCTGTGACGCAGGAAGCTTTCATGGCTGCCCGGGCCGCCGCGCGCCCTGTTTGCAGTGTGAGGCTTGGTGGCCATCAGGCGTCTTCACTCATGCGCGTAGCTGAAAGGAAGCCCTCTGGCGAAACGCGGATTGCTGCACCCGTAGGGCAGGCGCGAACGCACGATGGGCCGCCATCGATACCCGAGCACATGTCGCATTTGATGGCGCGCTTGGGACTTTCTTCGCCTTCAATAATATTCTTCTTGCGCCAGCTCTTGGTTGGCTCACCAGGGCCGGGCCCCTTGCCCAGAAATAGCCAATTCAGCAGAGAAGGCTTGGCCGGCGGTACACTGTCCATGCGGATCACCCCATAGGGACAGTTTCTCTGACAATTGCCGCATCCGATGCAGGTCTCGTCGATGAAGACTTCTCCGTCGATGCCGCGCTGGATCGCGTTGGGTGGGCAGTCGGCCATGCAATGCGGGTGTTCGCAATGACGGCAGCTGGTCGGAACGTGAAGATGCGCATAGGTCGTACCCGCCTCGCGATCGAGGCGCGAGAGACCGTCATGACTATCCGCGCATGCCTTTTCACAATTGTCGCAGCCTACACAGAGCGTTTCGTCAATCAGCAGGACGTCCGTCGCCTCGCCGATGCCGTTGTCGACAAGGAATTGGGCGGTCTGCGAATACATATCGACGACGCCGGAAAAATTCTCCTTGCGGCTTTCAATGAACGTGTTGACCTCCCTGCGTTTTTCCATTTCCACCTGGGCCTTGCGGAGCAAGTCTGGCTCGCGTTCAAGCAGGCGGACAAAGGCATCGCCAGGCAGCCTGATGACCTCGGATTTGATCGCCGCGCGCACCGTCGCGTTGCGGGGCGCACCGTCGATAACGCCCATTTCCCCAACATAAGAGCCAGCAGGCAAATAGCTTAGAAACACTGGCTTGCCGGCAATCTCGCGCTCGACGATCATCGAGCCGCGGCGGATGATATAGATATCCTCCCCCATCTCGCCTTCCTGAAGGACGACCTCGCCAGCCCGCTTGTTCTGCACTTCCGCGCCCTCAACCAGTTCGGCGACATCCTCCTTGGTAAGTCCCGAGCCAAATATCTGGAGCAATTGCCGTTCGATCGAGATCCGGTTGACCGCCCGCGCAGCGCTCGGAACCGTCGCGATCAATTTGAGCGCCGCAGTACGCAACAGCTCGACAACTACAAGGTCCTCGGCCGCACGGATCGTTGCGCCTCGGCGCCTACCCGAGATCAGGCCGACTTCGCCGAAAATCGAGCCTTCCTCGATCGGAACGGTAATCGAAGGGTCTTCCTTGTTGACCTCGACCAGCACCGAGCCTTGCGCGATGGCAAATAGCGAAGAGCCGGGCGCATTGCGGTCGAAAACCGCGTCCCCGCGAGAAAAGCTTTTCACTCGGCTGTCGATCAGCAATTCGCGAAGTTGCAGAGGCGAGAGTTCCTTGAATATCTCGATGTTACTGCCAAACAGATCAAGCCACTCGGCGACACTCCGGCTGCCTGGCAGCGCAGCAAATTTTTCAGTCAGGATCGGCTCGTCTGCGGGCTTGAGCGTCGTATTGCCATTGAGAAATTCTACGACATCATAGCCCTGATTCATACAGTGCTTGATCAGCGGGTAGCCAGCCAGCGCACCGATGACATGGATCCCTGAACGGGTCGTCTCGAACACTGGCGAGAGTACCGGAAAGGCTTCGCGTTCCTCGCTGGTGAATTCAATGTCGCAGCCCTCGACGAAACTGCGCGGCGGCGCCGAGCCGGTTCGGGCGATAATCCGCCCACACTCGATGGTTTCCTGCCCGTCGCGTGTGTCGAGCACGAGCTTTCCTTCGCGAACCTCGGCAGGCGTCGTCTCGGTCCTCACATGCACACGGCCGGCCGCTCCTGCCTCCTTCAGCAATTCGACATTGGCCTTCTTCGCACGCGCGAATTCCGGGCTGCGGTTGAGGATCGTGACCACGTTGCGCTGCGCTGGATCGGCGGCAAGGCCAAGCGCGTTCTCGATTCCGGCGTCGCCCGATCCAACCACAGTGATATGTTCGTCAATATACTCGGTCGGATCGTCGAGCTGGTACTGGATATGTGGCGAGTCAGCGCCGTCGCAACGCAGCTTGTTGGGATTGCCCTGGGTTCCGATCGCGAGAATGACGGCTTCGGCTTCGATAGTGTCTCCGCCTTTGAGCTGGAGAGTGAAATTGCCCTTCTCGCCGTCGATGCCGACAACATCCGCGTTGTAGCGGACGGCAATCTTGTTAGTCTCGGCCTGCTCGTCCCAAATTCCGAGAATGGTCTCGCGGCTGCCCGCGTCGAAATCGAGGTCAGACCTGAGGACCAGCATGGATGGCGTCGCCATGACGTGCTTGCCCTTCTGGTACTTGTAGATCGTGTCCGACAGGTGGTCGGTCTTTTCCAGCAACACGTGCGCAATGCCAAGCTCGGCAGCGCGGCCAGCAGCGCTCAACCCCGCCGGACCAGATCCGACTATGGCAATCCGAACGCGTACTTCCACCCCATACCCCCGTTGTGTGCCATGACGACGATTGCTTTATACCCAGAACTTGCCCAGACCCGGAAGGGCCCCGTTCGACTATTCTCCTTCGACAACAATAGTAATGACCGGAAATGCCCGATGACACAACATACAACCCGACCTTACCCGATTGCCCGGATCGCATTGATCGTCGCTGCGCTGGCAGCGGCATTTGCGGTGGGATTTACGATCTCGAGAAGCGCGGATGAGGGTGGCACCAGCGACCTCACTGTTCCCGATGCCGTCTCCACAGTAGCGTCGGTTTCAAGCCTGGAGGAAAAAACCAAGGCAAATCCCGAAAACGCACCCGCCTGGCTGGAGCTAGGCCAGGCCTATTTTGTCGATAGCCGGTTCGCAGACGCAGCGCGGGCCTATGACAAGGCGACCGCCCTCGTTCCGGACGACGCGATGGCGTGGTCGGCGCTCGGCGAGGCGCGGGTCATGGCAAGCGAGCGTGATCCGATGCCAGCCGAGGCGCTCGCCGCATTCAAGCGCGCCATCGCCCTCGATAGCAAGGAGCCACGAGCACGGTATTTTCTCGCCGTCAAACGGGACCTTGATGGAGACCACGAGGGGGCCATCGCTGACTGGCTCGCCGTGCTTATGGACACACCCGAGAACGCTCCCTGGCGCGGCGACTTGATCCGCACGGTCGAGCAGGTCGGCAAGATCAACGGGATCGACGTCGCCGCTCGCCTCGCAAAGGCCGGCGCGCAATCCCCTCCCGCACCGCCCATGCCTGCGGCAGCGCGCGCCATACCCGGGCCCTCGGCGCAGGACCTTGCAGCGGCTTCGCAAATCCCGCCGGGCGAGCAGCGCGAAATGGCCGAAGGCATGGTCGCGCGGCTGGAAAGCCGTCTCAAGGGCGACCCCGCCAATGTCGACGGGTGGCTGATGCTGATCCGCAGCCGGGCAACGCTTGGCCAGAAGGACAAGGCGAGCCAGGCGCTCAAGGACGCAGCAGCAGCTAACCCGGCACAAGCGGCCGCGATTCGCCAGCAGGCCGCGACGCTCGGCGTGAAGTGACGCGCGCCTCAGGAACTTCACTCGCAGTCAGGCAATCCCGCGTCAAAGTGCCGGGTTTGCAGTGGATATAACTACTCGAACTTCACCCGTATGAAGCATGGAAAGAGCTTTGGGAAACGCCTGCGGCATTGCCAATTTTTCGGCAAAATTAGAATGGTTTACGACGATGTGAAAGAGCGGCCCTCTACATCGCAAATGTCATTCGTGTAGGAAAGCCTTTCGACCCGCGCTACGGTACCGTGACGTGCTCCGCCACAAGAGGGGGATTATCTTGAGCATGGCATCCAAAATCTGCCTGAACCGACGGTGTGCCAGACGCTATGGAACACGCTGAAGGTTTGTGCGACTGCTTTGGCAAGAATGAGTGACACCGCAGGCATCAACCAGGCGTCACGGTCGGCGCCGTTCAGTTTTCGGTTTGGTCGAGAGTCGGATTGCAATTGATGCTTTTTGCTTTGCGAGGGCCTTCGCTTTACGATGAACCAGGTGATGTCTGATAAGAAGAAATCAATAGGCGCATTCCTATATATTACCACCTATGCCATGGTGGTTTGTTATATATTATTTACGCATGTTATAGCATTCAGCCATCCTTATTCATTCTTCGTACGACATATGGCTGTTATTACGTCCTTGTCCGGGCCATTTTTACTTATAATGATCTGGTCTGATAAGGCTCCGGCTGCCAGGGCCGCTTTTGCTGTCGTGTTTCTTATTATTATGCTTCATTTATTCAGCATACTGGCTCAATACTTTGCGAATATCCAGATATCGCAGAATATCTCTCTGGTATTTCTGTGGGACAACTGGCCAGCCATCGAGCCCTTTCTTCCAACCTGGCAGGTCATAACGATTCCGATCGGAATCGGCCTCGCCGCATGGCTTGCCGCGATATCCCTCAAACGAGTAACGGCAACGATGGGGCAAACGCTTTCAACCACCTGCCTCCTCGGCATTATCGTAGCCTCAATTGCCCTGTCACTGATGGCCGGCAAAACACAGAAATTCTTTCGCGACCCGGTCCTCGGCATGCTTGGATATGGTGAGCGCTTTCAGAGTACCGACCGCATAGTCCACTTGACCGAGGCGGAGGCGGCGGCCCGCGCGGCATATGTTCCGTCTGCCAACAGACCAAAGCGCAACATCGTCATCTTCATGGCGGATTCTGTGAATCCAGATCACCTCGCCTTGTTTGGTCACACGCGCCCTACGAGCCAGTTTCTGGAGCGTATGCGCGATGAATATCGCTTCTTTGACTCGGCAATAGCCCGCTCCACTTGCACAGATTCGGTCTGCGGCGTTCTCAGCACCCTGGCCAGCAGGAGCTTCGTGAACACACCGCCATTTGGCGCTCTAGGCATAGGTCAGGTGCTCCGTGAGCATGGCTATAAGACGCACCATGTACTTGTCAGTGATCATCGCCGCTTCAAACACAACTACTATTGGCGTTTTCTTGAAGAAGAAGCTGATACAATCTATGATTACAAGTCGAGCGATACGCCGTTGAATTCAGATCGGATCGCAATCGAAGGCGTGGAAGCCCTGCCCTCGGCCGCCGAGGGTCCCGCCTTGATATTCGTATTTTTCTTTTCCCCTCATATGTCTGGAGAGGAAGAGAGTCGGTTCAAGCGTTTTGGCCCATTTCTCGACAATAAGGCGATCCTCCAGAGGAGGCGCGTCAATACGGATGAAGAACGAACAGCGTTGCAAATACACTATGACAACAAGCTTGTTCAGCTTGATAACTATATGAATTCCGCCTGGGGCGCACTTGCTAGGAAGGGTTTCACCCAAGACTCGATATTCATGTTCCTCTCCGATCATGGAGAGGAAATGGGAGATAACGACATAGTGGGACACGCGTTATCTGACACGATCACAGAAGGCCTGGTGAGGATACCATTGGTCATCGCGTCAAACGAGGCCGCGGTGCCTGACCTCAGCCGTGCGGTGCCTCAGCAACTGGATGTCATGCCTACACTTCTCGATATGCTTGACTTGCCTGCTCCTCGAATTTGGGATGGAATTTCTCTTTTTACCAAGCCAAGCGATGCCGCCATCTTCCATGAATTCGGGTTCAAGACCACGTTCATGGGACTGGAATGCAATGCCGTTCTCGACAGGGTGCAAGAGGAGCGGCTTGAAAAATACATAAGATGCCGCAGCCCCAACAAGCCAACCAGGCATCAACTTTTCGATATCGCAGCTGACCCAAACCAAAAGACCAATTTATGGGGCAAGCGCGACCAGGCGACCCGGGAAATCTGGGAAGAAAAACTAGACGCGCACTTTCAATTCAGACCCGGCAATTCGCGAGGGAAGTCCAGGCTCCGGAACTGACGGCCACATTACTTGCCCGCGATGGAACTCACCCAAAGATTGCCGCGATCGCGTCCTGGCTTTCGTAAAGGAAGACGAAAAACGTCAGCGACAATCCGACCTGGAAGGTGCGATAAGCGTATGCGAGCAGGCGGTATTTCTTGGTCTGAAGGGCCATGCCGTTCTGGTAGATATCGCGCGCCATGGTTGAAAGCACGCGACCGTCGGTCTCGCTCGCTTCCATCATCCGGTCGATATAATCGTCCTCCAGCATGTGCGTGAACACACCGAAGAACAACAGGTTTCGCCTGGCGCCTGTGGGTGGCTTAGCCATGACCTTGGGGACCACCGCGGCGACTGCGAAACTCGCCGAAATGAATGCCGAAAGCGCCAGGATCAACAGCGAAATCTTGTAGCTCCCTGCCGCCGCCTGGCCGACCGCGATGGAGAATACGACAAAAGACGCACCCATCAGCAAGCTCGCCTTCTGATCGGCCATCTGGCTCAATTGCATGTGCACCATCATGGAGGTGCGCACCAGGTGGATGGCGTGGTTGGAATAGCTGGTGTCGTCGTATTTCGTGAGTGACGAGTCTGTTTGTTCCGCCAATTTATGGCCCTCCATTCAAAGCCTCACTCCTTAGAGCGCCGGTGTCACACAACTCCGAAGGCCAGCATCGCGTCAGCAACCTTCTTGAAGCCGGCAATATTGGCGCCCTTGACGTAATCGACATAGCCGCCGCCCATATCACCATAAGTCAGGCAGCGTTCGTGGATGCCGGACATGATGTCCTTGAGCATTTGCTGCAATTCGTCCTCGCTCCATGAGCGGCGCTCGGAATTCTGGCTCATCTCGAGCCCGGAGACTGCAACGCCTCCGGCATTGGCCGCCTTGCCCGGCGCGAACATGATCTTCGCATCCTTGAACACATGCACCGCTTCCAGGTCCGAAGGCATGTTCGCGCCTTCCGACACCGCGATGCAGCCATTGGCGACCAGCGCCCTTGCGTCATCGCCGAGCAGCTCGTTCTGGGTGGCGCAAGGTAGCGCGAGGTCGCAATCGACATTCCACGGCGTATTGCCCTCATGGAATGTCGCGCCCTTGAACTCGTCGGCATATTCGCTGATCCGACCGCGACGCTCATTCTTGAGCTGCTTGATCCAATTGATCTTTTCCTGGGTCAGCCCATCGGGATCGTGAATGAAGCCACCCGAATCGGACATCGTCAGCGGCTTGCCGCCGAGCTGGACGATCTTTTCCGCGGCATGGGTCGCGACATTGCCAGAGCCGGATATCACCGCGCTCTTGCCTTCAATGCTATCACCCTTGGCTGTCAGCATATTCGACATGAAATAGACCGCGCCATAGCCGGTTGCCTCGGGCCGGATCAGCGAACCGCCGAATTCCAGGCCCTTGCCGGTCAACACGCCAGTGAACTGGTTGGTGATCCGCTTGTACTGGCCGAACATGAAGCCGATTTCGCGCCCGCCAACGCCGATATCGCCGGCAGGAACGTCAACGTCGGCACCAATGTGTCGATACAGCTCGGTCATGAAGGACTGGCAGAACCGCATGATCTCACGCTCGGATTTGCCCTTGGGATTGAAATTGGCACCGCCCTTGCCGCCGCCCATCGGCAGGCCGGTCAGCGCGTTCTTGAACGTCTGCTCGAAGGCGAGGAATTTCAGCACGCTTTCAGTAACGCTGGGATGAAAACGGATGCCGCCCTTATAGGGCCCGATCGCATTGTTGTTCTGCACGCGCCAGCCGCGCTGCACGCGGATATTGCCCTTGTCATCCTCCCAGCAAACCCGGAAAGACATCACCCGATCAGGTTCGGCGATCCTGCGCAGGATCTGCTGCTCGTGATAATCTTCCTTGTCGGCGATGAAGTCGAAGATGTCCTCGGCCACTTCCTGCACGGCCTGAACGAATTCGGGCTGATATGCATTGCGGCGCTTCACACCATCCATGAAACCGTTGAAGTCGACATGATCGGATACCGCCATCTGCTTTCCCCCAATAAGCCGGCATCGAACGGCCGGATTTAGTCTAAGAACTAGCTACGCACAGACGTTATCGATGCTGGGTGCGTCTGTATAGGCATGAAATCCGGCAACTTGCGGTGACGGCAAGATTACCCGAAGGGGTGAGGTGCGCTTTTCACTGCACCTTGGAAAAATCGAGATCCTTGGCAGTAAAGACGCGGATTGGCTCACCCTGGCGCACGCGGATGGTCGGCCCCATCTGTCCATTCTGATTGACAGCCGCGGCTGCAGCAGACTGGCCGCCGCCGGCGATGATCACGCCGCTATTGCCGCCAATCGCCGACAACCCGCCGACCACCGAGAGCAGCAGGGCCGAGCCGAAGCGCGAGAAGAAATGCGAATTGACCTTGCCGGCCAACCCGGTCTCGCCGCCAAAACCGATCGCCGGTGAGCCGAGATTGACCGAGACCCCGTCGGGCCGGATAACTCTTGTCCAGATCACATAGGCGCGTTTCTGGCCCGCCGAGAGGCCTGACTTATACTGGCCGATCAGCCGCGATGAGCGCGGCACCAGGACATGCCTTCCATCGAAACTCCTGACATCGGCGCTGACGATCGCGCGGACAAAACCGGGAACGTCGGTGTTGATCGCGGTCTCCAACACGGCGGGGATCAGCGTGCCCTGAGTCACGGTGGTCGCCGGATCGAAATTCGCCGCAGCTGTTGCGGTGGTGTTGCCGAGCCCGCCCAGCCGCGCGGCAAAGTCCTCATTGGAGTTGCCCTTGCCCGCAGCGCCCACCGTCGGCGCCAGCGCAGCCACGACGGGGCCGGGAAGGGCGCTGGCATCGAACGTCACGGTGGGGCTGGAATGCGGATTGACGGCAAATGACGAAGCCGCCTGGGGCGGTGCCGCCAGCACCGGAGAAGGCTGTACCTCTTGCGGAGCAGGCGCGACCTGCGGCAGCACGCCCGGCTGCGCGGGAGCCGGAACTGCTGCCACCTGCCGCACGGGGGCAGGCGAGGACGCCTGCTGCGTAGCGTCTTCGCGGGCCGCGTTCATGCTCCATAGCGTCAAGCCGCCCAGCGCAGCGACGATGGCGATTCCGGCGACCAGCCCGAGCCCGTCACCGCGTTTTCTCTGGCTGACCACCGGCAGGACGGTGCGCGTCGCCAGATCGATAATCTCAGCGCCTTCACCAGCTTCGCGCGGATCGCGGGCCCGGTCTTCGCTGGACCTTTCGCGCAATGTCGAATTGGGAGCCATCGATCAGTTCCTTTCCAATGAGCGGGAGGCTGGCAGCTTGGCGGCCAAGAACACAAGCCCAGAAGACGTTGGCGTAGACGATGCCGAGGAGTTGCTGGCATCTGACACCTCATGCAGGTTTTCAAGCGTCGCGCTGGCCTTGCCGGATCGCAACAAAATCCGCGAAGGCACTTCGCCGATGACGATGGTATCGCCCCTGACCGAGTAATTGACCGGGCCTTCATCACCCTGCTCGTTTTCGACCAGTATCGCCGGAATCGCTCGCTTGGCCGGCCACAGCAGATAGGTAGCATTGCCGTCATCATAGATGCGCGAGGGCATCAGCTCGGCATCGCCCTTGCGCTTCCAGGCAAAGTTGAGCGTCGCCGGGTCTGCGGGCGCAATCGCCGGATCGCCCGACAGCAAGTCCTGCTCCAGCTCATTCAGCGCCAGCTGCCGTTCCTCGCGAGCCTTCGCAGCGGCGAGCTTCTCTTCTTCGGGATAGGTGAAGCGCAGCAAGTAAACCGGCTTGGCTCTGGACGAGGCGACAAGATCGAAGAAATAGGTGTGGCGGTCGGTCACCACCGTCATATTGGTGCGCGCGCCGGCCTCGAGCGGCTTGACGAACAGCAGGTTCGCCCGCTTGTTCGGCGTTATCTGCCACTTGGCCGAATCGCCCACCGCGACATTCTCGATATGCTCGTTCTCGCCGAAACTGATGGTCGCCTGAACCCCGAGCCTGCCATCGATCCGCACGACTTCGTCTTCTGCAAAGACCCGGCTCACCAAGCGGTCGTCGGCCAGCGCCAAAGCCGCGGGAGCCATGGCCGCCAGCGCCGTCACTAGGGCCACGAGCTGCTTGCGCATTCTCACTGCATCTTCTCCTTGCCCATGCTTTTCAACATGGCGCGCCCGCTGTCATTCGATGCTGCGCGAAAGCGGCTGCCAATGCCGCGCGCGCGATCTTGCACGCGTGATTGCAGCGGTTCGACACCACCGCCTGCCACCAGAGTTGTCACCCTGCGGTGGGCCGGGCTGCTCGCTGGCTCATGCGCACTACTCGTCGCCAGCGCCTCGGATTGCTGCAGATGCGCCCCATTGGCTGCGCTCGTTGCGGGTCGATGCATCCCGGCGGCAGGGGCCGCAGTCGGCACCGTCGCAGGCAATGGGGCGGACAAGGCAACCTCTCTCTCACCGCGGCCGGAAGAGGCGAGGCCGAAGACCTGCCAGCCAGACACCATCGTCACCGCCACTTTCATCACCATCGCCATCAGCGCAACATGCACCGATGCGACCAGGAACAGGGCCATGGCGGCCCGTCCGCTGATCTCGCCAAGCAACGCGCTCTGCGACAAAGCGGAAATTACCGGCACCAGCATTTCCAGCGCAATCGAGCCGCCCAGCACCACCAGCAGCGGAACCAGCGCTGTCAGCACCACGCCTTTCAGCCAACCCGCCGTCAGCCCGCGCGTGCTTCCAAACAATGCGAGCACCACGAATATCGGGCCCAGCGCCATCAGCACCGCCAACGCAATCCGCGCAGCCAGCAGCACGCCCACCGTGCCGAGCAACAGCAATAACGCGCCAAGCCACATGATATCGGCCGGTTTGAACATGCCGGCTGCACCGCTGGCAAGCGCCTGTGAGCCAGCTTCGGTAGCACCTGCAGCACCGGCCGCGCTCGCCAACTTGCCAATTTCGGAAATCGCGGCGAACACGATGTCGATGCGGTCAGCGAAGATCAGGCTCGCCGAGCCCTTAGAGCCTGTCAGCATCGATGCGACCCAGTCTGGGCCCGCCACGGCGAGGTTCCACAGCACCTGACTATAGGCGATCCAACTTGTCGCAAAGGTCAGCACCAGGCCCAGCGTCAACATGCGCGGAGTCAGAGCCGAAATGCCCAATGTCGATCGCCCGGTCAGCAATGACAGCGCAAAAAAGGCGATATACAGCGTCAGGCAAATCGTCAGCACCGGCACCAGCGCACCCTCGGCCCCGAATAGCCGGTTAAAGGCGCCAGCCGTCATCTCGCCAGCCACGCAATCGACCGCGCGCAACGACGGAGCGACCCCAGCCGAGGCAAATTCGACGAGCTGGTCGCAAGCGCTCATTCGGCTGCCTCTTTCCAGTCGACACTATCGCTCTCGTCCCGCCTGTCACCGGGCCAGTCCGCGCCTGTCAGATGCGAGTACCAACCCGCTGGATCATCGCCATGGGTTTCACGCAAACCATCGAGCTTCCTCACGGTCGCCTCGCGCCCCGACAGCACAGTGAGCACTTCGGGCATGCCGGACAGGTCGAGGCGCACCACCACGGAGGCATCGGCCTGGCGGATCAGGAAACAGCGCGAATGGGCAGGCAGGGTGCGGATCACCTCAAGCTCATGCAGCGTCAGGCCGAAGCCCTCGCAATAATCCTCGGGCCGCGCCCTTGCATTGGGCGTGAAGATCATCGTCGCGGTCTGTTCGACCAGCGCCGGACCGATCCGCGAATCGAGTGCATCACGCGCCGACTGCGTGGCAAAGCCGACCAGGGCATTGCGCTTCCTCAACGTCTTGAGCCAGTCGCGGATGCGATGGGCGAAGACATCGTCATCCAGTGCCTTCCAGCCCTCGTCGATCAGGATCATGGTCGCTTCCCCGTCGAGCCGCTCCTCGATGCGATGAAACAAATACATCATCACCGGCGTGCGCAAGCGTGGGCTTTCCAGCAGGGCAGTCATATCGAAGCCCAGCACCCGGTGCGAAAGGTCGAGCTGGTCCTGCTCATTGTCGAACAACCAGCCATGCTCGCCGCCGCCATTGGGGCCATCGACGATCCAGGCATCCAGCCTGCTCGCCAGATCGCCCGGCTCAGGCCGCCGGCTTCCGGCAAGCAATTCGCGGAAATGCGACAAGCGCCGCAACGAGGCCTCATTGGCAAAAGCCGCATCGACCGCACCGGCGATGATCGCTTCCTCTTCGGGTCCTGCCGCCTTCAGCAATACGCCGAGCCAGTCGCGCAGGAATGATCGGTCGGAAGGCGTATCGGGGAGCGCCAACGGGTTGAAGCCGGTCGGATGACCCGCCGCGATCCGGCTATAGGTGCCGCCAATCCCGCGCAGGAACACTTCACCGCCGCGATCCTTGTCGAACAGGATGGTGCGCGGCTCGAACTTCTGGGCCTGCGCCGCGAGGAAATTCATCACCACCGTCTTGCCCAAGCCAGACGGGCCGATCACGGTGAAATTGCCAAGGTCGCCCCCGCCCGAACCAGAGCCATGAAAATTGAAGAAAAACGGCGTCGAGCTGGTGGTGGTGAGCAGCGTCACCGCTTCGCCCCAATGATTGCCCGAGGCCTGTCCCATGGCGAAACCGTGGAACGATCCGAAACAGGCCATATTCGCCGAAGAGATCAGCGAACGGCGCACCAGATAGTCTTCATTGCCCGGCATCTGGCCCCAGAAGGCGGGTTCCAGATTGACTTCCTCACGCACCGCGATCGCTCCGGCATCGGCCAGCGCCGCCGAGCAGGCTGCACTCACCGAATCGAGCGTTTCCAGGTCACCTGCACGCACCAGCAGCGAGAGGTGGTGATCGCCAAAACCGGCAGAGCCGGTGCCCAGTGCATCGCGGGCCGAAGCCATTTCGCGCCGCTCTGACACGGCCTCCTCATCCGCGCTTCTGAGCCGTCTGACTGCCAGATCGATCCGCTCGCGCGCTACCTGCCGGTCGGCCGGGGCATAGCTCTCGCTCAGCACCAGCTCGGCGGGCAGTCTGAGCAACGCGTCGGTCAGGCCCGGCGCAGTGGTGTCAGGATAATCCTTGAGGCTGATGATCGCTGCGAAGTCCTGAGCACCGCCGCCGCGCAGTTCCAGCGCATCGAGCCCGAAACTCACCCGTCGGTATGGCAACATGTGGCCGATATCGGTTTCATCCACCGGACGCCGCACCGGGCGCATCTCGCCATTGTAAAGCGCCGAAAGCAGCTCAAGCACTTCCGAGCAGTTT
>JAQWKP010000342.1 GCA_029247785.1 Novosphingobium sp.
CTCCGCAACCGGATAGCCCCGCTCCGTGATCTGGGCCACCGCGTCGCGCTTGAAATCATCGTTGAAAGTACCCTTGCTCATCATCGCCTCCTTGCCTCAAATTTAGGGAAGTAGGTGTCTGCAAATCTAGGGGCTATTCACGGCGAGGAAAGCGGCGTATGGGGTCGGCGTCCCCCCACAACAACAACGTCGGGGCACGGATAGCAGGGATTTGCGACGACAGATCACTGACCGGTTCCGCAATCCACGCAGCAGCATTTGGAAAGGCGTCAAAGTAGTCAGGTCGCCAGTCAGATCCACCCAGGTCCGCAATGGGTACACCGCCCGAGGTCACGGCCAACACAAGGCGCTTGACGAGGTGGGGCAGAGCCAGTGCCAACCGGATCGCTATTAAGCCGCCCATCGATTGCGCTACGATGTTTACAGGCTCCGTGATCTCCTTCGCTGCCAGAGCGACCAGATCGTCTATTCCGTCAATTCCCCGCTGTCGCTTTTCGGCGCGTAGACCAGGCCATGCGAGAAACACCCCTTCTATTTCCGCACGAGTAGCAGCGGGTTTCCAATAGGACGTGCTGCCAGCAGCGCCCGGAAGAAAGAGTGTTTTCAACATGGTTGATCGTATGGCTGCGGAAATAGCATTGAACGACTGTAAATAGGCTCGCTTCCTACCATGGCGCAAAACTTGGTGCCGAACGGCTGGGACTAGGTGGGAAGTATAAGGGCGGCTTTGTGGGAAAGCAGACATCTTACTGCTTTTGATATGTTGTCATCGAGCCCACAATAGAAGGTAAGATCAAATGATTTCCAGCGATTATCTTCTTACCATGTCACGGTACAATCGATGCCAGAACGATGAGCTATTTGAAGCTACTGCCCAGTCTCCGGCTAGCGAGCGCAGAAAGGTTCGAGGCGCGTTCTGGCAATCAATTCATGGAACGCTTTCTTCCATTTATCCCGAATATTGCCTTCGTCCTATCCGCTCTGCCGGGCCGGTGCGGGTATATTTTTCGGTTAGTTGGGGCCGAAGCTGAAGCGTACGCGCACACCGTAGAAGCGTGGCGGGTTCAACTGAATGTCGCCATTGCCCGACGAAGCCCAGCCGCCGCCGGATGTGACAGTGTACACCTCCTTGGTGACATTGGTCACGAACAGCGCCAGATCAATCGGAGATCCGGCAACGCCCTTCCAGTCTAGGTTAAGATTGAGCAGGTTGTTGCTGGGTGACACGCCGAGGGCAATTCCGTTAACGAACGCTGGCGAGGCACCGTCAACGATTGAGCCGGACGTGTGCACGAAAGTCGCGCCGATCGAGATTTCCCCGATGCTCTCATCCAGCGGCAGCGTGTAAGTGGCGGTCGCCGTCAGCTTGTGCTCCGGAGTGTCGTTGAAGCGCGAACCTACCTGAACCCTTGGTATGATCTGGCCGAACGGCGTGCCAACAAGCAGCTGCCCCAATGCCGAACCGTCACCGGACACCGCTGCAGCATCGACGGATTTCACTTTGGTATTGAGATAAGCATAGCCGAAGGTGATGCGGAGACTGTCGAAAAACAGCGCGGATGCATCGACTTCTGCGCCATAGACCCGGGACTTGCCGGCATTGATGATTGCCGCGCCTCCGGCGACGCCTGCTGCGGCTCCTGCGGGGCTCGCGACCAAGGCTGCAAAGACTTGTTGGTCGCTCAGTGAGTTATAAAAAGCGGCCACGTTAATGAAACCACTGACCGGTCCCCGGAAACTGAATTTTGAGCCAACCTCATATGAGTCTAGCTTTTCCGGATCCCAGAGCTCGACGCCGGGGTTCGTAAAATTGATTCCGCCCTGACGATAGCCGCGCGCGTATTTTGCATAGACCAATATGTCCGAATTCGGCTTGTAGTCGAAGTTGATGAGCCATGTCGGCTTGTTTGACTTGTTGGTCAGGTTGGTCCGACAAACGCTCCGATCCTCCTGGACTGCTACCGCGCCATGGCGGAACGAGTCGGTGCATCTGCGAAGGATGGACACACCGGTCAAGGGATCGGGGAACGAACCGGGCCGTGTGCTTAACGAGGCCCGCGTGCCCTGGGTGACGCCGACGATCTTGTCCATCGTATAACGGGCGCCGACAGTCACCGCGAGCTGATCTGTGAAATTGTATGTGCCTTGGGCAAAGATGCCGTGGTTGTCGAACGCCAGCTTGGTACTCGATTCGGAAATCGAACCGAAGAACAGCGGATTGCTGCAGGTCAGGTTCTGCGGCCTGACGCAATCCAGAAAAATCCCAGTGCGGCCGCCGTTGAAGCCGATCGGACGTGCGAATTCGAGATAACCGCCGACAGAACCGTTGAACTTTCCGTCGCCCGAATTGAATTGAATCTGCAATTCCTCGGTAAAAGTTGATTCGGACGAGTTGTAGATGCCCGGTCCTGCTGTATCCAAAACGATCTGGTCGAAGGGCGTGCCAGCTACGCCGAACAGCGGAAATCCACCCGGCGCCCCACCAGTCGTGGTTAGGAAGGGGCTGATCCGGGTAAGATCGAAGCCTGGTCCGAAGATCGGGGATACATCGGTTGCCGGAACTACGAAATTGCTGGCGTTGAGGTCGAAATTGGCGCGCTCGCGGAATTCGCCATAGCTCATCGTATTCTTAATGGTGATATTGTCGCTGACATCCCAGGTCGTCGTGTTGATCACCTGCCACTGCGTGATCTTGAGGAACGGGTTCTGGTTCCGGGTTTCAAATTGGTACAGGCTATCACCCCGAGCGCTCTGGCGTGCCAGCTGGGTGCCACAAGCAGCCGCGCGAAGATGCCGCGTACCGCTATAGCCAGGCGTTCCCGCGACCGTATTCAGTGGGTTTTCAGGCGATGTCGGGTTGGCGCAACCGCTAATGCGCGATGCGTAACCGTTCGTGTTCGAGTCGCTGTAATGGAAGATTGTGTAATTCTCGAGGTCGGGAGTCAGATTGGCGACAATACTCAAACGAGCATACGTGTAGTTGACGTCGTTATAGTCTCCAGGGCCGATCCCCGACATGTTCTTCATATAGCCGTCGCGCTTGTTGCGCTCACCGGCAACGCGGACCTTGAATGTTTCCGAAAGCGGGACATTGAGAGCGCCCTTTAGGCGAATCTGGTCGAAATTGCCGTATGTCCCTTCGACATAGCCTTCGAGATCACCCGTCGGCTTCTTCGGCGTGAGCAGGACGGCGCCGCCTGTGGTGTTGCGGCCGAACAGCGTACCTTGCGGGCCCTTAAGCACCTGGACATTTTCCAAGTCGGTGAAGGCGCCGGCACCCACTGTGTTGCCCGAAGTCGTACCACCCTGGGCGCGAACGCCGACGACTTCAGCAAAGTAGACGCCGACGGTAGGGGCGGTTGAAAGATCCTGGGTGAAACCACGGAGGCTGAACGACGATTTCTCCGGTCCGAAGCGCCGGTTCACTGAAAGCGAAGGCGTATAGGTCGCCAGATCGCTCGCAATAGCAACATTTCGCTTGGTGATCTCTTCCTGACTGAAGACCGTCATCGAAATCGGAACGTCTTGTGCATCTTGCTCGTACCGTTGTGCGGTGACGATGATCGGAGCGTCTTCTGCTGCTGCTGCGGTCGGCATCGTTACGCCAAAGCAGGTCGCGGCGACGCCGCTCATCAAGCTCGTTTTCAAGATCCTCATACAAACCTTTCCCTTCGCCCCTGGATGACGCTGCGTTACACAGGCACCAACTCCGCACGCATAACATAAAGCCTATTTGTAGATATGCAGGGTCTCGCGAGACACCTTATTGTAAGCTTCCAGTGATGGAAAGAGATTTTTCGAAAGACCAGAGAAGACCAGCGCGAGGTGCAGCGCAAATTACGGGTACTGCAGCACGCAAAGCGAACCGGGCATGTGTCAAAGACCTGCCGCTATTTTGGCATTGCCCGGGCCAGCTTCTACAGATGGAGGCGGGCCTATGATCGCGATGGTGAAGATGGGCTGGTCAATGCCAAAACCATTCCAAAAAATCCGGCTAATCAGACGCCGCCTGAGGTGGCCGAGAAAGTCCTCCATCTACGGCGTAAGTACCATCTCGGGCCTGAACGCATCATGTGGTACCTGGCACGCTATCACGACATCAAATTATCCGACGCTACCATCTATCGGATACTCAGGCGCAATGGCCTCAACCGCCTGCCGCGCGGAACGCGGATGCGCAAAATCCATACCAAGCGCTATAACAAACAGGTTCCTGGTCACCACATCCAGATGGATGTTAAGTTCCTGACATT
>JAQWKP010000348.1 GCA_029247785.1 Novosphingobium sp.
CTATTTCACCCATCTCTAGGTTTATGTCCAAGCGTGTAGTAGCTCGGCTTCAAGGGCAACCATCAATCGCGCGCTCTCAAGTGGGGATATCATGCTGATCAGGGCTGGAAATCGCCGCATCCACTATGATCTTGCCGGCCCCGACGATGGCCCAGTGGTGTGCCTGCTGCATTCGCTGTCGCAAGACATGGGCGTGTGGGCAGAGCAGCTGCCGGTTCTGCTGGGCGAAGGCTACCGGGTGCTGCGCCCAGACATGCGCGGCCATGGCGGCAGCGATGCTTCAGACGGTTCCTGCACCATGGCTGAGTTGGCCGAAGACGTGGCGCTGGTTCTGGACTTTCTCGAAGTCGAAAAACTGCATCTGATCGGACTTTCGATCGGCGGAATGATCGCCCAGTGCTTTGCCATCGCCCACGGCGACAGGCTCCACTCGCTGATGCTGAGCGGCACTTCGCCCGAACGGCTCGCCGGGGGAATGGAAAGCCTCTGGCAACCGCGCTTTGACGCGATGAACGCCGCCGGTTCGCTCGAACCCCTCGCCGACAGCTCGATGGAGCGCTGGGTCACTGACGCATTCAGGCCACGCCGGCCAAAGCGGTGGCAGCAACTGCGCGAGACGGTCGCAGCGACGAGCCTGGAGGGCTATCGCGCCGGGGCCATCGCCATCGAGAATTACGATGTCACAGCCGGTCTGCCATCGGTGACTGTGCCGACGCTGGTGGTGTGCGGCGATGAGGACACAGGCACGCCGCCTGCAGGCAATCGCAAGATCGCCAAGCTGATTCCCGGCGCGCGCTACGTCGAAATGCCAAACGCGCGGCATTTCCCGATGGTTGAGTATCCCGAGACTTTCGCGGGCATCATGCTCGATTGGCTGCGCGAACCTCGCTGATGGCTGCCAGACCGCTCAGCTCACCACCCTGCCGCCGTTAACGCCGACCGTCTGGCCAGTGATGTAGCTTGACGCCTCGTCGCACAGGAAGGCGCAGGTATGGGCGATGTCCTCCGGGATACCAAGGCGCCGCGCCGGCATGGCCGCGGTGAGTTCGTCGATCGGAATCGGGAAACGCGAACGGTTTTCCTCCGACATGATCGTGCCCATCACCGATCCGGGCGGGATGTTGTTGACGGTGATGCCAAGCGGCCCGAACGCCTCGGCTAGCGAGCGAGTGAAGCTGACGATCGCGCCCTTGGACGAGGAATAATGTACCTGCACCTTGGTTCCGGTCTGCGCGCTGGACGAGGAAATATTGACGATGCGGCCCCATCCAGCAGCCTTCATGTCGGGCAGGACTTCCTGGGTGACGATGAAGGGCCCGCGGCAATTAATCGCGAACATCCGGTCCCATTTCTCATCGGTGATGTCCTCGAAATCGATGAATTCGGCGATGCCGGCATTGTTGACCAGGATCGTGATCGGGCCGAGCGCCTCGCGCACCTCTTCAACCGCGGCGTGCACTTGCTCGCGGTTCGAGACATCGGCGGCGACAGCGATGGCGGTGCCTCCGGCGGATTTGATCGCGTCGATCGTCTCTGCACAGCGCTCCTTGTCGAGATCGAGCACGCCGATGGCGATGCCGTCTTCGGCCAGCCGCTTGCAACATGCTGCGCCAATACCGGCAGCTGCACCGGTGACCAGGGCTACCTTGTAGGACATGCTTGTATTTCTCCTTGTCTCATATGTTCGCTCATCAGGGTATCAGGACGATGCCGCCGGGGCTCTGCCGGGCTTCGAGCACTTCATGCGCCCGCGCCGCTTCCTCCAGCGGCAGTTCGAGCGGGATGATCGGCTTGATGATGCCCTTCTCGAAGGCCTCGAAGCAAGCCGCAGCCATTTCCTCCAGCATCGCCCTGGTGCGGGTGTAGTGAAATATGATTGGCCGGGTGATCGACAGCGACTTGCCTGCCAGCATCGCCGACGCGAAGGCATCGACCGGCCCCGAAGCCTGGCCGTAGAACACGAGATGACCCTCAAATGCCAGCGACGCCAGGCTGCCCTGGAATGTGTCGGCACCCACCGCATCATAGGCCGCGGCTACGCCCTCACCGCCGGTGATCTCCATCACTCGGACCGCTACGTCTTCCTGCTTGTAGAGGATGACGTCGCTGGCCCCATGTGCACGGGCGATTACCGATTTTTCCTCGCTGCCAGCCGTGCCGATCACGTGCGCGCCGAGATGGCTCGCCCAGCTGGTAAGAAGCTGCCCAACACCGCCTGCAGCGGCATGGACGAGCACCGTTTCGCCGGCCTCAAGATGGCGCACGCGGCGGATCAGCATACAGACCGTCAACGCCTTCATGAATGAGGCCGCAGCCCCGGCATCGCTGATCGCATCGGGCAGCTTGACGGCAAGCGCAGCGGGCAGGTTGCGCGCTTGCACATAGCAGCCATATTGCGCGTTGACGTAAGCGATCCGATCACCAGGCACGAAGCCCGTGACGCCCGGCCCGCATGCCTCGACCACGCCGACCGCTTCGATTCCCGGCACACCGGGCAGCGCAAGCGTGCGGTAGAGGCCGGAGCGAACGTAAACGTCGTGGTAATTCACCCCCACCGCAGTCTGGCCTATGCGAATTTCGCCGGGTCCGGGAGCAGGCAGATGAATGGTCGCAGGCTGCAACACTTCTGGCCCGCCATGCTCAGTGATCTGGATGATACGCGTCACGATCCGCTTCCCCTCGCCGCAATCCCCGCTTTGCGATAGGGTTTGGCCAGCACATTCTATCGGAGATGCAGATGACCAAGGCAAGCGCCAGTGTGACGCGGTGGGACGAGTTGCCGCTCGAACCGATGCGCGGGGGGATGAGTCGGCGCTACGTCCACTCGGACAAGATGATGGTCGCCCAGGTCAATTTCGCCAAAGGAGACAGCGTTCCGGCGCACCGTCACGACAACGAGCAATATACCTATGTGGTGACCGGCGGTCTGCGCTTCTGGTTCGGCGAAGAGCAGGACGAGGAGGTTATGGTTGCAGCAGGTGAGATCGTGCTGATCCCCTCAGGTCTGCTGCACAGCGCATCCGCCGATGAAGACACTTTCGAACTCGACATATTCTGCCCGCCCCGTCGCGACTGGATCGAGGGCGACGACGCCTATATGCGGGAAGATTGAGGAGGGCCGGTCAGCCTTAGGGCTTGGCCTCTGCCTGTTTCGCCGCCTCAGCCTTCTTTTTCGCTTCTGCGGCAGCTGCAGCTCTCTTGGCGGCTTGGGACGGGCTGATCGAATAGACCCGGATAACCGCGATCGGCTGAGCCTCCTTATCTCGCCTGCCTCGGACGTCGATATCCGCCGCAGGATCTCTCCTGAAAACGGTTATCCCCTTTTCGGCCAGCCCCTTGATGAAGGCCTTGGTACTCTCGCTATCGGGCGCCTCCATCACCACCTTGTCCATACCCCAGAGCAGCAGTGCCCAGCCGGCCAGCTCGGGAGAGATCGTGCCTGCCGCAGGCATTCCGGGATCTCCGATATTGACGCGCAACATTGCTTGCGGCGGCGGCAATACACGCACGTTCCACTTGTCGGAGACCTTGTTCGCCGCCAATTCGGTCTGCGCATAGTCGAACAGGGTCCATTCGGGGGCGCGGACCGGTTCAACATAGACCCGGCGTTCGGCCCGGTTAATCCAGATCGATTCCGTCGGCAGGCCAATGCTCGCGCGGATCTTGTCATAGGGTGGTACGTCGGCGGCGATGCCGGCAGTGGTGCGTTCCATCGCCGCATCGATCATTGCGCTGGTCTGCGATTGAATATCGGTGGCCTGAATCTGCTGGAGATGGATGTCGACCTTTTCATCCAGGATCTCGGCGAGGCGCTTTTCGGCATCCGCTTCGGCGTTGGGCGAATAGGTTGGGGAGATGACAAGTGCGTCAACCGTCGGATCGCCGAATAGCGGCCAACTGACATCGATCTGCGTGACACGCGCGGGCCTGCCACCGCACGCCTCAACGATTGCTGTTCTTGCCGCAGAGAGCATGGCCCCCTCTTGCGTAATGCGAACCAGCGTCGTGGACAACGGGATGGCGAGGGCAATAAAGGCCCCGGCAAGAACGGCGACATATCGGGGCTGCCATTCGACCCTGAACAGCGGCCGGGCCGCGCCGCTCAACCGGGCGATCAAGGCAAAGCTGAACGTGATCGCCGCAAGGTTGGTAAGGAATAGCAGGAAAGCGCCCAGCGCGAATTCGAACTGCAGTACGCCGAGGCCGTAGCCCAGTACGGCGAGCGGCGGCATCAGCGCAGTGGCGATGGCGACTCCGATCGCGGTGCCGCCCTTGCCGATGACCGTGGCATAGCCACCGGCAAGCCCGGAGAACAACGCAATGCCAAGGTCGAGCAGGGTTGGCTGCGTTCGCGAGAGGATTTCAGGTGTGGCATTGCGGATCGGGCTGAGCCAAGTGAGCAGCACTGCGGTGAGAATACCGATCGCCGCGCCGATCGCGACAACACGAACCGCCTCGCGAATGCGGCGTCCATCGAGCGAGGCAAAGCCGAATCCCAAAGCCGCGATCGGATTCATCAATGGCGATATCAGCATCGCGCCAATCACCACAGCGGTCGAGGATTGCAGCATGCCCAGCGTGGCAATGCCTGCCGACAGCGCGCACATCAGGATATAGCCGCTGGTCAGATCGCCTTCCTTGCGGACAGTCTGGCGCAGGTCCTGTGCCTCGCTGCCCGTGAGTTCTGGAAGCAGCACTGCTTTGGCGAAGCGGATGCGGATGAATCTGAGCCAGGCGCGCAATCGCCTGAGGCGAACGCCCATTGGGATGGTCTTGGTTGACGCAGTCACTGCCTGCGCGGCGATCGGCAGGGGATCCTTCCCGCCGCGCATGTCGCTCATACCGGGGCTCCAGGAGTTTCATCAGCCATGCGCGCATTGATCCACTTGATCAGCCCACCGATCGTCCCGCCCTGCACAATCACCGCGAACAGCACGACGACATAGGTCGCGACCAGCAACGCGGTGCGGATTTCGCTATCGGGCAGCGCCAGCGCCAGCGCGACAGATATTCCGCCACGCAAGCCGCCCCACACCAGCGTCGGGAAGGCGAGCGGACCCATGTCGATCGCCCGCCGCATTGCTCTAAGCGGAATTCCCACCGCGATCGCCCGCGCCGCCATGACGATGACGATGGAGCCCAGCCCGGCCAGAATATACCGACCCTCGAAGGCCAGTGCGATCACTTCCAACCCGATCAGCAGGAACAGCACCGCATTGAGAATTTCGTCGATCAGCGCCCAGAACTTGATGAGATAGTCGCGGGTGACATCGCTCATTGCATAGGCGACGCCGTGATTGCCAATCATCAGCCCGGCAACCGCCATCGCCACTGGCCCGCTGACATGCAGCGCCATCGCCAGACTATAACCGCCCATCACCACAGCAAGGCTGATCATCACCTCGATATTGTAATCGTCGATCGAGCGCATCGCGCGATAGGCGACATAACCGGCGACCAGGCCCAGCACGCCACCGCCAATCGCCTCCTGGAAGAAATGGCCGGCGGCAAGAGAAAGGCTGAACGGTTCCGTTCCGAGCGCGATCGCCAGCAGGATCGAGAACACGACGACGCCAACGCCATCGTTGAACAGGCTTTCGCCAGCGACCGTCGCCTGCAAAGTATCGGGCATCGCCGCGCGCTTCATCACGCCCATCACCGCGACTGGGTCAGTCGGACTGATCAACGAACCGAACACAAAGCACCAGATCAGCGGAATGGCGATGCCGAGCGCACTGGTCAGCGCAAGAAAGGCATATCCGACCAGCACGGTCGAAATCAGCACGCCAACGGTGCTGAAGATCAGGATCAGCCAGCGCCCTTTGCGCATATGCGACCAGTCGACATGCATCGCGCCAGCGAACAGCAAGAAGGAGAGCATGCCTTCCATCAACGTAGCGTGGAAATCGAGATCGCGCAGGAAAGCCGAAAGCTGCTCGGCCAGCATGCTGGCGGGCAGCAGCTGGTCATACAGGATCACCCCGAGCGAGGCGACTGCTCCCATCACTGTCAGCCCGACCGTCGATGGCAGGCCGAGTAAGCGGTGGTTGAGATAGCCGAGCGCGGCTGCCAGCACGATGAGGATGGCGGCGGCGTCAAATGGAGAAATTTCTTGCATGATCGGGTAGTTCTTAGGAGGATCGACTTGGATTTCCAAGTGATCGAAGGGCCCGACCGGTAGTTTACCGGAGGGCGATGCCAAGTTCGTGGCTTTGCAATCCTGGGTTATGACTTATCGGAACAATCGGAGGGCAACCAGGCCATGGCACAAGAAGAAACGCCGCTCGAACCGCAATTGCCGATCATCGATCCGCATCTCCACCAATGGCATGTGCTGCCTGCTCCCGGCTCGCTGATGTCGCCGCACCGCTACCTGTTCGACGAGATGCAGGAGATGATTTCAGACAGCGGGCATACCATCACCCATACGGTGTTCGTCGAATGCCACGCGATGCATCGCGCTGACGGTCCGGAAGAGCTGCGCCCGGTAGGCGAGACCGAGTTCGCCAATGGCATCGCCGCGATGTGCGCTAGCGGCAATTACGGAGAGCTGCGCGCCTGCCATCGCATTGTCAGCACCGCCAATCTGCTACTTGGCGCGGCGGTCAGGCCGGTGCTCGAGGCGCATGCGACGGCAGGAGGTGAGCGCTTCCGGGGTATTCGCATGTCGACCGCTTGGAGCACGGAAGGCATGTTCGGCTTTCCGTCCGACCCTTCGCTGCAGGGCTTGATGACACGGCCCGCCTATCGCGAGGGCGCACAGGTGCTGTCTGACATGGGATACAGCCTCGATGCCTGGTGCCTGCACACCCAATTGGAAGAGCTGATGGCGCTGGCCGATGCTTTGCCAGAGCTGCAGATCGTGCTCGACCATGTTGGCACGCCCGAATCGCAGGGCAAATGGCAAAACCAGCAAGCTGAAGCGCATGGGCAATGGGCCGGGCTGATCCGCGAGCTGGCGCGGCGCCCCAATGTTGCGGTCAAGCTGGGCGGCCTCGGCATGAATATGGCGCGCCCGATCGGCGCCGACTACCGCGATGCGCCGTCCGAAGTTCTGGCCGAGGAATGGCGGCCCTGTATCGAGACCTGCATCGAGGCGTTCGGGCCCGAGCGCTGCATGTTCGAAAGCAACTTCCCGCCCGACCGCGACGGCGGCACCTATGGTGCGACCTGGAACGCATTCAAGATCATTGCGAGGGACTGTTCGGCGGCGGAGAAGGCGGCGCTGTTTTCGGGAACAGCGGCAAGGGTTTATAGGATCGAGCTGTAGCGATCGAAGTAGGGAAGCCTCAATGAGAAGCATCGGACCTCTTTGTGCACTCTTATTCGCCTTGGGTGGCTGTAGCACCATTGAAGCCAACTCTCTGCGACCAACCATCAGAAACTTTAATGATATTGACCGAAATGTTGGGAATGAGGTTACAGCTATTGGCTATATATCCTATGCTCATGAAGCTACTGGGCTATATTTCAAGAAAAATGACATAATTAAAGAATATAATAGATGCATTGCGCTTGAGAACATTTCGGGACACACGCATGGTCAGAGAGTTGTCATCAACGGAAAATTGACGAAGACCGATTGTGGATCGAAATTAATCTGTTTGAATGCTTGTGACAACTACTTGCTGATTCAGTAAACACAGGAGACAGTATCCGACATTGCCGCCGATCGCGGATGGCATCCTCTCACGCTGAAGTGAGACCGTGAACTTCTCACTTCTTCGAGAAACTGGCGATCCGTTCCTCGTAATCCGGTGCAAAGCCCGGATAGCGGTAATGCTCGTGGCTCAGTCCATCGGCGAGCGACATGCCGTCAGTTTCCTTGAGCAGCCGCTTGGTCGCGAGATTGGTGTGCCAGCTATTGGCGAGGATTTCTCCGGTAAGCTCTGAAACCATGGCATCAAGCCCGCCCTCCTCGGCGAGCATGTCGACCAGGCCTAGCTCCTTGGCTTCTTCAGCCGAGACATGCCGCGCAGTCATCATCATCCGCAGCGCGGCAGACCTGCCGATCCGGCGCGGCAGGCGCTGGGTGATGCCCCAGGCCCCCACGAGGCCCCATTTGCCGTGGGTATCGGCAAAGCGGGCAGTGCTGTCAGCGACGATAAAATCAGCAGCGAGCGCCAGTTCCAACCCGCCGGTGAAGCACACCCCATGGACCGCCGCGATCAGCGGCTGCGGCAGGCTATCGAGCCGCTCGATCACACCCGGCTTGAAGCGCGAATCGGTGAAGCCAGCACCAATCCCGCCAAGGTCGGCCCCGGCGCAGAACGCCCGGCCATTTGCGCGCAGCACGACGCAGCCGATAGTGTCGCTGGCAGTCTCGACCTCGGCGAGATGGGCGTCGAGTTCCTCGAAGGTCTGCGTATCGAGCGCGTTGAGCTTGCTCGGACGGTCGAGTGTCAGCGTGCACAGCCCGCCTTCGTCACTGCGAATGATGCGCTTTTCTTCCACTGACCTACTCCCGATTGCACTTGCTTGCCCCCGCATATCCGCAAGCACCCGCCCGGCACAACATGGGAATGGCCCGCCACGCCTTCGCCTTGCCCGTAACTGGCGAGCGATGTAGGCCTTGCAGGCAAGACGTCCGCTCATCGGCAAGAGAGGCAATTATGCCGACATTTACGAACGCCCGCATCTTCGATGGCCACACCATGCTGGACGGCAGGTACAGTGTCACAATCGAAGAAAACCGCATAGCTTCGGTCAGCGAAGGCCCCGCCACGGGCGAGGCGATCGATCTGGGCGGCATGACCCTGATGCCCGGCCTCATCACCTGCCATTTCCATCCCGATTTTTACAAATTCACCCTGACAATGGGCATGGAAGGCGAGCCGCTGGGCAAGGAGCTGCCGCCGGGCGTGCTGATGGCGGTCGGCGTGCGCAATTGCGGCGTGCTGCTCGAAAGCGGCTTTACCGGCTATGTCGGCGCGACGGCTGGGCACGATATCGACGCCTCGCTCAAGATCGCTATCGAACAAGGCATCATCAATGGCCCGCGCATCCGCGCCTGCTCGCTGCACATTGGCACGACCGGCGACGTCAACGATTCGGTCAAATGGTGGCGCGAATTTCGTACCGGCGGGACCGATGTATTCGCCGACGGGCCGGACGAAATGCGCAAGCTGGTGCGCGAGCAGATCCGGCGCGGGGCGGAAACGATCAAGATCTTCGTGAGTTCAGGCCACGGCGGCCTGCCCTGGCCCACGACCCGCACCATGGAGCGCGACGAGATCGAGGCGGTGGTACAGACCGCCCATTCGCGCGGGGCCTTCGTGCGCGCCCATGCGGCGACGAAGAACATGATCCGCGAATGCGTCGAACTGGGCGTCGATATCATCGATCATGGCGACGAGATCGACGAAGACATCATCGCAATGATGGCCGAACGCGGCACTTTCTGGGTGCCGAGCATGATCTACCCCAAATGCATGATCGATCTTGGCTGGGCCGATGCCGAGCTGCCAGCGCAGCAGGACAATGTCCGGGCGATGCTGCCCAAGGCGCAGGCAGCCGGCGTCAGGGTGCTGATCGGCGACGATTATTCGGGCGTGTTCCGTGACGTAATGGAAGACGATCCGCTCGATCACAAAATCGGCGATTATGGCCGGGAATTTGCGTTTTATGGCGGATTCGAAGGGCTGTCGGCGGAACAAGTGCTAAGCTGGGGCACCGCCAATGCCGGGGCGGCGCTAATGGGCGGCCACGACAAGCTTGGTGTGATCGAGCCAGGCGCGCTGGCCGATCTGATCGTGGTCGATGGCGATCCAATTGCCGATCTGTCGCTGCTCGCCCGGCCGCAGGAATCACTGAGGGCTGTTATCCGCGATGGCGCGATGGTGATCGACCGACTTGGCGGAGAGAGCCACCCGATGAAGGAGGCCGCCGAATGACAAGACTCGCCGAAATCGACCCCGCGACGCTCCCGGACGGGCTGCGCTCCGCTTTCGAAACGGCGGACCCGCGCGGCAAGATGATGATGACACCGACTGCCCATGCGCCCGAGTTGATGGGCGCGCTGCATCACTTCGCCGATGTGCTGGGCGACAAGGGCGTGATCCCGGCCAGGCTGGTCGAGCTGCTCCGCCTGCGCATCGCGTTTCATAACCAATGCCGCAGCTGCATGGCGATGCGCTACCAGTCCGGGATCGACGATGGCATCACCGAGGGCGATGTCTGCTCGCTGGAAACGCCCGAGGATGCGCCAAACCTCAGCGAAGCGGATAAGGCAGCGCTGGCCTATGCCGATGTCTCTGCAACCAATCACTTCGCGATCAACGAGGAAACCTTTGCGCGGTTGCGTCAGCATTTTTCCGAGCCCGAAATCATCGAACTTGGCCTGCATATCGCCTATTTCGTCGGCTTTGGCAGGCTGGTTGCCGCCTGGGACATGGTCGAAGAACTGCCCGAAGGCTATGAGGACAAGTCCCGGCTGGCGACACCGTGGGATGGCGGCAATTTCGCTGTACCCAATTCATGAGGAACACAAGACCATGATCCCCGCGCTCCGCAATCGCGATTATATGCAGCTATGCTGGGTCGTCACCGATCTTGACGCGGCGATCGACCACTGGGTCAAGACCGCCGGTGCAGGCCCATTCTTCGTGTTTGACACGGTCAGCTTCACCGACAGCAATTATCGCGGCACGCCAATGGATATCACGCCGATGGATGCGGCGATGGGCCAGTTCGGCGACACCCAGATCGAACTGGTCCAGCCAACCGGCGACGATCCGGGTATCTGGGGCGATCTGGTGCCCTTCGGAAAATCGGGCTTCCACCACACCGGGCTTTATTGTGACGATTATGACGCGCAGCGCGCCGCTTATCTCGATGCGGGATCGCAAATGGCTTTCGAGGGACTGATGATGGGGGCCAAGACCTGCTATATCGACACTTCGCCGACGCTGGGCTTCATGACCGAACTGGTCACTGCGAACCCGGTCGCCGAGCAGGTATTCGGCGCAATCCGCTCGGCGTCCGAAGACTGGGACGGCAAGGACCCGGTTCGTACACTGGGCTGATCGGCTGCATGATGCAGATCAAGGAATATGGCGCAGCGTATTGCAAGAATCGCGCGACTTAACGAGGCAATAAACATGGCTACCATCGACCTTTCACCGTGCCGCGCAGTGACGCCCGAGGAAGTGGCGCATTACAAGCAGAACGGCTGGGTACAGCTGAGAAGCTTCGTCGATCCGGCGATGCTGGAGGCGCTTCTCGCCAAGGCAGTGGGCATCATGGGCGAGGATGGCGATTCCAATCCTCCCTATGGCATCGACCAGCCCTATTTCAACGCGCAGCTCGGCAATGGCTATGCCGATCCGGCGGTGCGGCCACTGTTCGGACCCATTGGTCAGGCCGCCAAACTGCTGATGGACCGCAGATCCGGTACAGGCGTGAGGCTGTTCAACGATTTCTTTGCGCCGAAACTGCCAGCCGCGAAAAAGACCCGTAATCAGGGCAATGGGCCAACCAGTTTCCACCAGGATTTCATAACCTTCGCGGTCGATCGCAGCGGCGGTTTCACCACCTGGATCCCGCTGGAAGCTTATGGCCCGGAAGCCGGAACGATGTCGTTCATCAATGGCTCGCACAAGCTTGGCATTCTGGGCAATTACAGCGCCTATGACGGCAAGGATATTCGCGAGGTCTGGCCGGAATTGAACGATCTGGAAGTGAGCGATCCGATCGATTATGCGCTGGGCGACGTCACAGTCCACAGCCACATGTGTGTGCATGGCGCAGGTACAAATCAGCTGGACCGGCCGCGCTGGGCCTATCTCGTCCTGCCCCAGCCTGCCGACGCCCGCTGGAACGGCGCGCCACCCGAGGCGTTTGACCCGGCCGCGCACAATATGACTCCCTATGGCGAGTTTCCGGACGAGGCCTTCCCGATTATTGCGTGAGGCGCGCCGCAATCATTGCCGCCGTCTCGGATAGCTTGACCTTGCCGGTCGCGGTGCGAGGTATGTCCATCTCGGCGATGAAGACAATCGAGCGCGGCACCTTGTAGCTGGAGAGGTGGTCGCGCAGTGCCGCTTGCAGTCCTGCTACCGTCGATGAGGCCCCCTCGGCAAGCACCACTGCCGCCGCGACGACCTTGCCGAATTCCTCGTCGGGCAATCCTGCAACCACCGCCGTCGCCACATCGGGCAAGGCATTCAGCGCCGCCTCCACTTCCAAGCGCGACACATTCGCGCCCCTGGTCTTGATCATGTCGTCGCGCCGTCCGACCGGGAACAGATAGCCGTCCGCATCGATCTGCACGATATCGCTGGTCGGGTAGAAACCGTCGGCTGTGAACACCTCGCTCCGCCGTTTCCCATAAAGTCCCGCCATCAGCGCTGGACCGCGGATCTGGAGTTCACCAGGCTCGCCGGGTGCCACTTCCTCGCCTGTTTCGAGATCGACGACGCGGCGTTCATAGCCATTGATCGCGCGACCGAACGAGCCCTCCTTGCCCGGCGGGAGGGACTGATTAACTGGCGTCGCGCTGTGGGCGGAGAAGCTCTCGGTCATGCCATACATCGGGATCGCAGTGCCGACGGGCTGCCCCTGCGGATCGCGAAATACAGTCAACTCCGGGATGTGATCAAGCGAAACGCCTTTCGCCTGGGCCGCGGCGATCAGCCTGGGCTGCTTGTCGCCCCAGGCATTCACGCGCGTGACGCCGAAGTCCTCGATCATGGCAAGCGCGTCATCCACTTCGACTGTATCCGGGTAAACCACCGTGCCGCCGATGCACAGCAGCTGCAGCATGGTCGAGAGCCCCGCAAGCCAAAAGGCCGGGAGCAGCGGCATCATCCGATCGTCGGGCGTGATCGCGAAATTCTCGGCGAGCGCGAGTGGATGGCGGGTCACGGCCCAGTGGTGATGAACGACCGGTTTGGGCAGCGCGGTGCTGCCCGAGGTATAGACCACCACCGCCTCGTCCGAAGGCATAATTTCGCGCTCGATTGCGGCCAGGATCTCAGCGCAGGGTGCATCCGGTGCATCCGCCCTTGCCAGCAGCGCATCGAGCGGCCTCGCCCAGCCGAGCCCATCGGCATCGTCGATCCACACCGCGCGCAGCAACGGAGCGTCCGCCAACCGAATCGAGCCATGCTGACTTTCGCCGAGCCCGGGCAGCGCGGCTTCCAACGTCTCGCCATAGTCATGCCCAAGAAAGCGGCGCGCGGCGATCAGGAACCGGCAGTCGCTGCTTTTGAGGATATGCGCGAGCTCAGGTGGGGCGGCCAAAGTGCTGATCGCAGTCAGCAGCGCGCCGATCCGCAAGCTGGCAAGGAAGGTAGTGATCCACATCACTCCGTCCGGTGCGATCAGCCCAATCCGCTCGCCCTTGCCCGCTCCTGCCGCCAGCAGCGCCCTGGCCATATGCGCGCTGCGCCGGTCGAGTTCGGCAAAACTGAGAGTTTCGTTTCGGGTGACAAGCGCCGGATGTTGCCCGCGCGTTTCGACAAGATGCGTTAGCAGAGCCGGCAGCGTTGACGGTAGCGCTGCTTTAGCCATCGCGGCTTCGCCCATCAGGCGGCCATGGACGCATCTCGCCGTGGGTCGAACGGCTCGCTGCCGGCGACGGTCGTGCGGTGGAGCAACCGCCCGCACTCATGATCGAACGGCATCACCTTGTGCATCACTCCGGTATTGTCCCACATCACAACATCGCCCGGCTGCCATTTGTGGCGATAGACATATTGCGACTGGCCTGCCCAATGCAGCAAGCGCTCAAGCAGCGCCTCGCCCTCGTCCTCATCCATGCCGATCACACGGCAGCCCGACGTGCTGGTAATAAGCGATTTGCGGCCCGAGCTGTGGTGCCAGACGAGCGGCTGGATCTTGTCATCATGCGAACGCCAGGTGGCGAGCTGATCTTCGGTCGGATCGGGGAACACCTCACGAAACGAGGATTCGACGGTGTGGACCACCTTGAGATTTTCGATCAGCCGCTGATCGGTTTCGAACAGATCATCATAGGCCGCATAGGTATTGGCGAACATGGTATCGCCGCCCTCGGGCGCGAGGCGCACACCCCTGAGGATCGAAGCGAATGGCGGCAGATCGGTATCGGTGCGATCGATATGCCAGGACATCGTGCCAAAACTGTAATGCCAGTGATCCGGGCTGTCCTTCTTGTCGAAGCTGACCTTGTAGACCGCGCCCGATTTCGCGTCATAGACATCGCCGAAGGTGCGCGTGAAGGCGAGCTGTTGCTCGTCGTCCATCTCGCAACCGCGAAACACCAGCACGCCGCGTTCTTCCAGCAGATCGCGGATTTCCTGCACTGCCTCACCGCTGAGCAGCGTTTCAAGATCGGTTTCGACCAGCGAGCCGATCCGGCGTTCGAGGTGGGTTACATTCAGTCCCATTGCACCATCCTTCGTTATTTCGCCTGTTTCCGCCCGGCGTGGCTGAGGCGCCATTCGGGTGGAAAATTGGCATCATTGTCCTTTACCGCCTTTGTCAGGCCCTTGTCGAATAGTGCTTCGTCAACCTGGATATCGCTGTCATCAAGCACGCCGGGCAGCATCGATTCGAGCCAGCCGGAGAGGATACTGCCCATATATTCGCCCTGGTTCTGCTTGAACACCTCGAAGAAAGTCTTCTGCATCACCACCGTATCGGTCGGGCGGTTGCGAGCGCAGGCCGTCGCAAATTTCATCGTCTCGGCTTCAAGCTGATCGCGCGGGACGACCTTGTTGACGAAGGAGCATTCCTTCATCTCCTGCGCGGTAAACGGCCTTCCGGTGAACACCATTTCCATGAAATTCCTGAGGCCCATCATCAGTGTCCATTGCCACATCCGCGCGGCCCAGCCGGCGTATCGAAAGGCGGCATGGCCGAATAAGGCATCTTCTGAAGCGATCACGATATCGGCGTCGCCGGCAATGTAGAATTGCCAGCCGTAGCAATAGCCCTTCACTTCGACGATGCTGATCTTTTTGAAGTCCTGCAGATCGCGCATGCCTTCGCCAGAACGGGCATAAAGCTGGGTGACCGCGCCCAGATGGCGGTAGCTGCCCTTGGGCGGGTAGGTGACATCCTCGTCCTCGTCGATGCGGAAATCATGGAGCCAGGGGACATCCTTTTCTGAAAAAAGATCGGCCATTTCCGGCAGATCGTCGCCCGTGCCGAAATTGTCGCCCTCTCCCCGGATCACCAGCACCTTGACGTCATCATCGACATTGGCGCGGTGGACGATATCGGCGAAACGGTGCCGCGCGGCGATGGTGATCGCATTGTGCTTGTCAGGCCGATTGATCGTGATGGTGGCGATCTTGCTCGCCGGGTCCTTCTCATAAAGGACGATCTCCTCGGGCGGAGGCCGTTCGCTGTCTTGTGCCATGTCGTCCGCCCCGTTCAGTCTTCCAGCCGGCGGCTTTGCCTGCCGTCGATCCCGGTCGGCACGGTGCCGAGCACGGTCGCGCGGCGCAGGACGCGGGGGCCTTCACCATAATCGGGCACTGCGCGGTGCTGAGTCGCACGATTATCCCACATCGCAACATCACCCATCCGCCAGCTCCAGCGCACGGTGTTCTCCGGCTTGGTGACATGGGCTTGCAACACATCGAACAGCTTGGCCGTATCGGCATTGCCCAGCCCAACAAAGCGCTGGAGCCAGGCACCCAGGATCAACGAGCGCTCGCCGGTCTCGGGATGAACCTGCACCACCGGGTGCTCGGTGCGGGCGACATGTTTCTTGGTATTTTGGCCGTAATCCCGCATCCGCGCGCGATACTCTTCGCTGAAATTGCCGTCAAAATCATAGTCGGTCGAATGGATCGCCCACAGAGTGTCAGCCAGCGGCTTGAGCGGCGGGGGCAGCTGCGCATAAGCATTGGCAGCATTGGCCCACAGCGTGTCGCCGCCAAATTCCGGAAGCTCCAGTGGGCGCAATACTGCAAAGGCGGACGGGTCGGGCATGAAAGTCAGGTCGGTATGCCAGACCGACGCGGAATAGCCTTCGGTCAACTCCAGCAGAGCATCGGATTCACCAGCCGCCTTGACCATCGGGTGACGCTGTAGCTCACCAAACCGTGCGGCGAAGGCCTCCTGGCTGGCATCGCCCAGTTCATGCTGGCCGCGAAAGAATACCACCTTGTGCCTGAGCAGCGCAGCGCGGATCGCGTCGATCACGTCCTGCGGCAGATCGCCTGCCAGCGCCACACCGCGGATTTCGGCGCCAATGCTGCCGGCGACGGGGATCACCTGCAGTGCGTCTGTGCTCGTCATCTCGCTAATGATTTCAGCGGCTGCGGCCATGTCTGCCTCCAAAGCTGGGGTTGCCGGGACACTGCCCCGAATTCCCCAACCTGTCGAGAGCAGGCTGAGCAATCTACCGCTTGCACCAGCCCCTCGCCTCAGTCATTCATGGGGAAACCGACGCCGTCCAACCGGGCGGAGTCGAACAGGAGACTTGGGATGAGAATTTGTCGCTTCACATTGAATTCCGATGCATCGGCAACCCCTCGCCTTGGCGTGGCGGATGACGATGGCATTCACGACG
>JAQWKP010000221.1 GCA_029247785.1 Novosphingobium sp.
GAGGCCAACGCTCCGCTAATCTACGCTCCCATCAGTGCCAAATGGTCTGACGACGGACATTCAGCGGTCAACAAGGGCACCTTAGCGGGCGGCCATTCAATCGGCTCGCTATTGGCAGTGGCGGCGCAGGGGCATCAACACGCGCCGAAGGTCCAGCCTTCGGTGCGCGAGGTCTGTTTGGATAGGCCGGGCGGTTGCCACAATTGCGCGCGGCGAGCATTGGCGCGCAGCCATGCGGCGGTGACCAGCGCGTCGGCGCTGTGGTCGTCGATAGGACCGCTTTCCGCTATCCCGGACGAACTGAGCCTTGCCAATGCGTTGTTCAAGGCATCGTGATCAGTAATCTTGGCGCGACTGGCGCTCCGACCGGCCGCGACTGCGGCGAGGGCGGTGTAGATCTCGACGATGACCGAGCCAACTTCGGGCCTGGGATCGATCGGCCATACGGGAATTTGTCCTGCCAGGCGGTGCAACACGCGCATGCCGGTCAGGCTTGACTTGCCGACCTGTGCCGCGCCGACAAGGTTGAAATTGCTGTACGGCTTGCAGCCCATTCCCGCCTGCGCTTGTTCGGTGACGCGCAAGCGTCCGCGCCGGTCCGGCGCGCCGTCGAGATGAAACAAGTCGCCTTCGCGTCCACCATGACGGCGGAAGTAACGCGATGCGATGTGGTGGTCGACAAAGCTGCCAGCGGAAAGGTGCGGATCGCTGGCGCAGATCGTGTCGACGAAGGCCCAGAGTGATCGGGCATCCTGCGGACTCTTGTCCCATCCGGGGAAGAATGCGCCAGCATCGTCAAATGGCATAGATATACCAAGGTCCAGCCCGACCAACGTATCCTGCGGTAATTCTTCGAGTAAATAGGCCAAAATGTCTGCGCGAGACCACGGCTTGTCTCGCGTCAGTAGTTTGGGTGGGGCGCTCCCGAGGTCGCACATCGCGAGCGCGATTCCCTTGTGGCGCTCGCCGACAGCTCCCGACCAATCGATTGCATGGATGTGGCTGAAGCGGCCGGGCTTCATCCCGCGCCTAATCCCGTTGCCGTTCGCGGCGCTTTTTCTCCCACCAGTCCATCCGTTCGATTACTTGTCGTTCGAAGCCGCGCGCGACGGGCTGGTAGAATGTTTCGGCGCTCATGCCTTCTGGCCAGTAGTCGGAACCAGAAAATCCATCCTCATCGTCGTGATCATATGCATAGCCTTTGCCATGACCGATCTCTTTCATCAGCTTCGTGGGCGAGTTGAGAATATGGGCGGGCGGGCTGAGCGAGCCAGTTTCTCGGGCGATTTTCCAAGCAGATTTCTGTGCGGTGTAGACCGCGTTCGACTTGGGTGCAGTGGCGCAATAGAGGCAGGCTTGGACAATGGCCAATTCCCCCTCCGGCGTGCCGAGGAATTCATAGGCGTCCTTGGCGGCGAGGCATTGGATGAGGGCTTGGGGATCTGCAAGGCCGATGTCCTCACTGGCGAAACGCGTGAGGCGTCTTAGAACGTAAAGCGGTTCCTCGCCCGCCGTCAGCATGCGCGCAAGGTAGTACAGAGAAGCCTGCGGTTCCGAACCGCGCAGGCTCTTGTGTAGCGCGGAAATCAGGCCGTAATGGCCATCGCGGTCTTTGTCGTAGACGGCCACGCGGCGTTGCAAAAACTGCCCGAGTGCAGCTGGTTCGAGTGGCTTATCAATTCTCGCGGCATAGAGCGTTTCGGCTTGGTTTAGGAGAAATCGCCCATCGCCATCAGCTGAGGCGACCAGCGCATGACGGGCTTCGCCGGTGAGGGGCAGGGGGCTGTGTTCGAGCGCCTCGGCTCTTTCGAGCAGGCTGGCGAGCGCGGCCGTGTCGAGGCGGTGAAGGATCAGCACCTGCGCCCGGCTGAGCAGCGCGGCGTTGATCTCGAAGCTCGGATTCTCTGTCGTGGCGCCGACCAGCGTTACCGTACCTTTCTCGACGAAGGGTAAGAAGCTGTCCTGCTGCGCGCGGTTGAAGCGATGAATCTCAT
>JAQWKP010000356.1 GCA_029247785.1 Novosphingobium sp.
CGGCTTGCATCGCGGAGCAGGGTGGAAAGGGATCGCCAATGAATCTGGACAACAATGTATCCGCAGTCGTTACCGGGGCCGCGTCGGGACTGGGCGAAGCGACCGCCCGCGCATTGGCCGCTAAGGGCGTCAAGGTTGCGATCTTCGACCTCCAGGAAGAGAAGGGCAAGGCCATCGCCGAGGAGATAGGCGGCGTGTTCTGCGAGGTCAATGTGACGTCGGACGAAAGCGTCGATGCCGGATTTGCCAAGGCCCGTGAGGCGATCGGACAAGAGCGGATCCTGATCAATTGCGCCGGGATCGGCAATGCGATCAAGACCGTCAGACGTGACCGCGAAACAGGCGAGATCAGCCATTTTCCGCTCGAGGCGTTCAACTTCGTCATCCAGATCAATCTGGTCGGAACCTTCCGCTGCATCGCCAAGTCTGCGGCCGGTATGCTGACGCTCGATCCGCTCAGTGAAGAGGGCGAACGCGGGGTCATCATTAACACCGCATCGGCTGCGGCAGAGGATGGCCAGGTCGGCCAGGCCGCCTATTCGGCTTCCAAGGGCGGTGTGGTTGGCATGACCCTGCCGATCGCGCGCGACCTGATGAATGACGGCATTCGCGTCAACACGATCATGCCGGGCATTTTCGAGACGCCGCTGATGATGTCGCTGCCGGAGAAGGCGCGCGAAGTGCTCGAGGGCCAGATACCGTTCCCCAAGCGCATGGGTCGTCCGCCGGAATATGCCATGCTGGCGCTGAGCATGATCGAAAACCCCTATTTCAACGGCGAGAAGGTACGCCTCGACGGTGCCATACGCATGCCGCCGAAGTAGTCCGGGGCTCAGCACATGACCCAGGCCGCAGTCGCACAGCTCGCAGCGCCGCCGCGTGCGCGAGCCCGGTTGTTGGAAACCGCGAGCGCGATCATGCGCGAGGGCGATATCGTCGATATTTCCCTGTCCGAACTGAGCCTGCGCTCGGGCCTGAACTCAGCGCTGGTGAAATATTACTTCGGCAACAAGGCCGGGCTGCTCAAGGCCTTGCTTGATCGCGACTGGCAGGCGATTGTCACCAGCGTTGACGCGCTGGTCGCCAAGGATGGCTGGGATCCGGAAGCCAAGCTGCGCCGGCATATCTCCAAAGTCATCGATACGTTTTATGCGGTTCCCTATCTCAACGGGCTGACCATGCGGCTGGTGCGTGACAGCGACGAGGCCGAGGCAGGCCGCATCGCCGAATCCTATCTTTCACCGCTATACCGGGCCTACGAACAGCTGATCGGTGAAGGTGTCGAGGCCGGCGTATTCCGGCCAATCGATCCGCAGCTGTTCTATTTCACGGTAACCGGCGCGGTCGACCGGTTCTTCTCGGCGCGGCTGGTGCTGAAGCACTGCTTCGATCAGGACACCCTTACCGAAGAGCTGCGCGATCGCTATCGTGAGCATACTCTGGACATCATCATGGCAGGCATCCTTGCAGACGGAGATCTCCACCCGCTGGAACATTGGCGTCATCGGCGGCTCGGGTCTGGCCGATGGGGTCGAGCTGGACGACGCGCAGGAGATCGTCGTCTCCAGCCCGTTTGGTGAGCCTTCCGGGCCGGTTACAACAGGGCGGCTTGCAGGCGTTCGCTTCACCTTTATCGCTCGCCATGGGGCAGGGCATTGTATCCCGCCCAGCGACGTCAATTTCAGGGCCAATGTCGATGTGCTCAAACGCTGCGGGGTAACCGATATCCTCGCGCTGTCGGCGATCGGTTCGCTGCGTGAGGAAATGGCGCCGGGCGAATTCGTCGCAATTGACCAGCTGATCGACCGGACTGCAGGTCGCGCAAACAGCTTCTTCGGGCCCGGCATTGTTGCCCATGTCAGCCTGGCCGATCCGATCTGCCCGCGCTTTTCGAAGCTGGCCGCAGCAGCCGCGCGCAAGGCTGGGGCCAAGGTGCATACAGGCGGGTGCTATGTCGCGATTGAAGGGCCGCAATTCTCGACCCGGGCGGAAAGTGCGCTGTATCGGCAATGGGGTGCGGACGTCATCGGCATGACGGCAATGCCAGAAGCGCGGCTCGCTCGTGAGGCTGAATTGCCATACGCGCTGCTCGGCATGGTCACAGACTATGATAGCTGGCGCGAGGAAGAGGCCGGCGTCGAAGCGGCGGACATCATCGCGGTGATGAATGCCAATGCAAAGCTGGCCCGTGACACGCTTGGTGAGCTTGCCAAGAAATTGCCCAAGAAGCGCGAGGCCAGCCCGATCGACACGGCGCTGGAATTCGCGATCATTACCGCGCCCGATGCGCGGGACCCCCGACTTGCGGCCAAGCTAGATGCCGTGGCCGGGCGCGTCCTTAACCCATAACAAAACGGCCCCGTCGCTTGCGCGAGGGGGCCGTTTTGTTTGGAATGCGAGCCTGGACTAGCCGCCCGGCCCGTCTCCCGAGAAGGCGTCTGCGATAGAGCAGGCCGCGGGGCCAAGGATGACGACGAACAGCACCGGCAGGATGAACAGGATCAGCGGCACAGTCATGATCGCGGGCAGGCGAGCTGCCTTTTCTTCGGCGCGCATCATGCGGTCGTTGCGGAATTCAGCTGAAAGCACGCGCAGGGCCGATGCCAGCGGTGTACCGTAGCGTTCGGTCTGGATCATGGTCGTAACCACGCCCTGCACCGAATCGAGGTTCACGCGATAGGCGAGGTTTTCGAAGGCCATCTTGCGTTCGGTCAGGAACGAAAGTTCGATCGAAGTCAGCGAAAACTCGTCGCCGAGCTCAGGATAGGCACGGCCCAGTTCCTTGGCGACGCGTTCGAAGGCAGCGTCGACGGTCAGGCCAGCTTCGGCGCAGATGACGAGAAGGTCGAGCGCATCGGGAAGACCCTTGCGGATCTCGTTGGTACGTTTGTTGATCAAGTTCTGGACGAATATATCGGGGCCTTTGTAGCCCGCGCCGACAAACAGCGCGAAGCCGCCGAACCGCTTCATGCTGCCCCATTCGGGAAAATAGTCGAGGCCATAGATGACTGTGGCCGCAATCGCGCCGAGCACGACCGGCAGGACCATGCGCGCGAATATGACGGCAACAGCCCACTCCTTCTTGCGGATACCGGCCTGGGCGAGCTTCTGCTGAACTGTCTTGAGCTGGCTGTCCTGCAGGACTTTGAGCGACGACAGCGTATCGCGCATCTTGTCCGTGGTTTCATTCTTGCGGACAAGGCTCGCGCGCTTCTTGGCGGTGACGACAATGCCGGCCTTGAGCTGCTCGCGCCGGTCGGTGAGGACCTTGACGCGCTTGGCCATCGGATCGCGTACGGTAACCGCAGCGTAGATTGCCATGAACACGGCTGCTGCCGCCATTCCCGCCAGGATCGTGGCGATAAAGATAACGTCGAAACCGAGAAGCTCTGGTCCGGCGGGTTGATTTAACATGGTATCCGCTTTCCCTGCTCAGATTTCGAAACTGACCATTTTGGCCATGATGAAGGCGCCGATGCTCATCCACACAAGGCCGCCAAGCCCTGTCACGATCAGTCGATCGTCGGAGAAGAAGCCGGCGAGATATTCCGGGTTGATCCACCAGATCATGCCGAAGACGATGAAAGGCAGCGAGCCAACGATATAGGCAGATGCCTTGGACTCAGAGCTCATCGCCTTGATCTTCAGCTTCATCTGCGAGCGTTTGCGCAGCACATCTGCAAGGTTGGCGAGGGTCTCGGCCAGATTACCGCCGGTCTCGCGCTGAATTGCAAGCGTGATGCAGAAAAAGCTGAATTCGGGCATGTTCAGATTGTCGGCGGTTTCCTGGAGGGAGTCCTCCATCGCCCGGCCGATCTTGATCCGCTCGACGATCATCTTGAACTCTTCGCCCACAGGCCCGGGGACTTCGGTTGCGACAACGCCGAGCGTTTCGGTCACCGGAAGGCCTGAGCGCAACCCGCGCACGAGAAGTTCGATCGCGTCGGGAAACTTGACGGTAAAGCCAGTTGACCGGCGCTTGATGAAGAAGTTGACCACGAAATGCGGTACGCCGGCCCCTACGATCATCCCTATGCCAATCGACAACAGGGCAGCACCTGACTTGAGGTAAATGGCGACCATCACCACCACTGCAAGACCGAGTGAGGCATAGAGATACTGCGATACGGTCCACGGCTTGCCAGTGCGATGCAGGCGCAGCAGCAGCGCATCGGCTCTCGAACCGGAGCCGGCAATCTGATGGAGCTTGGGCTTGCGAGCGGCCACGGCCCTCTTGAGCTGCGCCTCAACCTTGTCCTTGGCGTTATCGGAATGGCGATAGCGCAGGGTTTGCAGGCGTCGGGCAGCGTTCTTGGCCGGGGAGGGGCCTGACATGACCACCCAGCCGACTACCATGATCGCCATCAGTCCGAAGGCAATGAGCAAGAGTTGTACAATGGTCATCGGCGTTGCTCGCCTTTCCCAGTATCAGTTTCGCGAATCCGTCGGGGTAACCGCACAAGCGGTTACTCGGCGGTGCTGGTTTCTTTGTGCGTCTGCTCCTTGGAAGGGGCCTTGTCCTTCTTCGAGAGCATCGACTTGAGATCGAGCTTGCCGAGCAGCGACTTCTTCCCTCCGGTAACCTCGACAGCAGTTTCACGGTCGCCCGTGTTGAGGATCATCTGTCCAAGATTGCGCAGGGCGACGCTTGCCTTGCTGGACCGATTGGCATCGGCGAAGGTCTGGCCAAGCTTCGCAGCATTGCTGGCCGCCTTGATGTCGTAAGGAATGACGAGATCGATCTTGGTTTCGATCGAGGCCTCGAAATCGACCTTGCTGATTTCCGACACGGCTGGCTGAACCTTGTTGGCGACGACCAGAACCTGGGCATGCGCAG
>JAQWKP010000365.1 GCA_029247785.1 Novosphingobium sp.
GCTCACAGTCACCGCGCTCACCGTCCCCCTGTTCGAGAGGCACAATATCGGTGCCGACGGCATAGTCGGCACTGACAGTCTCCAGGACCAGCGAGTGCTGCTCAATTTTGTCGACAACGAAATTGCCGTCGGCGACGGCAAGAGCCTAGGCGGAAATCGCGGCTACGAGATTGTAGTCAGGGCACGCCGCAAGTCGGGCCAGCTGATCATGACCAATGCCAAAATAGACGGTGTGCGCACCTCGGTGATAGTCGATACCGGTTCGGGCACTTCAGTTGGCAATCGCGCGCTGCAGAACGCCCTCGCCCGCCGTGGCAGCGTCTCAGGGCAGGTTACGCTCAAAAGCGTAACCGGCCAGTCCGTTACGGCTGACCTGGGCGTTGCCCGCAAGCTCGGCATTCGCAACGTCGACATCACCAATCTGGTCATCGCCTTTACCGACACGCCCGCTTTCACCGCACTTGGGCTCGACAGGAAACCCGCCCTGTTTCTTGGCATGCGTGAATTGCGGCTGTTCAAGCGCGTTGCTGTCGATTTCGAGAAACGCAGGGTGATGTTCGACTTGCCGCCAACGGATTGAGCGCAACACCTTCCCGTTTGGACGCATAGTGCCTACATAGCCGCCCATGCCGCCAGACAACGCCGTCAACGATCCCGAAGCTCGCCATGACGGCTGGCAAACGGTCGCCCGTTTCCTCCCCTATCTGTGGCCAGCCGACAACAAGACGCTGAGATGGCGGATCGTCGTTGCGGTGCTGCTGATCGTCGCTGCCAAGGGCACGACGCTCACCCTGCCCTTCTTCTACAAGATGGCGGTCGACGCGATGACGATTGCATCGGACAAACCGGTGCTAACGATCGCGCTTGCCTTTGTGATCGCTTATGCGCTGGGCCGCTTCACCGCTGTATTGTTCGACCAGTTGCGCAATATCGTATTCGAACGGGTTGGCCAGGCAGCAACCCAGCGGCTGGCTGAAGACGTATTTACCCGGCTCCACCAACTTTCGCTGCGATTCCACCTCGGTCGCCGCACCGGCCATGTCACCAAGGTGGTCGAACGGGGAACCAAGAGCATCGACATCATGCTCTATTTTCTGCTGTTCAACCTTGCCCCGACGGTAATCGAAATGGTCGCGGTGGGCGCGATCTTCTACTTCAGTTTCGGCATCGGCCTGGTAGCGGCAACCGCCCTGGCCGTACTCGCCTATGCGCTGACCACTCGCTGGATCACCGAATGGCGCGTCAAGCTGCGCGAGCATATGAACAAACTAGACGGGCAGGCAATGAGCCGGGCGGTCGATTCCCTACTAAACTACGAGACGGTCAAATATTTCAACGCTGAGCAACGCGAGCAGGAACGCTACGCCCAAGCGACGCGCGCCTTTGCAGCAGCAGCGGTCAAATCCGAGAATTCGCTCGGCCTGCTCAACATCAGCCAGGCGGTGATCGTCAACCTGCTAATGGGCGGGGCAATGGCCTATACGGTGTGGGGATGGTCGCAGGGCAAGCTGACGGTCGGCGACCTGGTCTTCGTCAACACCTACCTTACCCAACTGTTTCGCCCGCTCGACATGCTCGGCACGGTCTACCGTACGCTCCGCCAAGGGCTGATCGACATGGCCGAGATGTTCAAGCTGATGGACACCGAGGTTGAAGTGAATGACGTGCCCGGAGCGCCCGCGCTGGTGGTCAATCGCTCCACGGTCGCTTTTGAGGATGTGCAATTCTCCTACGAGAAGGACCGCCAGATCCTGCACAACTTGTCCTTTGAGGTTCCGGCGGGCGATCATGTCGCCATCGTCGGCCCGTCGGGCGCGGGCAAATCAACCATCGCCCGGCTCTTGTTCCGCTTTTACGACCCGCAGGGCGGGCGCATCTGCATCGACGGGCAGGATATCGCCCAGGTGACACAAGCCTCCCTGCGCGCCGCTATCGGCATCGTCCCCCAGGATTCGGTGCTGTTCAACGATACCATTGGCTACAACATCGCCTACGGCCGCGACGGCGCGAGCGATGCCGATGTCGATGCGGCAGCGCGCTCGGCTGCACTAATGGGACTGATTGATCGGCTACCGAAGAAGTTCGAAACCGAAGTCGGCGAGCGCGGGCTCAAACTGTCGGGCGGCGAGAAGCAGCGCGTCGCGATTGCCCGCACGCTGGTCAAGAACCCGCCGATCCTGCTGCTCGACGAGGCCACCAGCGCGCTCGATACGCGCACTGAAAAAGACATTCTCGCAACGCTGCACAAGGTTTCGGAAAACCGTACCAGCCTGTCGATCGCCCACCGGCTGTCAACGATCGCTGATGCCGACCGCATCCTCGTGCTGCATGACGGGCATCTGGTCGAAAGCGGCTCGCACGCCGAATTGCTGCGCCACGATGGGCTCTATGCCGAAATGTGGATGCGCCAGGCCCAGGAGGCCGAGGAACTCACCGAAGCCGCTGAGTAATACCAAAAATCTATCGACAGAGTGCTTGCCCAACAGGCTCCGGTCAGGCTAGGGTCCGGCTCTATTTTGCTGCAAGTGCGAAGGCGCTTGTTGTCTCTCAGGTCCGCGATTGCGGGCCTTCTTCGTTTTATCGGACAATTGAATGAACTATCTTGCGATCATGCGGCGTGACTGGACGTCGAATCCCCGTTCCGACATCCTGGCCGGAATCGTCGTCGCGCTGGCCCTTATCCCTGAAGCTATCGGCTTTTCGATCATTGCCGGGGTCGACCCAAGCGTGGGCCTCTACGCCTCCATCGCCATCGCGATCATTATTGCGTGCACTGGCGGCCGACCGGGCATGATCTCTGCTGCTACGGCGGCGGTCGCCGTGCTGGTCGGACCGCTGGTGCGCGAACACGGGGTGGACTACCTTTTCGCAGCAACGATCCTGATGGGCATCCTCCAGATCGCTGCAGGCATCCTGCGGCTCAATCTGGTGATGCAATTCGTGTCACGTTCAGTGATCACGGGCTTCGTCAATGCCCTCGCCATCCTGATCTTCATGGCGCAGCTGCCCCAGCTTACCGGCGTGACCTGGCACACCTATGCCATGGTCATGGGCGGCCTTGCGATCATCTACCTGCTCCCCCGCGTCACCAGAGTGGTGCCCTCCCCGCTCGTTGCAATTGTCGTGCTGTCGGCCATTTCGATCGGCATAGGCCTGCCGGTGCATACCGTGAGCGACATGGGCACACTACCCGATGGCCTTCCCGGCATCGCCCTTCCCAATGTACCGCTGACGCTGGAAACGCTCCAGATCATCCTGCCCTATTCGCTGGCTATGGCCGCCGTTGGCCTGCTTGAATCGCTTCTGACCGCCCAGATCGTTGACGATATGACCGATAGTGACAGCTACAAGCGCTATGAGTGCCGGGGTCAGGGCATCGCCAATATCGGTGCGGCGTTGGTCGGCGGCATGGGTGGCTGCGCGATGATTGGGCAGTCGGTCATCAACATCACCTCTGGCGGGCGCGGCAGACTTTCCGCGCTGGCGGCCGGCATTACCCTGCTCGTCCTGCTTTTCGTGCTGGGATCATATGTGGCGCAAGTACCGATGCCCGCGCTGGTGGCAGTGATGATCATGGTTTCAATCGGTACGTTCAGCTGGAATTCGATTCCCAACCTTCGCCATCACCCGTGGCAATCCTCAGTCGTCATGCTCGCGACTGTGATCGTGGTTGTCGGCACGCATGACCTTTCGCTTGGAGTGGCCGCAGGCGTGCTGCTCTCAGGCATCTTCTTCGCCCAGAAAGTGCAGCGGCTGTTCAATATCGAACGCGAAGTCTCAGACGATGGCAAGACATCGACCTACCGTGTTTCGGGTGAGGTCTTCTTCGCATCGGTGCACCGCTTCGCTGATCAGATGCAGGCGTTCAACGAAACCGCGCCCAATGTCGTGATCGACGTAAAAAGGGCGCATTTCTGGGATATCTCCTCAGTCGGCGCGCTCGACAAGATCGTCGGCAAGCTCGACAAGGGCGGTGCTAACGTGAAAGTCATCGGATATAACCAAGCGAGCGCCGATATCGTCGACAAGTTCGGGCTGCACGACAAGACCGGCTTTGAACTTGGCGCCATCCCGCACTAGAGCGAGCTTACGTCCACATCCCTCCACACCACCGCCTGCGCGGCCTTCATGAATCCGCCCTCCTCGTCCCAGGCGAGGGTTGGCGAGCCGTAGAGCCGCCAGCCCTGCTCCAACGCCTCGGAGACGCGCTCGCAAAAGGCGCGGTCATCCTTGCCGGTAAGCAGGCGGTAGATCGGGCGGTCTTCGGGCGGGTTGGACATGAACCTTCGCGTTCCTATTTTTCCACCCGGCTCCAATAGCCACTGGTGAGCGGGACCGGGCCATGCTCCATACCTTGCACGCCCGAAGGCACTTGCCGGTGCCGCAGGTCCAAGTCGAAAGCGTCGGCAACATCCTCGCCAGTCCAGCTCTCTCGGTGAACCGCAGGTAGCAGCAATGCGGGATGGGTATAGATCTGCAAATCGCCATTATCCATGCGGACCAGCTGGCCGTTTACCCCCTCTGCGCGGTCGGAGAGAAGGAATTCGATCACCGGCGCATTGGCCTCGGCGGGCTGGATTTCAGCGACACGGGCGGCGCGAGTCTCATCATCGTAATAAGTCTCGGTCGGCTCAGTCATGCGCGAAAGGCCGAAAGGCGACAGGCCATTGACCCGAACCCCGCTGCCTTCCAACTCCAGCGCCCAGGTATAGACCATGGAGGCAACCGCGCCCTTGGTCGCACCATAGATGGTCATGCCGTCCATCCCCATGTGAGCACCTGACACGACATTGACGATCGAACCGGATTTCTGCTCCAGCATCGGCTTGACCGCATGGGCTGCGCAATGGAGTGGCCCCATGACATTGGCGTCGACCAACTGGCGCGCGGCTAGGGGATCGAGGTCCCAAACCTTGCCCAAGTGAAATAGTGCGGCATTATTGACCAAGCCATCGATCTTTCCGAAATTCTCGATGCAGGCGGCGATCAACCTTCCAGCATCGTCCCAGTCCGAAACATCGGCGGCGCAGGCAGCCGCGCTGCCACCCTCGGCGCGGATCGCCGCAGCGGTTTCCTCGGCGACGTCCGCATCGATATCGTTGATAATCATCGACGCGCCCTGCCGCGCACAGGCCGTCGCGCAAGCCGCTCCGATCCCGCGGCCAGAGCCGGTAATAACCGCAGCCTTTCCCTCCAGCATGCCCATGACTTCGCTCTCCTCTTCTCTCGATAGTGGCACTTCCCGGCCTAGAGCCCAAGCCAATCCATTCCATCAGGCAACTCATCAGGAGAATAGTCAACTTGCAAAACTCTGCGCCGACGCCCCGGTGCGGCAGCCCGCGAAGAATGCAGGATTGGACTGGCATATGCCCAGACGTCACCGGGTTCGGCAAGGCAAGCAAGCACCTTGCTCCGGTTGGCAAATTTGCCGGTGTCAGAATTGGCAATGTAGCCAGTTCGATGAGTGCCAAGGGCAACCTGCAGCGGTCCATTGGTCCCATCGACTCGATCAACATGGATACGAAGGCTCACCATGCGTTCGATTAGACCGAATGGTGGGGTGACATGGGGTATGCCTTGCTTGACCGTCCAAGGCCCGAAGCCGGGCATCTCGAGACGCTCCTTGACGGCAATCGTGCGGTCCTGGTGCCAGCCAAGCGCCCAATTGGCGGAATCGCTCTTGTCGAACAATATTGCGCGGACTGCACGGGAACACTGGCCAGTTAGATCCCCAGCCAATCGACCGAACGTGCTCTCAGACCCAAGCAGTTCTGCAATTGCCGGATCGCCGGCGATCCGGACACCCGGCTTTCCGCTCGGCCAGCGCGAGAGCAGGTCAACGAGTGAATCGAGTTCCGCTGCCGCAAATCCCGGGAAATGTGCCGCGCCATCGCTGCCAAAGGAAAGTCCAGGCGCACCCATTTGGTCGCCACACCCTAAAGAATATATTTGCTCAGGTCGCTATCCTTGGCCAGATCGGCCAGCTTGTCACGCACATAGTCGGCATCGACTTTCACCGTCTCGCCGGCGCGGTCCTCGGCTTCGAAGCTGAGTTCTTCGAGCAACTTTTCCATCACCGTCTGCAAGCGCCGCGCGCCGATGTTCTCTACACTCTCATTGACCTGGGCCGCGATGCTGGCGACTTCGGCAACCGCTTCGCTTGTGATATCCAGCTCGACCTTCTCTGTAGCAATCAGCGCCTTGTATTGCTCAACCAGATTGGCACGCGTTTCCGAGAGAATGCGCACGAAATCCTGTTCCGTGAGCGCCTTCAATTCGACCCGGATCGGCAGGCGCCCCTGCAATTCGGGTAACATGTCGCTCGGCTTGGCGAGGTGAAAGGCCCCGCTGGCAATGAACAGCACATGGTCGGTCTTCATCGGGCCGTATTTGGTGGCAACCGTCGTGCCTTCGATCAATGGGAGCAAGTCACGCTGCACGCCCTCACGGCTGACCGAGCCGCCGCGCACGTCGGACACCGCAATCTTGTCGATCTCGTCCAGGAATACGATGCCGTTCGCTTCAGCATTGGCGAGCGCGACCCGGGCGACATCGTCCTGGTCCATGCGCTTTTCCGATTCCTCTTCGACCAACTTGTCCCAGGCATCGGGAACCTTGAGCTTGCGGCGCTTGAGGTTCTGCTGGCCGAACGCCTTGCCCATCATGTCTGACAAATTGATCATGCCCACCGAGCCGCCCATGCCCGGTATTTCCATGGAACCCGTCGGCGTGTCTTCGACCTCGATCTCTACTTCGGTATCGTTCATCGCATCTTCGACGATGCGCTGGCGGAAGCTTTCACGCGTGGCTTCGGACGCGTTTTCGCCAACCAGGGCATTGAGCAGCCGTTCCATCGCTGCCTGGCTCGCCGCCTCGCGCACTGATTCGCGGCGGCGGTCCTTCTCCAGCCGGATCGCATCCTCGACCAGGTCGCGGGCGATCTGCTCGACATCGCGGCCGACATAGCCGACCTCGGTGAACTTGGTCGCCTCAACCTTGACGAAAGGCGCATCGGCGAGCTTGGCCAGGCGGCGACTGATTTCGGTCTTGCCGCAGCCTGTCGGGCCGATCATCAGAATATTCTTGGGCGTGACCTCATCGCGCAACTCGGACGAAAGGCGCTGACGCCGCCAGCGATTGCGCAAGGCCACGGCAACCGCGCGCTTGGCCTGGCCCTGGCCGATGATATGTTCGTCGAGAGCTGCGACGATCGCCTTTGGTGTAAGATCTGCATTCATTTCTGTTCCGTCATTCCGGGAAAGGCCGCAATCCGGTTGCGGCGATGTTTGGCTGAATCCCGGCTTGGGCCGGGATGACGATACTATTAGATGGTTTCAACCGTCACCCGGTCGTTGGTAAAGACGCAGACCTCTGCTGCCACTTCCATCGCCTTGCGCGCGATCACTTCAGCATCGTCCTCATACTCGGTTAGCGCACGAGCCGCGGCGAGCGCATAATTTCCGCCAGAGCCAATCGCGGCGATACCGCCTTCGGGCTCCAGCACGTCTCCATTGCCAGTGAGGATCAACATCACCTCTTCATCGGCGACGATCATCAGCGCTTCGAGATTTCGGAGGTATTTGTCGGTCCGCCAGTCCTTGGCGAGTTCAACCGCCGCGCGCATCAGCTGGCCGCGATATTGTTCAAGCTTGCGTTCCAGCCGTTCGAACAGGGTAAAGGCATCCGCCGTCGCACCAGCGAAACCGGCAATGACTTTGCCCTTTTCGGCCCCGCCTTCACCGATCCGGCGAACCTTCCGGGCATTGGGTTTCATCACCGTATTGCCCATCGACACCTGGCCATCGCCAGCGATGACGGTCCTGCCGTTCTTCTTCACCCCGATGATGGTGGTGCCATGCCACTGGATCAGGCCGTGGCTCGCTCCGATATTATCCATGCAGCGCCATATATGGAGCAAACGCTCAGGATCAAGCTAGCTGCCGTTGGGCCCAGGCCCGCCGCCGCCGCCTGGCCCACCACCCGGAATGCCGACCGAGCCGACATTGCCGAACAGATCCTCCAGGAAACCACGATCGCGCCCAAGCGTTTTGGTCTTGTCACCATCAGGGCTCAGCCGCGCGACCTGCTCGATTCCGCGCCGATCGACACCGACGACATTGCCGCCCGCATCGAAACGCACCCGGAAGACAGTTTGATCTTCAGTACGCGGACGCCGGAATGCCGGGGTCTTGGTGTTCTGCGACACGTAATACCAGTCCTTGTTGCCGAACTGACTTTCAAAGGTCGCCCGTCCCAGCGACTGTTCGACCGATGTGCGATTATCGACACCGGGCTGGACCGCGTCGACCAGAGCGTTGTCAATCATATAGCCGCGATGGTCGCGGATCGAGCTGCAGCCACCGGCCGCTAAAGCCAAGCCGAGCGTTACCCCTGCCAGCCACAGCGAGTGCCGAAAGTTGCGCATTACAAGTCTCCAATCCACGGTGGCGGGGCCCTAACCATTGCCAGCGGGGGCCCCGCGCATATATCGCAGCGAGCCTTAGGCCGCCCGGCCCGGTATCGCAATGGTATTGGCGCGATGTGGTGGACAAGGTCAGTTGAATCGCCACTGAATGAAAGGTTGCTCCACTTGTCGCTTCTTTCCCGCATTTTCGGTGTCTTCGGCAGGGCTCGCGCCGGGCGTGCACCGCTGCGTCCACTATGGCTGCGCATCGTTGAAATCGCCCGTGAGCCGCAATGGTACAACAAATGCGGCGTGGCTGACACAGTGAGTGGCAGGTTCGACGCGATCACTTTGGCGCTCTCGCTGGTGCTGCTGAGGATGGAAAAGGAACCAGCGCTGATCGAGCCATCGGTGCGGCTGACCGAGATTTTCGTTGAGGATATGGACGGCCAGCTCAGACAGAGCGGTGTCGGCGATCTGGTGGTCGGCAAGCATATCGGCAAGCTGATGCAGGTGCTCGGCGGAAGGCTGGGGGCCTATCGCGATGGGCTGGAGCAGGGCGAAGCCGCGCTTGTCGCCGCGCTGGAACGCAATGTCACCCTTGCTGAAGACGCCGAGCCATCTGCACTTGCCGCCGCTGTGCTGGATCTGAACCAGCAGATCGCGGGGGTGAGTTCAGATGATTTACTCCAGGGCCGACTGGCGCGATGAACACGCCGGAATTCTCCAGACCCATCGATATCCGCCAGGCCAGCGGGCGGGAGCTGAAGCTCGAGGCCAGCGCGGACGAACGCAAAGCGCTCTCGTCGCGATTCAACCTGGTGCGGATCGACCAGCTCGAGGCAAATGTCTCGCTGGATCGCAAGGATCGTATGGCCGAGGCCACGGGCCGGCTGGTCGCGACTTTCGTCCAGAGCTGTGCGGTCTCTGCCGAAGACCTGCCAGTCTCAATCGATGAAGAACTTTTCTTTCGCTTCGTGCCGGCAGATGAGGACCACAAACCCGACGAGGAAATCGAGATCGATGCCAATGCGTGCGACGAGATCGAATATCACGGGACGAGCTTCGATATCGGAGAGGCTCTCGCCCAAAGCCTCGGGCTCGCAATCGACCCCTACGCGGTGGGTCCCGAGGCCGAAGCAACACGGGAACGCGCTGGGATCGGCACACCGGATGAAAACGGGCCGTTCGCAGCACTCAAGGGGTTGAAGCTGGACGAGTGATCGGGGGCTGATCGTTGCTGCAGTCGAGGCGCTTGTGCGACCGACCCGCACCGAGCTGCCTGCACTACCAATCGTTACCCGGTTCGACCGGATGGTGATTTCCAGATTGCCGATCGCAATGGCGTGGGCCTGCTTGGCGATGGCGTTACAACCAATCGTAGTCGCCCGTGTCGCCAACGCGCGAGCTGCGTTTGCCTGTGCGCCGTCGAAATCGCCATCTGTGCTGTGTCGCCACCAATGGTGACCCAGCGATCACTGGTGGCTACGCAGAGTGCCACCGTCTCAATAGCTGCTGCCTGAGCATCGCTGCTTTCGCCGACGCCGTTTTCACGGATTTCAGAGCCTTCGCATCGCGGTCGCATCGGTTCCGAGCGCGGCGTACTCACCACCGCCGCCATTGGCACTGTGGCCATACGCAACGTCGTCAAGGCCCATAGATGTGGTTTTGAAACCGCCGGCACCTGCGAGAAGAATCAAATGGATACTTAGGGCTTAGTGCAGATCGCGGCCCTAGCGGCCTCTCGGGAGCCGCTCCTAAATCTCTCCCCTACTCAGTTCTCGTCGAAGCGGGCAACACCGGCACCAGCGTTCTGACAACCGGCATAGCTGACGCCGCAAAATCAGTTCAGATCGTAGAGCTCGCTGACATTGTCGCGCAAGATCCTCTGCTTCTGATCCGGAGTGAGATGCGCCGTCTGTTCGGCAATGATCTCCTCGCTCCATGGCCACGTGGAATCAGAATGCGGGAAATCGCTCGCCCACATCAGCCGGCGCGGATTGATCCGGTCGACTGCCTGCAAGGCGCTGTAGTCGTCCTGGAAGGTGATATAGATGTTCTCGTTGAAATAGGTGCTCGGCAGCTCGGGCAGCTCATCGCATTTCTGCCAGAAGCGGTGCCGCTTGTAGGCATGGTCGAGCCGATACATGTAATGCGGCGCCCAGCCTGCATCGGCCTCTGCGCAAACCAGCTTCAATTTCGGCTTGCGCGCGAAGACACCGCCATAGACAAACATGCCGATGATGTCCTGGCAGCCACGAATGATCGCCATAAATCCGTTGAGCTTGGGCCCTCTTGCGCCGAACCCATAATCCTTGGCGGTGGTCAAGATGTGGAAGCTGATCGGTAGTCTCAGATCGATCGAGGCGTCCCACAGCGGATCGAAGCGCGGATCGTCATAATCGAATTCAGTCCCGGGATAGCCGGGCATCATCACGCCCTTGAAACCCAGCTCCTTGATCCTGCGAAAATCCTCGATCGCCTCATCCACGGAGCGGACTGCCGTCTGGCCGAGACCGTAAATGCGGTCGGGCGCTTCGGCACAATAGGTTTCTAGCCAGCGATTATAGGCATGCATGCAGGCGTTCTTGTAGTCGAGATCGTCAAGGTTGCAGATCAACATGCCGACCGTCGGATAGATGAATTCCGCGGCGACGCCGTCCTTGTCCATATCCGCCAAGCGGTATTTCGGATCCCAGCCACTACGGTGCAGCGCGCCGAATTTATCGCCATCGATGGTGATGTCTTCTGGTGCCTTGCCGGCCGCCGCAAGCGTGTTCAGCCCGAACGGCTTGGGAATACCTTCGACGACATATTTGTCCCCTCCAGAGTCAGGATCATCGATGAGGTGGGGAGCCCGCTCACGAAATGCGGGATCGATGAAATCGGCGAAGCATTGTGGCGGTTCGACAATATGCGAATCCGCCGAAATCGGTTTCACGTCTGACACTGGCAACCCCTCTATCCTGTCCTGTCAGCCGCGGCTTTGATCGGCGCGCGTGCTGGTACCGGGCCATAGGCTCAGAACGGGATGTCGTCGTCAAGGTCGTCGGCGAAATCATTGCCGCCGCCGCCCGAGCCGGACGATCCACCGCCGCCACTGCCGCCGTTGCCCCAATCGCCACCGCCACCTTGGCCGCCGCCGCCCTGGCTCCCGCCCCGGGAATATCCTCCCTGGCTGCCACCACCACCGCCGCCGCCTTCGCTACGCCCGTCGAGCATGGTCAACGTGCCGCCAAAGCCACGCAGCACGATCTCAGTTGAATAACGGTCATTGCCGGACTGGTCCTGCCATTTGCGAGTTTGGAGTTGGCCTTCGACAAACACCTTGGAGCCCTTTCGCAAATAGCTCTCGCAGACATTGATCAGACCGTCGGAA
>JAQWKP010000367.1 GCA_029247785.1 Novosphingobium sp.
TAGCCGGCTGGATCGGCAAGGGCAGTGTCCGCGCGCTGGTGAACGAGTGGTGCATGTCATAGGGATAGATCAGCGGCTTGGCGCTGGCCTGGTCAAGCACCGCCATTTCCTCGTCAGACAGTGACCAGCTTGCCGCCGCGAGGTTATCTTCAAGCTGCGCCGTCGTGCGCGCGCCGATGATGATCGAGCTGATCGCTGGTCTGCGCACCACCCAGTTGAGCGCAACTTGCGAGGCGCTCACACCCCGGTTCGCCGCGATCTCCTCAACCGCATCGAGCACGGCGTTGGTATGCGGGTTGTCCATGCCGCCAAGGCTGCCGCGTGCACCAAGCCTGGTGCCGGAAGCATCGTCCGTCTTGCGGAACTTGCCAGTGAGATAGCCCGAAGCAAGCGGCCCCCAGATCAGCGCGCCGACGCCTTCATAATGGCCCAGCGGCAAAAGTTCATTCTCGGCAACGCGGTCGAGCAGCGAATAGCGGATTTGCTGGCTTACATAGCGATGCAGTCCCAGCCGCTCGGATGTCGCCAGCGCGCGCATCTTGGTCCAACCCGAATGGTTCGACGAGCCGATATAACGCACCTTGCCGCTGCGAACGAGGTCGTCAAACGCGCGTAGACATTCCTCGACCGGCACCACCATGTCCTGGTTATGAATCTGGTAGAGGTCGATATAGTCGGTGCCGAGCCGACGCAGGCTGGCCTCGCAGGCCTCGATGATATGCTTGCGGCTGGAGCCCAAATCGTTCTTGCCTGGCCCCATATTGCCGAGGAACTTGGTCGCGATCAGCACTTGCTGGCGGCGCTGGCTAATCGTCTTGCCGAGGATTTCCTCGGACTGACCGGCGGTGTAGATATCGGCGGTGTCGAACAGATTGACCCCGGCATCGATGCACATATCGACCTGACGCTGCGCGTCGCTCCCGCGCGTATCGCCGACTGACGAGAAATGTCCCGAACCGTCGCCGAATGTCATCGCGCCAAAGCTGAAGCTCGACACCAGAAGCCCACTGCGGCCCAGATTGCGATATTCCATTTCCTCTACCCCTTTTTTCTGACTGGAGCCCATGGGAAGTTGTCCGGTCCGCCCTGAGTCACCGCGCCCTGTTCCAGCAGAACCGCGCATTCCGCCTCGCCATAGCCCAATTCGCGCAGCAATTCGGTGCTGTGTTCGCCGAGTTCCGCGACCGGCAGATTGTCAGCGACTTGCGCCTGGCCGGGAAATTCGGGCACTTCGAAGGACAGCCCGCGATATTCGAGCGGGCGCAATTTGCCCGGTTGCTGGGCCTGAGGTGCATCGAGCACGCGCTCCAGCGGCAGGACTTCGTTGAAGCCGACACCGGCAGCTTTCAGCCGATCCGCAATCTCGTCATGGGTGAACTTTCCGACTCCGCCGCGCACTGCTGCCTCGACCTCGTCACGCAGCTTCTTGCGTTGGCGCAGGGTCGCCATTTCTTCGTTGCCACCTTCCGGCATATCGAGGGCGCCGGTCAGCTTGCGCCAATGCGCGTCCGACATCACGAGAAGGTAAACCCAGCGCGCGTCGCTTGTCTCATAGGCCCCATAGCCCGGCATGGCGAACTCACCGCCCGCCTCTTTCTCGGGGCGTCCCAGCAGCTGGGTCTTGAGTTGGACGCCGGCCAGGTCGCGCGCGGCAAGGTGTAGGCCCGTCTCATACAGGCCTATCTCGATCTGCCGGTCTTCGGCTGTCGGCGCGGGATCGAGCATCACCGCCTGGGTGCGGATCACCGCGAAAGTGCCTGCGAACTGGTCGTGATAGGAAGGGCCGAGGCGGCTCGGCCTGCCGTTGACGCGGTGATCGTCCATCACTCCGGTAGCAGCTTCGGCGACGGGGTTGGTGGCAAGATCGTCAGCCTGAGGTCCGGGTCCATAACCCTTGATGTGGCAATGGATGATCTTCGGATTGACCGCATCGCAATCCTCGAATGTCACGCCGAGTTTGCGCGCGGCTGAGGGCGAAAGATTGTGGATCACCACATCCGCGCTCGCCACCAGCTTGAGGAACACCTGCTTGCCGCCTTCGCTGGTCAGATCGAGGCAGAGAGTTCGCTTGGAATGCGAATAGGCGATAATCGTGCCGCTTGGCCCGCCGCGTACCAGCGAGCGTGTGGTGTCGCCCCTCGGCGGCTCGATCTTGATCACCTCGGCCCCAAGCTGCGACAATATATGCGTCGCATATGGCGCGGCGACCATGGTACCGAGCTCGATCACGCGGCGTCCGGAAAGAGGGTGCTGGCTCATCTTGTCCTGTGTTTCGCGGTGCATTTGCGCCTGGACGAAAGAATGCATTATCTGGTGAGGTTGCAGGCGCCGATAACCTCGTTTACCGCGTTTGGCTAGTGATTCGTGCCCTCCTTGGCAAAAATAATGCATTATCTGGTAGGGGCGTGCTCAACAACAGTTCGGAGCAAGGCAATGAGCGAAGATTTTTCCGATTGGGTCGGTCGGAGTGAAGAACATGTCGACGTGCTTGAACCGTCGCGCAGTAATGCGATGACCGCAAGCGTCGGTGTCGTTACCGGCTTCGAGGCAGGCGATGTTGTGCCGCTGCTGCATCATTGGCTCTATTTCTGGAACGTCCAGCCGCCGCAGGGCCTCGGGAGCGACGGGCATCCGGCCAAGGGCGGTTTCCTGCCGCCAGTGCCGCTGCCGCGCCGGATGTGGGCGGGCGGGCGGCTCAAGTTCCACCAGCCGCTGCATTTCGGCGAGACGGTCACAAGGACCTCGACGATCCTCAAGGTGCAGGCCAAGTCGGGCAAGAGCGGCCAGCTGGTTTTCGTCACTGTGGAGCACAGGTTGGTCGGCGAAAGCGGGCTTGCCGTCACTGAAGAGCAGGATCTGGTCTATCGCGAGGCCGCCGCGCCCGGCTCGATCACCGGGCCTGAAGGTGATGGGCCAGAGCCGCAGTCCACATTCCACCGCACGATCCATCCCGACGAGGTCATGCTGTTCCGCTATTCCGCGCTGACTATGAATGGCCACCGCATCCATTACGATCTGCCCTATGCCCGCGACGAGGAAGCCTATCCGGGGCTGGTGGTGCAGGGTCCGTTCCAGGCGACCTGCCTGGTGGCGATGGCGCAGCGCGAACTCGGCGGCGCGCTGGCAACCTTCGATTTTCGCGGAACGTCGCCGGCCTTTTCCGGGTCCGCGCTGCATGTCTGCGGCGAAAACACCGAGGACGGCATCAGCGTGTGGACCGAGCAGGGCGGGGCAAAGTGCATGACGGCGAGCGCCACCGCGCCTTAGGCTGCGGGCGCGCATTGCTCTGTTTAGAGAGCGTCCGGTATCTCGCTGCTCGCTGGATCCCCCTAGCCCCTAAAGCCCCAGTTGCTTGCGTACCTGCGGTTCCAGCTCGAGAATCCACAAGCCGCTATTGCCCGCAGCATAGATCAGTCCGCGCGCCGCGTCGTAGTGGCCGACGCCGCCGTGGACCATCGGTCCGTGGTTGAAATAGGCCACTTCAACCGGCGCTTCCGGCTTGCGGATGTCAAAAATCCTGAGGCCCGCACTGTTGAAATTCACGGCGGCGAAGGTGGCATCCATCGGATTGTCGATCATATGATAGGCGATCCAGGGATCGCTGCCCGAAGCCTTGCGGTCGGCGCAGTTTTCCGGTTCATTGATATCGACCGACAATCGCGAAACATTGCGCGGCGCTGTCGGGTCGGTCACCTCGCTGATCAGGGCGTCGAACGCCCAGCCCAGGGTATGATGGCGCGGATGGGGCTGACATGTGTTGCCGCCTCCGGCCCCGGAACCCAACCTCATGCCGATGCCGACACTGCCTCCCTCATTGGCGTGGAGCACATATTCGCGGCCGTTTACGCGGAACCAATCGACCGAGTGGCCTGAGCCGTCGGTTTCGCCGAGCAGCTTTAGGGGAGTCTGGCTCATGTCGAGCACGCGCAATTTCGGCCTGCCACGGGATATCGCCATGCCAGCTCCGCCTGATTGCTCACCGATATAGACCCGCTCGTCATCGCTACTGACGCTGATCCCGTGTGAGATCATCGGCCATAGCAGCGATGCCTGGATCCCGCTGCTGCCCAGCCGGTAATCTGCACCCCTTTTGCCACGCTGATCGGCGCACAGGCTGAGGCCGACGCTTTCGGCATGGCGGTGCAGGGCCTGCCAGGGGCCAGCCACTTCTGTGGCCAGGGCGCAGCGATGGTCGGTGATGGTCCAGTTTTCCGGGTTGCTCAGGTCGGAGATGTCGGCTTCCCACAGGCTCTGCGAACCATATACCTTCGTCCCGGCATGGTTGATCCGCAGGTCGTGGGGGAGAATTCCCATGCCGCCACCACCGCCGAGTGGCGGCCCCATGCCCAGAGCCAGCGGCGGCCACTTTATTTCGCCCATCAGTTTCGGCTCAAGGCAATTGCCGATGTCGTATACCGAACTGCCCGAAACCAGGATTGCCCGATCGGGAGCGACGACCACGCGCATCGTTTCCGAAGCGCTCTTCACCGGAAAGCTTCCGACTTCCTTGGGCTTGGCCGGATTGCTGACGTCGATGACGTAAACCGTCGTACCCGCCCGAGTGCCGCGAGGCCTGACGTAAGCGCAGTTTCCGTATCCCTGGACGCTGCCGACGCGCGGCAGCTGGCCGATCCGCCTGACCCCGCAATTGTATGCCGCCGTCTTGCCGGCGGGCACGTTGCCCTGGATACCCGGCTCCCTGATATCTCCGCGCCCGCACAGCGGCTTGGATGCGGCTGGCGCCAGCACGGCCATGGGCGCCTCAGCCGTGGGTTCATCGGCGAAGGCAACCGAGCTTGTCGCCGCGAGCGCAATGACCGAAACCGGCAGGGCGATTGCCGACCCGATACGGGTCCCTATTCCGAACTGTCTAGCCATAGCAGGTCGCCCTTCTTTTTTGATTGTCGGGTGATTTCCTAGAGCCTTTTTCGCACGCGTGGAAGCCTGTCCGGCGCTGGTGGTGCAGGGCCCGTTCATGGCGACCTTCGACTTCCGCAGCCAGTCGCCCGCCATCTGCGGCACCACGCTGCACGTCTGCGGCGACAAGACCGACGAAGGCAAAGCGTGTGGACCGAGCAGGGCGGGGGCAAGTGCATGGTGCCGAGCGCGACGGCGGGTTAGGTTGGAGGACACATTCTACCGTTGAATGGGTGTCAGGTATCAGGCCGCCATTGATGATTGCCGGACGGCATATTTGGGGTGGGTAGCGGACTGGCGGCTTTTGGGTTTCGCCGTGGCGAAGCTGCCATTACAGATGGCGTCGACAAAAATTACTCGGTTTGCTCAACTGCCTCGGACGCTTATATGAACTCGCCATGGCGGAAGAGAATGATGATGGCCGATCAAAGGCCGATGACAACGTTGAGAGCGCAGCGCTTACCGCGATAGACAAGGTTGCACCCAGCGGCTGGCAGCTAAAATTGGCCAAAGTTTCTGCACAGCTCCTTGTAGGCACGCGCGCGGGCGCGGCCGTGTATGCTGAAGCACGCGAACACCTTGACGAGATCGAAGGTCGAAGCGCTATGAATAAGCAGCTCTTTGCGACGGCCACTCAACAGATCCTAAACGATCCGGAGATGGTTGAACGTGCGAAGGCCCGCCTTGTCGGTGGCATGCTTCGCAAACAAGAGAACTTGGAAGCCGTCATAGATGGGGCGGCGAACAGGATGCAGGCACTGCCGTCACCCGATCAATTTGGAAGTGATCCGGAAAATCAACAGCCGGCTGATTCGGAAACCAGTATGGAGACCGACGAGCCGCTTAATTCTGACTGGGCTGCGACATTTACAGAAGTGGCCGAAAACGCGACGTCTGAAGAGCTCCGTGAGCGATTGTCCCGCGTGTTGGTAGGGGAGATTTCTTCTGACGGAATGTTCCCGAGGGCGACCATTCGCGCAATCGCTGAGCTTGAGCGATCGGACTTGGAAGGTCTAATAGCGGTCTTGCCCTTCGCGCACGGCAACGCCATCATCAAAGACGATTCGATTTCTGAAAAGACACTTGAATTGCTTGGAGAATGCGGGCTCGCCGACTACAATTCTATGCTAGGACATACAGCGACTTTGAGCGCAACTCCGGATAGCCCGGCTGCGCTAGCTGGTCGGGAATGGGCGATCGTGATGGAAGTATCTGAAACAAGGTCCATCTCGATCCCTACTGTACCATTAACAAGAGTTGGAAAGTCAGTCATAACTCTCCTAGATCAATTTGATGAGAGATCGACTCTCAAGAACTTTGTTGATCATATGGATAAGAATGATATAAATAAGGTAATAATAGGAAATTTTGTTAATTTACCAGACAATAAAATCAAGATAGTTAGAGGTAAGCGCATTTTTCCAAATTCGGTGTATTACAATATATCCTCCACAATAGATCAATAAATTCGAAAATAATATTTCAAACCTCCTGGTTATCTTTCCAGTATGAGGCGCGAGTACGTTGCGCGTCCGATTCTCGCGCCTCACTTCCGCACCGACGCGGCTGGCCCTGTAGAGTACTTTGCCGAACTGACTCTGCTGTGACCAATTGACGCAGACATAGCCCGCGACAGCTGCCCACGAAAACTCGTCACCGTGCACCGTTTACGACACATAGACGGCTTTCATGGCCGTAAGGCGCGTCCGTAAATGGGCGATGCGAATGGCCCGGGGAATGTCCGCAACGAGGGTCGTAACCTGACAGACTGCATTTGGGCAGCAGAATCTCGTTGAGCGACCGTTTGGCGGGCGTCATTCCTCGTATCGCTACAGGCCCGACGCCGCGAGGATCACGCCCACTCCTTTTCGTCACCCTGGGTCAGGCCCGGGGTGACGATATGGGGCAATGGCGTCGTGTCCTGGCTGAATGCTCTTACGCAGCAGGAGTGGGAAACACTTTCCTACATCCCTCCGCCTGTGTTTCATGCTTGGCGATGGTCCTGCCCTGCACCAGACAGTCTCGTGAGACTGCGCAAATCCCCTTGTTGCTTGCGACACAAGATTCACCCGCCGATCCGAAAAAGGCCACCCTTCCGGCTGTCCCCGTCCGTCGCCGAACGCCATATTATAATTCTATTTCAACAAGATATATCTGTAGGAAAAAAGAGACACCGTGTCTCCTTTGTCTCTTTTTCCCAACAATTCCGTCGTCAATCCTCGTAGCGAGTGGAGAATCGTACGCCGACAAAAGTGCACAGACCGGCGGCGGCGAGGATCATTCCGGTCCAGGACGCAAAACCTGCTGCGGTCATCAGCTGCGCCGCCACCGGCGTCACCGCGCCGCCGATCACGCCGCCGGTGTTGAAGGCGATCGAGGTACCGGAATAGCGTACCGACACCGGGAACAGGTGCGACATCCAGGCGCCGAGCGGGCCGTTGGCGAAACCCAGGGCAAACATCAGCGCGCACAACATCAGCGCGGAAATTGCCATGCCGTGCTGCATGCCGATTCCAAGCGTCAGGCCGATCACTCCGGTCGCGATCGCGCCAAAGGCGATCACCCGGTCGGGCGATGTCTTGTCCGACCAATATCCCGCGACCAGCATCGCGCCAGCATAAAACAGCGTGGCGACGAGCTGGATTGCCAGGAAGCTGTCGCGCGGATAGCCCATCTCGCTGGTGGCGTAGGACAGGGCATAGACGGTCGCGAGGTAGAAGGTCGCGAATGTCGCCATCACGCCCGCGCCGCCTGCCAGCACCGCGCCCCAGTGATGCTTCAGTACATAGACGAGCGGCACGCGGTGTGGCGCTTCCTTCCTTACAGCCGCGCTGAACTCAGGCGTCTCGCCGATGTTGAGCCTGACCCACAAGCCCAGCACGACCAGCACCGCGCTGGCAAGAAAGGGAATACGCCAGCCCCAGTCGAGGAACTGGCCGTCGGTGAGCGCCAGGCCCAGCACCATGAACACGCCGTTCGCCAGCAGGAAGCCGATTGGCGATCCCATCTGCATGATCGAGACGAACCGCGCGCGCCAGCCGGGCGGTGCGTTCTCGGCAGCCAGCAGCGCCGCACCGGACCATTCGCCGCCAAGCCCGAGGCCTTGTCCGAAGCGCAGCAGGCACAGCAGCAGCGTCGCGGTCCAGCCGATCGCGGCATAGGGCGGGAGCAGCCCGATCAGCATGGTCATCAGCCCCATCATCAGCAGCGAGACGACAAGAGTCGCCTTGCGTCCGACGCGGTCGCCGAAATGGCCGAACACCATCGCGCCGACCGGCCGGGCCACGAAAGCGAGACCGAAGCTCATGAAAGCAAGCAGCGTTTGCGCCGCGTTGGATTCAGAAGGGAAGAACAGCGGGCCGAGCACCAGCGCGGCGGCGGTGCCGTAAATGAAGAAGTCGTAATATTCGACTGCCGTACCGACCAGCGCAGCCGTCAGAACCCGCCGGTGTTCGCGTATTGGATGGACTGCCGCCATGTATTCTCCCCCGCTCCGAAAGCCGTTAGCCCCCGGCGCTCAATTGCGGTCGCTTTCAGGAACGTCGATGGGCACGCCTTCCTTGAACGGCGCATCGCGCTCCTTGAAGGCGGGGCCCAGGCCGATTTCTTCGGCGCGTTTCATGAAGGCCTCCATTTCGGGGGCCTGATTGGCAAGCGCATCGAACGGCGCGGCGATGTTCTGGAGGGTTCCCCGGCCCATCAGCTCAAGCCCGCGATTGATGACATATTTGTTGATCCCGGCAATATCGCGGCCCATCGCGACTACCCGGCGTGCCAGGAAAGTCACGCGCTCGTCCAGCTCCTCGGCAGGAGCGGATTCGAGCGCAAAACCGATCTTTTCCGCAAGCCGTCCGGTGAAGGTGTCTCCCGTCAAAAGCAGCCGCTTGGCCCATTGCGGCCCGACATTGTAAATCCACATCGAGGTCGGCGGCGTGCCGCCCATGCGCAAGGCCGGAAATCCGATTGTCGTGTCTTCGGCGGTGAGAACGAGGTCGCAATTGAGCGCAAGATCGGTGCCGCCCGCAAGGCAATAGCCGTGAAGTTGCGCGATGATCGTAATCGGCGCGTCCCAGATCCGCGACCAGCTGCGCGTCATATCGGCAGTATCAAGCGCGCGGCGCGGCAGCGAAATCGCCTCGCCGCCTTCCATCTGGCCACCGGAGATATCGTAGCCCGAACAGAACCCCTTGCCCGATCCCTTGATGACGACGCAGCCGGCTTGCGGATCGCGCCCGGCAGTTTCGATCGCCTCGACCAGCTCGCGCCGCATGGTGGTGCAAATGGCGTTGCGCTTGTCCGGCTTGTTGAGCGTGATGCGGATGATGCCGGCATCGTTTTCGACGAGAAGTGTTTCATATTCCATGATTAGATCGTCCGCCCAGCATCCTGCCAATAGGGTTCACGCAGCTCTCGCTTGCGTATTTTCCCGCTCGGGTCGCGCGGCAACTTGTCCACCAGATCGACCGATGTCGGGCATTTGTAATGGGCCAGATGCTCGCGGCAGAAGGCGATGATTTCGTCCCCGGTGACCTCGGCGCGCGGCTCGATGATCGCCTTGACCCGCTCGCCCCAGTCATCGTCTGGGACACCGATCACCGCCGCGTCGCCCACCGCCGGATGGTTGAACAAAGTGCTTTCGACCTCGGCCGGATAGATATTCGCGCCGCCGCTGATAATCATGTCCTTCTTGCGGTCAGTGAGGAATAGATAGCCGTCTACGTCGAGATAGCCCATGTCGCCCAAGGTGAAGAAGTCGCCGCGCCAGGTCTCATCGTCCAGCTGGCTGGAATCCTTGTAGCTGAATTTCATCAGCGTGCGCGAATAGACCAGCCCGACTTCGCCCGGCTTCAGGATGTTGCCCGCTTCGTCCATGATCCTGAGTTCGGTGCCCTCGGGGAAGGCGCGGCCGACGCTGCCAGGCTTCTTGCTCCATTCTTCGGGCGAGATCATGCTCATCGCGCCTTCGGTTCCGCCATAGACCTCCCAGATGCTGCCTTCGGGAAAATAGTCGAGCACTGCCGCTTTGACGTCGCGTGGGCAGGGCGCAGCCGAATGCAGGATCGCCTTGATCGAGCTGACATCATATTTCGCGCGGGTCTCTTCGGGCAGGGCCATGATCCGGATCAGGTGTGTCGGTACGCAGGTCAGCCAGGTGACCTTGTTGCGATCGATCACGCGCAGACATTCCTCGGCATCGAAGCCGCCTTCTATCATCACCACACTGTGGCCTGCGCCCATGGCGGTGGCCCCAAAGCCGATCGGCTGGGAATGGTAGAGTGGCCCGCAGATCAGGTGAACTTCACCTGGCTGCTCTACGCCGAGCATGTTGAGCAGCCCGTTCTGGCCGGGCGAGAACTTGGCCAGCAATTCCGGCGGAACCGGTTCACGCTGGATCGCCTTGGGCCTGCCGGTCGTGCCAGAGGAATAGAGGTCGAATGCCATTGGGCCCGTGGGTGCGTCGGTCTGTCCGGCGGGATCGATTGTGGCGATGGCATTTTCATATTCATCGAGAGACACGCCGTTCAGCCCTTCCATTCGCGCGGCGCTGTCTGGATCGAAGAACACCAGCTTCACGCCCGAATCCTCGACGAGATACTGGACTTCTTCCTGCTTCAATCGCCAGGCAATCGGCAAGCTGCCGCCACCCAGGGCGGTCGCAGCAGACATCAGTTCATAGAATTGCGGGCGGTTGCGAAAGGCGATGCCGATGCGGTCGCCGGGGCCTATACCCTTCGCTTCAAGAAAGGCCTGCGCCCGCCGCGAGCGGTCCGCGAATTCCCCTCGGGTGAGCTGCTGTTCGCCCAGAACAAACAGCACGTCATCGGCATTATCCATAGTGATTGGTCTCTTCCATTGGGTTTAGCGGGCTTGCGAGGTTGCGGCGATCTCGCTGCGAACTTGTTCGGAATGTTGGCCTGGTCGTGGAGCTGGAGCAGTGGCATCGGCCATGCGCGGTTCAGCAACCAGCGGCGTACCGGGCATGGGAAAAGACTGCACTCCGGCGGCAACATCGAGAAAGTAGCCGCGCTCGCGCAAATGCGAATCTGCGCCGAGTTCATGGGCATCAAGCACGGCAAAAGCCTGCAACCCCTCGGCCTGGAGCGTCCCTGCCACCAAGAATTTGTCTTGATCGGCAGTGTAAGCGGCGATGGCAGGCTCGATCATGTCAGGATCGCTGTCCAGCGCCACCGTTGTACCGCCGATCGCCGAGAAGCGCGCACAATCCTTCGGTGTCTCAAGCCGGATAGCGATCCACTGATCCTCGCCCTCGCAAGGAAACACGCCCTGCACCGCGCCCAGCCGGGAGCGATTGCCGACCCTTTCCAGCCCGCGCCCTTTGGCGGTCGCCTCGACGATCCCCTCGCCGGACATGGCGAGATAGGCCTCAAGTTGCGAGATATCGTACCAGCCGCCGCTGCCGGTCGTCATCGAGCGGCGGAGCCCGCGCAGGCTTGCCAGCCCGCCGATCAGCCCGCCGGTCGCATCGGGAAATGCATGGCCCAGCCGCAAGGGTTCGCCGCCAGCATAGCCGGTGCGGCCTTCAATCGAGGAAGCGGCTTCGATCGACGGGCCATAGGAGCGCCAGTCGCGCCATGGCCCGCTTGCACCCCAGCCCGAAAGCGAGACATAGGTGAGGGCAGGATTGATCTGCGAGAGTTCTTCGGGTCCGACACCGAGCTTGTCGGCGACACCGGGGCGGAAATTCTCGACGACGATATGCGCTTCGCGGGCCAGCGCATGGGCAACAGAGCGGTCTTCGGGCTGTGCGAGGTCGAGCGCGATGCTGCGTTTGCCGCGAAACATCTTGGTGTCGTAGAGGTGCATCATGGTTTCGACTGGCGTGGCGGTCGTTCCAGGTTCGATCATGCAATCCATCCTTGCGCCGGGCTGTTCAACCCAGACTACCTCGGCGCCAAGATCCGCGAGCGAACGGGTTGTACTCGGTCCCGCCCAGAAAATCGTGAAATCGAGCACACGTACGCCCGCCAGTGGAAGTTCGCTGGGTCGGCCCAATTCCGGCGGTGGTTTCTTCGCCCAGGCGAAGGGGTGGAAATGGTCGAGAGGATTGCCGGGCATGACCCCACCACCGTCCGTCTGCCGCCAATATTTCCGCGAGAGCAGCTGCGGGTTGCGAGTGATGTCGAGTGGGCCGGCAACAGCGGCGAAGGCGACACCGCCAGCTTGCAGTCTGGCGACGATATCCTCGGCATCATGCGATTCGAGCCAGACTGCCATCTCGGCGTCGAGCACGTCGCGATTTTCCCAGCGGGCATCCTTGTCGGCGAAGCGGGGATCAGCGGGGAGGTCCGGTCGTTCGATGGCAATAGCGAATTTGTCGAACTCGGCATCGGTAACGACGCCGATCGAAACATATCCATCGCGGCAGGGCCGCACCGTCAGCGGATAGACTTCGGTGTAGCGCCCGGTCCGCCGCCTCAAGTCACCCGCCGCGGTGCGCGCGAATGTCGACTGGTGTTGCAGCAGCATCGTCTCCATTACGGATATGTCGAGCTTGCGACCACGTCCGGTCCGTATCCGATCGATCAGCGCCGCCTCGGCGCCGAGCGCGGCAGTGTAGCCAGCAGCATAGGCGCACATGTTCTCAGGGCCGGAGAGCGGCTCGCGCGTCGGATCACCAGTGATGAAGAGATATCCGCCCGCAGCCCAGTCGGCCAACGAGCCTCCGCGCCAGGCGGCATAAGGCCCGGTAGTGCCGTAGCTAGAGGTTGTGACATGGACGCAAGTGTCGGGGATCGCCAGATCGGCAGCATGGCCAAGCCATGCGCCCTGATCGAAGGATGTCCAGACGAGATCGCACTCGCCAACGAGCAGTTCCAGCTGGGAAGGATCGACGCGATGCTTGTCGCAATCGAGATAGGCGGAGAGCGAATCCTCGCCTTCGGCTTCGGGTGCACAGCGCAGCACTTCCTCACCATCCTGCGCGAACAGCTTGGCACCGAAGCGGCCCGCGACGTCGTAGCTCAGGTCGAGGATCTTCATTTTCGCGGCGAGTCAGGCCGGCTCGACCGCGAGCTTGGCGGCCTCAGCGATCAGCGGGGCGTTGAAATTGCGCTTGGTCGCGGCGATGCCTTCGGCCGGCAGGGCGGTGAAGGGTTCGGCCATTTCCAGCGCGGTGGCACGTTCTTCGCCATCGGGACAGACGCGGCTGCAAAGCCCGATTCTCAATGCCTCATCCGCCATGACCTTGCGCCCACTCATCAGGATGTCTCGTGCCGCCAGCTCGGAGCACAGGCGCGGCCAGACCATCTGCGTCGCCGGACCGCCGGCGATGCCATAGTGCACATGCGGATCGGATAGGAATGCGCTCTCACCCATCACCACCACGTCGCACAGTGCAACGAGACCCGCCGAATAGCCGACCGCAAAACCGTTGACCGCCGCGATCGCCGGAATTTCGAGCGCCAGCATCGCATGGATTGCGCCGATCGTCAGGTGCCCGAGTTCATCGTGATCGGTGCAGGTGCCCTCGGCGATCTGTCGGAGGATGTCGCGGTCGCCGCCGGCAGAAAAGGCGCGGCCAGCCCCGGTCAACACCAGCGCGCGGACGGACTTGTCACTGCCAGCTGCTTCCAGTTCCATGAGAATGCGGCGCTGCATGATGATATCGGCAGCATTGGCCTTGTCGGGCCGGTTGAGCGTGAGCACTCGCACCGCGCCGATATTTTCAACCAATAGAGTGTCCATCAAGCGACCAACTCGAGCGCATTCTCGCGCATGATGCGCTTCTGGGCGACGCCGTCGAGGCCCTTGAGGCCGGCAACATAGTCAGCAGGTTTCACATTGCCTTCGGCATGCGGCCAGTCTGAACCCATGATCACCCGGTCTATGCCGATTAGGCCGGTCAGGCCCGGGACATCTTCTTCGGGCCAGGGCGAGACCCAGACATGGCGCTTGAATATATCGACCGGCAATTCGTTCAGTGTCGTGCCGAAAGCGGTAATCTGGCGGCTGAGCATGCCGCCGGCGTGGTCAAGCCGGTTCAAGCAGAACGGCACCCAACCCGAGCCCAGCTCCACTGATGCGACGCGAATATTCGGGAACCGACCAAACAGATTGTGTAGGACCAACGCAATGAAGGTTTCCATCGCTTGCAGATCGCTTGAAGCAATGGTGCGTTCGAGGATCATGTCTTCCATCCGTCGGCCGTCGCTCGGCGCGGCCCAAAGATCGGCAAAGGCGCGGCTCTGTAGAGAAGGTCCTTCATAGGCGTGATAGGTCACCAGCACCCCGGATTCGTTCACCCGAGCCCAGAACGGATCAAAATAGGGATCGGCAGGAGAGCGTCCGTAGCACGGGCCGGGTCGCAGCGTGATCACCTTCGCGCCGCGTTGAAGCAAAGATTCGAGTTCGGCGACCGATTTGTCGACATCCATCATCGGGATGTAGGGCGCGGCGTAGATTCGGTCCTTCCAGGCAAAGCCCCAATCCTCCTCCAGCCACAGGTTGAAGGAATGCATCAGATCATAGAGCAGCACCGGGTCGTGATCGGCATAGCCTTCGAGCGTCACACCTAGCGTCGGAAACAGAAACGCCCGTTCGACGCCCTGCTCGTCCATGCGCTGGAGGCGCACATTCCGGTCGCGGTAGCACGGGTCGATCGGAACAAGCTCTCCATAGGCTGAAGCGGTATTGGTGCGGTCCTGTCCGGCCTGGAGATTCTTGAGCGTTTCATGGAACGCGCCTGGCTTGGCAATCGGATCGAATGTCGGATTGCCGATCACTGTAGTCAGGCGATTGTCGATCATCAGCCGCCGGCGTTTGCCGTCTGCCTCGGTCATCCAGCGCACCGCTTTCATTGCCCGCATGCGGCCGGTAGCATGACGTGTCAGGCAGTCCTCTGCTTCGTAGTAATGCTGGTCGGCGTCGAAAATTCCGAAGTCCATGGCGTCCTCTCGATCTCCGGCTGGGTTTACAGCCTTGTTGTCGAACGCCCATGATGTGCAGCCGGGCGCGGCATGGCAACGAATAATTGGTCTGAAGTAGTTCGGCGGAGAGGTAATGGAGCTTCCGGAACTGACGGAGAAGGTGCGATCGATGGCTGACATCCAGCTGCTGCGACCGATCGAGGCGATAGCTGAGCTGTTGCGTCCAGCACCCGTAGTGCACGTGGGAACCACGGAAGCGGCACCGGTTTGTGCTGGTGCCTATGTGCTGCTTGTGGAGCTGGTCGAGCCGCTTTGCTGCGTCATTGGAGGGAAAGCTGCCCGATTCGAGGTGGGTTGCTATATCTATTCGGGTAGCGCCTATGGACCTGGCGGCATCCGATCGCGGCTGGGCCGCCATTTCAGGCGGGATAAAAAGCCGCACTGGCATATCGACACGCTAAGTTCAGCAGCCTCGGGCATTCAGGCGATTGCAGTCGAAGGCGGTTCTGAATGCGGGATCATCGCGCGGCTTCTCGGCTCGCCGGCTTTCCATTCTGCCCTGACAGGCTTTGGCAGCAGCGATTGCAGCGTTTGCGCAAGTCATCTGCTGAATTGGCATGAGCCGCAGTTGGATTCGGGATTGTGCGGAACCGGGCGCACCGGCATGGTCGGCGGAGCGGAGAAGGGGAAAGCGCTCCATGCGTGAGTGGTTGCGGCGGTGGTGGACGAAATCGGGATTGGCGGTGCTGCCCGGCATTGCTGCAATCCTGCTCATTGCTGCCTTTCAGTCTTTCCAGATCCCCGGCGTAACTCCGGCAATCCAGCGCATCGGC
>JAQWKP010000373.1 GCA_029247785.1 Novosphingobium sp.
GCCGAGCGCGGCGGTCTCGGAGATGGCCAGCCCCTCATAGGCCTTGTATTTGTCGGGAGCGCCGATCTTGGGCGTGAAGGCGTTCAGCTTTTGCACCGCTTCGGCCCGGGTCTCGGTGCCCATCCATGCGAGCTCTTCGAGGTTTGCAGCCATCGCTTTGCGCAAATTGGCGACGAGATCTTCCATCGCCGCCTTTTCTTCCGGCGGGTAGTAGCGCCGGGCGTAGATCTGGCCGAGCAATTCGCCGATCTGGCCCTCGATCGCCGAGATCGCGCGCTTCCAGCGCTGGCGCTGCTTGGGCTGACCGCCGAGCGCGGTGCCGTAGAACGCAAAATTGGCATCGTCGATCCGGCTCGGCAGGAAAGCGGCATGATCGCTGAGGAAATGCGCGGCAAGCCATGCCTGCCAGGTCGCGAGCGGAATTTCCCCGATCAATTGCAATGTCGCCGGGACGCCGCCGCCAAGCTTGGCCGTGGCCTCCTCACGCGTCAGCTTTGCTGCGGCCAGCTCTTCATCGCCGGGCGGCATCTGCGAGATGATGACATCGGATGCTCCGCCCGCGCCAAGCCCATCGACGAATTTGCCCAACAGCGCGCTGGAATCCAGCCCATCGACTTCGACACGCGAAAGCTTGTTATAGGTAAGGTCGCGATTGCGGCTCTCGGCGCGGTCCCACATTTGCTTCGCCAGGCGGGTTTCGAGCGCAAGCACCGCCTGCGCTGCGGCCTGGGGGTCCTCATAGCCAAGCTCGCCGAGCAACAGCGCCAGCAGGACGAGATATTTCTCGCGCAATTCGAGGTTCTTCTCGGTGTCCTTGAGGTAATAATCGCGGTCCGGCAGGCCCAGGCCGGACTGGCCGACATAAAGCGCATAGATGTCGCTCTGCTTCTCATCGGCATCGACATAGGCGCCGATCGGAGACGCATATCCAGGAGACGCGAACAGCGCGACCAGATCGTCGACCGACTTTGCTGCATAGATGCGGTCAAGCGAGGGCCGGGCGGGCGCAAGGCCGGCCGCATTGATCGCCTCCATATCCATGAATGCGCTGTAAGCAGCGGCGATACGCGCTTCGGGCGAGCCAGTTTCGAAGGTTCCTTCCGCCAATTCTTCAAGGACAAGTTTCAGCCGGTCTTCCGATAGATCGCGCAAGGAAATGAAAGCGCCGATCCGCGACTTGTCCTCCGGCATCTCGATGCTGTCGTTCCACTTGCCATTGACGTAGCTATCGAAATCGTCACCGGGCGCGGCCTTGTCATCAATCCACTGGGTCTGGATGCCATATGTGCCCCACCTGCCCGCAACCCCGCTCTCATCCTCGGCCCAGGCAGGTCCGGATGAGACCAGGGCGGCAAGGCAGGACAGCGCAAATGGTGCGAGAATGCGGCGGCAGGATGGAAGCGACATCGAGGCTCCTGATGGGCTAGGGACGTGTGTTTAGCTTGCTCTGCAAATGCTTGCGTGATGCTGAACTGGAGCGGGGACTGCCAATTCCGCCAATCAATTGGCCGCCACAGCTTGCGGCGTATCGAATTGCAGCGATGCCAGCCGCGCGTAGAGACCGCCTGCGCTGCTCAGCGAACCATGCGTGCCCTGCTCGACGATGCGTCCGCCATCCATGACGATGATGCGGTCCGCCTGGCGCACAGTGGCAAGGCGATGAGCGATCACCAAGGTCGTGCGGCTTTCCATCAATCGGTCGAGCGCCTGCTGCACCAGCCGCTCACTTTCGGCATCGAGCGCACTGGTCGCTTCATCGAGCAACAAGATCGGCGAATCGCGCAGCAGTGCCCGGGCAATCGCGATGCGTTGGCGCTGGCCGCCCGAAAGCCGCGCGCCGTCCTCGCCAAGGAACGTGTCGAGACCTTGGGGTAGCTCGCGCAGGAAGGTTTCAGCATTGGCCGCACGCGCTGCTTCCCAGATCTGCTCGTCGCTTGCATCCCACTGGCCGTAACGCAGATTGTCGCGCGCATCGGCGGCGAACAGCACGCCTTCCTGCGGCACGAAGGCGATGCGCCGCCGGATCTCCATCGGATCGGCGGAGACCATCGGCACCCCGTCCAGCTTGATCGTACCGGACTGCGGATCGTAGAAACGCTCAGCCAGCTGGAACAGGGTCGATTTGCCCGCTCCCGATGGCCCGACGATGGCAACGGATTCGCCGGGATCGACTTTCAGAGTGAAATCGGCGAGCGCGGCCACTTCCGGCCGCGAGGGATAGCGGAATGTCACCCGCTCGAATGCAATCTGACCACGCGGAGGCTGCGGTAGCTCAAGCGGGCGAGCAGGCGGCGCGATGGTCGGTTCTTCATTGAGCAGCTCGCTCAGCCGGCTGGCCGCTCCCGCTCCGCGCACAAGATCGCCATAGACTTCGGTCAGCGACCCGAAGGCCCCTGCCACCAGGCCGCCGGTGATAACGAAGGCTGCGATCGTCCCGCCGGTGATCGAGCCCTCGGCAACACCCAGCGCGCCGCGCCACATCAAGAGGGTGATCGATCCGAAGATCACCATGATGATCACCGAAGTCATCACCGCGCGGATGGTGATGCGGCGCTTGGCGGTGGTGAATGTGTGTTCGACCGCCTCGGAGAAGCGCTGCGCTTCGCGGGTTTCCTGGTTGAAGGCCTGGACGATCTTGAGCGCGCCCAGCACTTCGGCGGTCAATGCGCCGATCGTGGCAACGCGGTCCTGGCTGGTGCGCGATACGCTGCGCAGCCGCCTGCCGAACAATACCAAAGGCAGCACAACTGCCGGAATGGCGATGACCAGCGCTGCCGTCAGCCACGGCGCCAGCGCAAACAGATAGATCGTACCACCCACCGCCATGATCGCATTGCGCAGTGCAACGGAAACCGTAGTGCCGACAACCTGTTCGATGATCGCGGTATCGGAGGTCATGCGCGAGGAGATTTCCTTGGGACTGTTCTCCTCAAAGAAGCTCGGCGAGAGCCTGAGCAGGTTCCTCTGCACAGCAAGCCGAACATCGGCGACAACACGTTCGCCCAGCCATGACACGGAATAAAAGCGAACCGCCGTGCCGATCGCGAGCACGACGACGATCAGCAGCAGGTATTGGAACCAGCGGGCGATGTCGTCGGGGTTTCCGCCGCTGGCAAAACCGCGATCGATTATCAGCTTGAAGCCAGCCGGAATCGCCAGCGTCGCCAGCGCGGTTACGATCAGCGCACCGCCGGCAATCGCCATCCGTCCGGGATAGGCGAGGACAGCCTTGAACACCATGCGCAACGGGCCAAGCGAGCGCTCAGCCGGCTTCTCTGAAGCGACAGGCTGCTCGCCATCATCATTATCGGTAGGGGTAGTGAGGGCGTCCATTGCGCGCCCTTACAACGTGTCTTGCCTCAGGGAAAGAAGCATGGACGGCGAGCTTTGCGGATATCTACGCCAATACGAATTCACTATGGCGAATTAATCCGCAAAATGCTATTGTTCAGCGATGCCGAAGCAAATCAACCGGCGCGCGATATTGGGAGGCAGCCTTGCAGCGGGTGCTGCCTGGGCCCTGCCCGCGCGCGCGATTGCTGCCGTTCCTGCGCTCGCCAGCACGCTCTCCCCTTATGAGCGTCGGGTGTTCCAGGTCGCCACGCGAGAACGCGACCGGGTCGCCGACAAGTTGTGGAAGCGCAATATCGTCGGCATCGCCGATTTCGCGCAGCCGTCATGGAAGCCGCGTTTCCATATTGCCAATCTCGAAGACGGCTCGATCCGGTCCTATCTCATCGCCCATGGCAAGGGCTCCGATCCCCAGCATGATGGATGGCTCAAAAGCTTCTCCAAGGTGCATGGTTCGGAAGCGACCTCGCGCGGGGCCTATCTGACCTGCGAATGGTACAAGGGCAAATATGGCACCTCGGTCCGGCTTGAGGGCATGGATCAGGACAATTCCACGGCGCTGGATCGCGCGATCGTCATGCATCCGGCCTGGTATGCCGAAAAGGCGATGGTCTCCAAATGGGGCAAGCTTGGCCGCAGCCAGGGCTGCTTCGCGCTGGGCGATGATGCCTTCCTCGACACGCTCTGGCGATTGTCCGGCGGATGCCTGCTGTTTGCCGACAAGATCGGCGAAGCCTGACAGAAGAAGTCTTGCTGGGTGCGCTGGAGTCTTTCTCTGGGTACGCTGGTCACATCCGTGACCGGCTAGCATCACCGGCCCATAATCTTTGTGGGGTGCGCCAGTCGCATCCGCCTTGAGCGCACCAATCAAAGACTCGCCCAGCGCGCGCGCCGGTGTTAGGACACTGACATGGAAGGGAACCTGACGACCTTCAAAAAGGATGTGCCGAGCGACGCAAGGCAGATTCGCTCGCGCAAGGCGCTGGCGAGCGGCTTGCTTGCACTGCTTGAGGAAAAGCCGTTTGATCAGCTCACCATCCGCGAGATCACCGCCCGGGGCGGCACGGGATATGCCACCTTCTTCCGGCATTACCCGAGCAAGGAAGCACTCCTGAGCGATGTTGCGTCCGAAGAAATATCCAGCCTGCTCAAGATGGCGACACCCATTCTATATGGTGCCAACAGTTACGAATCCGCGCTGGCGCTGTGCGGCTATGTCTCCCAGCACCGCAAGCTGTGGTTCGCACTGCTGACCGGCGGAGCAGCCGGAATCGTGCGTGAGGAATTCATCGACCAGGCCCGCGAACTGGCGCGCAAGACGACAATCCTGGTGGAATTGCTGCCAGCCGATCTAGGCGTGGTTCACGGCACCGGAGCGACCATCGACATTCTGGCCTGGTGGCTCGCCCAGAAAGAGGATTATCCGCCCGCGAAGATCGCCGAAATCCTCAATCGGCTGGTGATCAGCCCGCTGGTCGGACAGCATGCTGCACCGCGCGCCGAAGTCGATTAGCCGCAGCGCTTTCGAATTTCCGATATGTTGTATAATGGGGCCGAGGCCGGTGAGACTCAGGTCAGCCGCGGCCGCCTAAATCCGCGCGTTCACGCAACGATCATGGCACTGCAGCCAGACCGCCGGCTGTAACGGCTCGAAAAGGTGAATATGACTAGCAAATCTCCAGTTTTGGCCGCAGCGCCCTGCGTCGTCGGTCTTGCACTCCTCACCGCGGCAAGAGCGCCAGCCGCGCAGGACGCTGCCGATCCGAGCGAACCGGCGATCAATGGCGCGGCAATATTCGTGCAGCATTGCAAGACTTGCCATACGACCCAGCCCGGTCAGCCTTCCTATGCCGGTCCAAACCTCGCCGGGATAGTCGACCGCAAGGCAGGGTCGGCGCAATACCGCTATTCCCCGGCGCTACGCAACTCGGGCCTGACCTGGACCAGTGAGAATCTCGATGCCTTTCTTGCTGCGCCCAAGACCAAGGTTCCGGGTACCAGCATGTTCATTTCCCTCACCGACACTGCCAAGCGCCAGGCAGTGGTCACCTATCTCGGCACATTATCCAGCGAGCCAGTTCCGCAACCATGACAGATGACCTGCCAAACCGGATCGAAGGCGATGACTGGCCGCTGTTTGGCTGGAGCGACGACATCAGGCCAGCCCTTGCCAAAGCCGTTGATGCGGGTCGCCCGGTCGCCCTGGCAACGCTCTACAAGGTCGACGGAAGCGCACCGCGCGGCGCGGGCGCGCAAATGCTGTTCGATGGCAACAAGGCGAGCGGCTATTTCTCTGGCGATTGTATCGAAGGCGATGTCGCTGGCCATGCTGCAGAAGTGCTCGCCGATGGCAAGGCGCAGCGCCTGCACTACGGCCTCGGCAGTCCGTGGATCGACATTCGCCTGCGCTGCGGCGGCGCGCTTTATGTGCTGCTGGAACGGATTTCTGCCGACAGCGCCGCGGCGTCCGACTTGCTCGAAAGCGCTCACGAACGCCAATCCTGCCGCTGGTCAACCGATGGGATCATGCAAGTGGTTGAACCCGGCGGCGGGCCCCTGCTCGAATTCAGCGAGGCACCGCTGCATCTCAAGCGGCGCTATGACCCGCCGCGCCGACTGATCGTGTCTGGCGGCGACCCCGGCGCGCTGGCAGTGGCCAAGCTGGGCGCCGATGCGCGATTCGAAACGATCCTGATCCGCCCGGGAGGCCCGGAAACTCCACCGCCCTTCCCAGTGTCGCAATATCTGCGCGAAGAACCAGCCGATGCGCTGGAGCGGCTCGGGGTCGACCCATTGACAGCCTATGTCGGCGCGACTCACGAGGATCATCACGATCTTGGCGGCTGTCTCGCCGCCTTGCGGGGCGGGGCGGGCTATGTCGCGATGATCGGCGCGAAGTCGCGCGCGCCCGAACGCCTCGGCGCATTACAAGCGGCTGGCGCGAGCGAGGATGAACTTGCACGGCTGCATCTTTCGCCCGGTATCGCCGGGCTCGGCAAGGCACCCTGGGAAGTGGCGACCGGGATTCTTGCCGAGGTCATGCAGGCACTGAACCCGGCCAAGGAGCGCGCGTGAATCTGGCCGCGATCGTGCTGGCCGCCGGTTCCTCGACCCGTTTCGGCAGCGACAAGCTGTCCGCCGTCTTCCGGGGCGAGCCGCTGCTTCACCATGCTATCCGTGCCGCAAGAGCAGCGCCGGTTAGCAAGGTGCTGGTAGTTTCGCGGCAGGATTCGCCTGTCGGCGAATGGATGGGCGAGCCCCCTGTCCGCTCAGTCACCATCGACAGCACCGCCCTTTCCGAATCGCTCAAGGTGGGAGTCGCAACTGCCGGGGATGTCGATGGAGTCTTCATTTTCCTGGGCGACATGCCGCTGGTTCCGATCGAGATTTCCGCGCGACTGGCCGATATTCTCGGCGATCACTATGCCGCGCTGCCCCGCCATGACGGACGCCCGGGCCACCCCGCGCTGCTATCTGCCCGCGCTTTTTCCGATGTCGCCCGTCTCGAAGGCGATGAAGGTGCAGGGCGGCTGCTGAAACAGCGAGACGATGTAATATTTGACGACTGGGCCGACGACCGTATTCACCTTGATATCGACAGGACGAACGATCTCGCGCGTCTCGAATCCCGCGATGGTCAATCATGAATTGGAGTGAAACACTGTGACTGATTTCAGCGGGCTGTTCACGCCGCTTCAGCTGGGCAAATTCACCCTGCCCAACCGCATCGTGTTTCCGCCAATGGGGCTGGCGGTGTGCGAAGATGGCGTGCCCAGCGAGGCGGCTGCGGAATATTATGCGCGGCGAGCGCAAGGCGGTGCGAGCGTGGTGTTTACCGAGGGGGTCTATATCGACCACCATTCCTCGGGCGACAATCCGCTGCTCGGAAGGTTCAGCGGTGAGGACGCCTATGCCGGCTGGGGCAATGTCGCCGAGAAGGTCCATGCCAGGGGTGGCATCACCATCCCCGAGCTGTGGCATGTCGGGCTGATCTATTCGGGTACGGCCAAGCTTGCCGGTGAGGAACTCGCCTACCGCCCTGAGCTCGGCCAGGTCAGCCCCTCGGGCTATATCGACCCGGCAAACCAGGTCTGTGATCCGATGACTCAACAGCAGATCGATGAGGTGATAGCGGCCTATGCGCGCGGCGCGGCCAAGGCGGTCGAGCTCGGCTATGATGGACTCGAACTGCATGGCGCGCATGGCTATCTCATCGACCAATTCTTCTGGAAGGCGCTCAACCACCGCACGGACAAATATGGCGGCAGTGCACGCGCACGCGGGCAATTCGCCGCCGAGGTGATCGCTGCCTGCAAGGATCAGCTGGAGCCCGGCATGCCGCTGGTGCTGCGTATCTCGCAATGGAAGATGGTCGATTTCGACGCGCGGATTGCCGACACGCCGCAAGAGCTGGAAGAATTGCTCGCACCGGCGGTCGAGGCGGGGGTCGATCTGATCGATTGCTCACAGCGGCGCTTCTGGGAACCAGCCTTCAATAACGACAGCGACCTCAACCTGGCCGGCTGGGCCAAGAAGGTCACCGGCCTGCCCAGCTGCACGATCGGATCGATAGGTCTCGACAATGATTTCTTCGTCAGCCTTGAAGAGGGCACGCCCTCAGGCATCGACACAGCCAGACTCGACGATCTGATGCGGCGGTTTGACCGGGGCGATTTCGACCTTGTCGCAGTGGGCCGGGCGATGATTGCCGAACCCGACTGGCCTAAACGGGTCCAGGCCGGTGAACTGGACAAGCTCAAGCCGTTCTCGCCCAAGGTTCTGGAAGGCGCGCTACTGGCCCATCTCGAGGATTGACCCTGCGGCGCCTGCCTGAATTCAACTACCTGACAGCCTGCTCGCCTGGTCCAGCTTGTCGCGCGCCTTTTCAAGCTCGGCGGCGGCTTCGTCCAGCAGCACCCTGATCCGCGCAGGCTCGCCGCCAATCGCTTCTCCATGCAGCGCGAGCAACCCGCTCAGGAACAGGCGGACGCTGTAGCGAACATGCTCGTCGGCTGCATCGGGTTCGACCACCTGCCCCCATGCGGCATTATTCGCCACGCCGCCGACGACCAGGCTGAGAAAGGCCTGTGCAGCGCTCTCGGCATCAGCGCCCGACCCGTCGCCGCGCTGCAATCGTCGGCTGAAAAGGTCTGCCAGATAGGCCAGAGTCGGCTCGGTGCCGTGGCGCACGTTGAACATGCTGATCTCGGGCATGCGCACCGATTCGGCATTGGTCAGCCGCAGCAGTCGCAGCCCTGCCGGACTGAGGATATTGGCCACCAAAATATCACCGATCCGGACCAGCGTTTCTTCAAGATCGTCGGTTTCGATCGCCTGCAGACGCTCGACCGGGACGATCCATTCCTCGATCGCGCGGGTCAGCGCTGCCTTGAACAGCCTGGTCTTGTCGCCATAGCGGGCATAGATGGTGCGCTTGGCCATGCCCGCCGCCGCAGTGATCGCATCGATACTGGTGCGCTCAAAACCTTTCTCCAGAAACAGGTCCAGCGCGGTATCGAGCAATTCCTCATTGCTCAGCGTGGGCCTGCCCGGCCTGCGCCTTCCCGAGTGCTGCGCCGCGCCTTCCTGCTGGGTGTTTGCCGCCTCTGTCATGACCCTTCCCGCCCGGTTTCAATCGCCGCCTGGCTCATGACACCTGTCACAACGCCCAGAAAACGGCCCATTTGCGGGATGATAGTCTTGCACGGCAGGTGGTGCAACAGGTTTTGAAACGGATGTGGTGACAATTTATCATATCCCGAATAAATTTCCGAGTGACGGCGGCGCAAACCACTGCTATTGAAACGGTCTGGGTAACAATCAATCCCGGCGACTCGGGCACTGGCCCATCATTCGGCAACATGGGAGCGGAGCCGGTCATGCCACTCACATCCATCGAACTGACGCCGCGCATCGGGTCGGAGATCAAGCTTGGCAAAGCCGATCTGCTCACCGGCCAATATGCTCCTAACATTCGCGCACTACTGGTTGAGCGCGGCGCAATCGTCCTGCGCGGCGCCCATCTCAGCGATCAGGAATTGCGAGACGTAGCCCGCACGCTGGGCGATCTGCGTCTGGGCGCGGTTAAGCGCGGCGCTGATGGTGCCACGCTGCATGAGGGCGAAGAGGGCGTGCTCAAGGTCAGCCTCGATGAAAAGGTCAATCCTGACTACGCGCGGTTCCTGTTCGGCAATCATCTTTGGCACATGGACGGCACTTATGAGGAAACACCGCCCTTCGCATCGCTGTTCATGCCCTACCGGCTCTCGCGCGAGGGCGGCGACACGATGTTCGCCAGCAATTATGCCGCCTATGACGATTTGCCCGATGACGAGAAACACAGGCTGGAAAACCTGACAGTGGTTCACACCATGGAAGCTGCCCTGTTTCCGGCCAAGCGCAATTGCTCGCTGGAGGAATTTGCCGTGTGGCAAAGCTATCCCAACCGCTCACATCCGCTGGTGTGGCACCACAAGTCGGGCCGCAAGTCGCTCGTCCTCAGCACCTCGGCAGCCTATGTCGAAGGGATGCACGCAGCGGAAAGTCACGATCTGCTGCAGCGGCTGATGGTGCATGCGACGCAGGATAAATACACCTATCGCCACAAGTGGCAGCCCGGCGATCTTGCCATCTGGGACAATACCGGCGTCATGCACCGCGCCATGCCGTTTGAGGAAAACAGCGTGCGGGAATTTCATCGCTGCACGTTGAACGGCGAAGAAGCAATCACCGGCGCGGACCAGCCAGTGGCTGAGCCCGTCTGAGAGAATTACCAGTGTTGAAAAGGAGCTATTTATGAAGGTCGGAGTACATCTGGGGTATCAGAACCTGCACGGCATGGCCGATCAGGAGTTTTTCCGTCGGGAAACCCAGATCGCCGTTGAGGCCGAGGCGATGGGCTTCGATTTTGCCGCGATGGTCGAACATCATTTCACCGATTATGCCGCCTGCCCCGATCCGATCCAGGCGCTGAGCTATGTCGCGGCCAAGACCAAGACTATCAAGCTGATGCCGGCTGCAGTGATCCTGCCGTGGAATGATCCGCTGCGCGTGGTCGAGAAGATGTCGATGCTCGACAGCTTGAGCGAAGGCCGCGCCGTGCTCGGCATGGGCCGCGGCGCTGCCCGGCGCGAATTCAAATCGTTCAACCGCGATCTCGCCGATAGCCGCGAGATTTTCGACGAAGCGGCAGTGATCATTCTCGACGGCCTCAAGACGGGCACGGTCAAGGCTGACACCAAGTGGTTCCAAATTCCGGAAACGGAAATCCGTCCACGTCCGGAAAACTGGTCGAACGACCGCGCGGTGATGGTGTCGATGTCGCCGTCCTCGGTCGATGTTGCAGCCGAGATCGGCCTCAAGTGCCTGCGTTTCAGCCAGGGCGACTGGAGCAAGGCAACACCTGAGATCAACGGCTATCGCGAGAACTTCAAGAAAAACCACGGCAAAACCGCGCCGCCGTTCATCATCAGCGATTTCATGCTTTGCTTTGAAAGCCGCGAAAAGGTCACCAGCTATACCGACAAATATTTTGCCGAACAGTTCCTGCAGGTGGCGACGCATTACGAGTTCATGAGCCCGCATTTCAAGGATCTGCCCTCCTATGCAACCTACGCCTATATGGGTGATGCGGCGGCGGCAGCCGGGGGGCCGGACAAGGCCTATAAGGATTATGTCGGCGGCAATCTAATCGGCACGCCCGATGAGCTCTACGAGAAGCACCTGATCCGCAAGGAAATGGTTGGCGACTATGAGATCATCGCCAATTTCAGCTATGGCGGCATGCCCTATGAGGATGTCTATGAGCAGATGAAGCTATTCGCTGACAAGATCATGCCCAGGCTCAAGGCCGAATAGTCAGCGATGGCGTGACGCCAGGTTACACGGAGAATATTGCATGACAGATATCAAGGGCAGGACTGCGGTCGTCACCGGCGGCGGCAGCGGCATTGGCGAGGGGCTGGCCAAGGAGTTGGCGCGGCAAGGCGCATCGGTCGCCATCGCTGACATCATCCTGGAGAACGCCGAGAAGGTTGCCAGCGAAATCAACGCAGCGGGCGGCAAGGCAATCGGGGTGCATTGCGATGTCTGTGAGCGCAGCTCGATTGCCGAAATGAAGAGCAAGGTGAATGAGGCGCTCGGCCCGGTGACATTGCTGTTCGCCAATGCCGGGGCGACGAGCTTCGACGCACTGATGGACATGTCGGACGACGACGTCGACTGGATCCTACAGGTCAATCTGCACGGGGTGATGAATACCACCCGCGCTTTCCTGCCGGACATGATGGCGGCAGGCGGAGGTCATGTCTGCGCCACCGCATCAATGGCAGGGCTGCTGCCTGGCTGGATACCGGTCCATGTGCCGTATTCCGCAGCAAAAATGGGCATCATCGGGTTGATGATGAACCTCGCGATCGAGATGGAGGAACATGGCGTCCATACCACCTCCTACTGCCCGGGCGGCGTGGCCACCGGGATGAAGGTCAACAATGCCCGATATCGTCCAGACCGCTTCGGCGGACCCGGCGAAGGCGAAGTGCATGTCGGCGAAGATTCCGCCGCTGTCGCTGGCAGCCAAGCCTTCTTCCGGCCCGAGGCAATCGCGCCGATGGTGCTGGATGCGGTGACGAACAACCGTGCCTTCGTGTTCGATCACCCCGAACAGCGGGTCCATTTCCGCGAGACCTATGCGAAGATAGTCGAGGCCTGTTACAACGCTTCCGACAACTGGCAGGACCAGCACGGAAGGCCGGAAGCCAATCCGCAGGGGGCAATGCTGGTCAAGTGAAGGGCGGAGTGGTTGGCCCTGGTAGTTATCCGTAGTCGCGCAGGCTCTGGATGCGTTCGTAATCCTCGCTTTCGCCTTCCAATGGCATGCCGAAGCTCTTGGTAAGCATCGCCATGGTCGCATAGAGGCCGGCGAGGAACACGACTTCCATCTTCTGCTCGTCTGAATAGCGCTCGCCCAGCGCGGCCCATGTCTCATTGCTGACTTTCTGGTCGCGCAGCAGCTCCTGGGTGGCGCGGATCAGAACTCGATCAAAATCCGAAAGGCACACGCCTTCGCCGGCCAGCGCCGCATCGATTTCGGCGTCCGACATGCCGGTATTGGTCGCCGCGATGGTCCGGTGGTGATGCGTTTCATAGGTCTCATCGCACAGGCCCAGCATGCACAGGACAACAATCTCCCGGTCGCGCGGCGGGATTTTGCCCTCGGCGATCAATGCCTTGATATGCGGAACGAAATTTCGATAGGCACCAGGGTGGTGGACGACGACCCGCGAGAACACGAGATGAGTCCAGTCCCCGACGAGCTCGGCCTGTTCGGGCGTGAATTGCTCGGGTGCCAGCGGCGTAATGCGGACCTCATGTTCGGACATCTATTTCCCCTCGATTTCAGGCCCCGGTTTCAGGCCCCGGTTTCAGGCACGGCCCGTGGTGTGCGCCAGTAGCGCCGGATCAATTCCCTCGGCTCGCCAGGTCGACGCCCAGCGCGCATCCGCCGCTGTCTCGAACAGAATCTCGGGCTGTCCTTCAGCGGCGTGCCAGCCATGTTGGCGCATCTCGCCCTCAAGCTGGCCCGCCCCCCATCCAGCATAGCCCAGCGCGATCAGCCATTTTCTTGGCCCACGCCCTTCGGCAATCGCGCGCAAGATGTCGATCGAGGCGGACAAAGCGCAGAGCGGCTGGACTTCGATCGTATCGGCCCCGCCCCAGTCTCTCGAATGTAGCACAAAGCCCCGGCCCGGCTCGACCGGACCGCCATGATGCACTTCGCAATCAGGCGCGTCGCCCGGCTCTATGCCAACCTCGTCGAGCAATTCGCGAAACCGCACGCCATCATGGACATGGCCGATCCCAACGCCCAGCGCCCCGTTTTCGTCATGGACGCACATGACATTGACCGATCGTTCGAAACGCGGATCGAACATGCCCGGCATCGCCAGCAGCAAGCGGCCCGAAAGATATTGCGCCGTGGTCATCGGCGCGAGTTTACGGGAATAATGCTGGTCGGCAAGGTGACGCCCCAAACACCATGTGGATCAGCAGGGGACTCGGCGCTATCGTTGCGGGCGGGAGATTGCCATGAGTGACGTAGACTTGGGCCTGATGGCCACAACCGGCAAGGCGAAAAGGCCAGACCATGTCGATCCGGCGCTGGTTGTCGATTTTGATTATCTCAGGCCCGATGGAATCGAGGGCGGCGATGTGTTCAGCGCCTTCGGACGGCTGCACGACGCGCCCGACATCTGCTGGAGCCCGCATCATGGCGGTCACTGGATCTTTTCGCGCGGCGAGGACATCCAATGGGCGCAGGAAAGTCACGAGCTGTTCTCCAACGCCGAAAAGAGCGTTCCCAAGGGCAGCTTCCCCTCGATGCCGCCGATTACCGAAAATCCGCCCGACCACACCCGCTACCGCGCCGTGCTCAATCCCTATTTCGCCAAGAACAATGTGGTCGCAAAATACGAGCCGAAATCGCGCGCGATCGTAACCTCGCTGATCGAGGAGATCAGGCCGAAGGGCGCTTGCGAATTCGTCAGCGAGTTCGCCGTCATCGCCCCGCTGAAGATCTTTTGGGACTTTGTTGACCTGCCCTATGACCGGCGCGAGGATTTCCTGCGCTGGGGCAAGATGTTCATGGCCAATGCCTCATCAGAGGACCGGATCGCCGCGAACCAGGAGATGTGCGCCTATCTTGAGCAGCTGCTCGACGAGCGGCTCGATGCGCCGGGTGACGATGTCTTCACCGGAATCTCGCAATGGCGCACAAACAAACGCTTTCGCCACATGGATGAGCTGGTCGGCATGGCTCAGCTGGTGTTCCTCGGCGGTCAGGACACGGTTGCCTCGATGATGGGTTTTTCAATGTTGCAGCTGGCCCAGCGGGTCGATCTGCAGCAACGCCTGAAGGATGATCCCGATATCATTTCCGCAGCGGTCGAAGAGCTGCTGCGCCGCAACGGCTTGTCCAATACCGGGAGGCTGCTGCGACAGGACATAACCCGCAAAGGCGCGACGATGAAAGAAGGCGACATGGTGATGGTGATGAACAGCCTCTCCAGCATCGACGACAGGCTCTATAACGATCCCTTCAAACTCGATTTCGATCGCGGGTCGGTCCACCACAACTCGATGGGCAATGGCCCGCACAAATGCGTCGGGCAGCACCTCGCACGGCTCGAAATGCGAGTCCTGCTGGAAGAATGGGCGCAGCGCATGCCAATCGTGCGGCTCGATCCCGACAAGCCCGCCCCAACCTCGCGCGCCGGTTCGGTAATCGGGATGAATCACCTGCACCTTGTCTGGGACAAGTGAATGATGACCGGGGACATCGGTCTGTGTAACCTGCCCGGAACGATTTCCAACCCGCGAGAATGCCCATGAATGATGTTTCGCTCAGCTCGACACCGGTCGGGACCGCGCCGGTCCCCGATCACGTCGATCCCGCGCTGGTGGTGGATTTCGACTACCGCGAGCCCGCAGGCATGGAAGACGGCGACGTCTATGCCGCTTACTCCCGGCTTCACGAAGGGCCCGACATTCCCTGGACCATCCGCAATGGCGGGCACTGGATCGCCACGCGCGCCGAGGACATCAAATGGGTGCAGGAGAGCCACGAGCTTTTCTCGAACAAGGAAAAGAGCGTTCCGGCCGGCCAGATGCCGCCGATGCCGCCGATCACATTCGACCCGCCCGACCATTCGCGTTACCGCGCGGTGCTCAATCCCTATTTTGCCAAGGGCCGGATCGAGCGCGATTATGCGGAAAAATCGCGTGCAATTATCGCCGGCCTGATCGAGGGATTGAAGCCGAAGCGCGAGTGCGAGTTCATTAGCGAATTCTCGGTCATAGCCCCGCTGATGATTTTCTGGGACCTCGTCAACCTACCCTATGACGAGCGCGACCAGTTCCTGACATGGGGCCAGCACGCCGCTGGTTACGGCACCGACGAGCAGCGGATCGCGGCATTCAAGGCGGTGCAGGATTATCTCGGCAAGCTGCTCGACCGGAGGCTTGATGAGCCAGGCGACGATGTCTTCACCGGCATCTCGCAATGGCGCAACAATCCGCGCTACCAGGACCGTTGGGAAATCGTCGGCATGGCCGAACTGGTGTTTTTCGGCGGGCAGGACACGGTCGCCTCTCAGATGGGTTTCGCCATGTTGCGGCTCGCTGAAAGGCCCGAGCTGCAGCAGCGACTGAAAGACGATCCCGACATCATTCCCGCAGCGGTGGAGGAATTGCTACGCCGCCATGCTTTGTCCTGCACCGGGAGACTGGTCAGGCAGGATGTAACCCGCAAGGGCGCGAGCATGAAGGCGGGCGATTTGATCATGACGATGAACCCGCTATCGGGCATCGACCCCAAGGAATATCCCGATCCCTTCACGGTCGATTTTGACCGTGTCTCGGCGGGCCATAATTCGCTCGGCAATGGCCCGCACAAATGCGTCGGCCAGCATCTTGGGCGGATGGAATTGCGGGTGATGCTGGAAGAATGGTCGCGCGGCATGCCGATCGTGCGCATCGATCCCGACAAGCCTGCGCCTTCCTCGCATCCCGGTCCCGTGATCGGTATGGACCAGCTTCACCTCACCTGGGACACCTGAAAGAAACTCCGCAAATGAGCCTGCTTTTCGAACTACCCGACCGGCCCACGCTGCCGGTCACCGGATCGAGCGACCGCTTTCCGGTCCACCGCATATTCTGCGTCGGCCAGAACTATGAGGCTCATTCGCGTGAAATGGGTGTGACCACTGACCGCAACGCGCCGATCTTCTTCGCCAAGACGCCTTCTGCGGTGTGTCCTTCAGGAGAGACGATTCCCTACCCGCCGGGTACCGAAAATTGCCATTACGAAATGGAATTTGTCGTCGCGATCGGTGGGCATGGTTTCCGTGTCGCCCCTGGAGATGCACAAGGTATGGTGCTGGGATATGCCTGCGGGCTCGACATGACCCGGCGCGACCTGCAGCACGCCGCCAAGGACAAGGGCCGTCCCTGGGACACCGCCAAGGATTTCGAAAATGCCGCCGTGCTCGCGGCGATAACCCCAGCGGACACCTTTGGCGCTGTCGCGAACCAACGTATCGCGCTGAGCCAGAATGACGAGCCGCGACAGGATGCGCGTCTCTCGGAAATGGTCTGGAGCGTTCCCGAACTGCTCGCCAGCCTTTCGACTCTATATCACCTGCAACCCGGCGACCTGCTGTTCACCGGAACGCCAGCCGGGGTCGGTCCGGTCGCGCCGGGAGACCACATCACCGGAACGATCGACGGCCTGGAACCGATCTCGCTGCAAATCGGGGACGCGGAATGACAAATGCCGCGCTCGGCCCCTGCATGATGCGTTTTACCATCGATGTTGGAGAGCCCGTCAGCGTCGGCAAAGTGGCAGGGCAAGAGCGGCGGTGCATCCCTCTGCTCGGCGGAAGCGTCGAAGGCCAATATTCGGGCAAGGTCCTGCCGGGTGGCACCGATTGGCAAGTGATAGGCCCTGACGGCATGCTCGAAATTTCCGCGCGCTATGTTCTCGAACTTGATGGTGCCCGCGTCGAAGTGCGCTCCGATGGCCTGCGCAGTGGCTCTCCCGAAGTGCTCCAACGATTGGCCAGAGGCGAGCCAGTTGAGGCAAGCGAGTATTACTTCCGCACGGCGATGCGGTTCTACACCGCCAGCCCGGAGCTCGATGGGCTGAACCACATGTTGGCAATTGCCATGGGCGAGCGCCGGGCGGCACAAGTCCTGCTCGCGGTCCATCCGGTCCTCTAGGCGCGACCCGGATGAATATCGCGATCATCGGCGGCGGCATCGTCGGACTGACCACAGCGCTGAGCCTTAATGCCGCAGGCTTGCGCGCCACGGTTTACGAGGCGGTCGATGAGCTGAAGCCGCTGGGTGTCGGCATCAATTTGCTGCCCCATGCAGTGCGCGAGCTTGCAGAGCTGGGATTGCTCGAAAAGCTCAAGCAGATCGGAGTCGCAATCGATGGGCTTGACTATCACATGGGCGATGGCCGCAAGGTCTGGTCGGAGCCGCGTGGGCTCAGTGCCGGCTATCGCTGGCCGCAAATCGCAATCCATCGCGGCAAATTTCAGCTGTTCCTGCGTGACGAAGTGGTGGCAACGCAGGGCGCAAATGCGATTCGGCCCGGGCATGAACTGGCGCAGTTCGAACAGGATGACGCGGGGGTAAGCCTGCAATTTCGCGGGATCGACCAGCCCATGCACGCCGACATTGCCATCGGAGCCGACGGCATCCATTCCGCCTTGCGCCGCCAGCTTTTTCCCGGCGAGGGCAAGCCGCTGTGGAACGGCGTGTCGCTGTTCCGCGCGACTACCCGGATGCCTGCCAGAGAATTCGGCGCGAGAATGCTGTGGGCTGGACATTCGGTCCAGAAATTCATCGCCTATCCGATCGTGCGGCAAGGCGATGATCTGCTGCTCAACTGGGTGTGTGACCTTCGGACTGCCGAACCGGGTGGCGAGCCCTTCGAGGACTGGAACCGCACCGCCGGCAAGGAGCTGCTGATCAAGCGCTATCGTGACTGGCGATGTCAGGGCATCGACATTACCGCGATCATCGAGGCTGCGGGCGATGTCTTCGAATTCCCGATGGTCGACCGCGACCCGCTGCCGCGATGGTCATTTGACCGGGTGACGCTGGCAGGCGACGCGGCGCATCCGATGTATCCGATCGGTTCAAACGGGGCGACGCAGGGGATCATCGATGCGCGCGCGCTGGCCTACTACCTGGCGAGCGGGCCGGACCCGGTTACCGCGCTGGCTGACTATGAACAGGCCCGGCGCGAGGCAACAGCACGGATCGTGTTGGGCAATCGCGCCGGCGGGCCGGACAAGGTGCTCGAACTTGCTATCCAGCGCGCGCGCGATCCCGCAACCGACCTCGAATCTGTCCTGCCGATGACGGAGCGCGAGACGATCGCGCGCGAGTACAAGCAGCTCGCCGGGTTCGATCCCGATGTGCTGAACCAGCGCCCCAGCTTTTCGGTTGAACCGCAGAGCCCCAAATGACGCGGACGGGCTTGCCACACGGGTCCGGATGGCAGCATAGATAGTTCAGGTTCCGAATCCGTTTCGGGACTTCTGGCGGGAGAGGCTGGGCAAATGACGAGCACGATCGAACCCACTATTCTGTCCTATCTCCAGGACTTGGAAGGCGCTGTCGCCAATCTTGCCGACACATGGCGGCCAGACGATCCGCAATACCGCGCGGATATCTACCGCCAGACCATGACTAGCCTGTCCTATTCCTATTTCATGTTCTTCCACGCCGATGCTGAACATCCCGACTGGGCACCGCTGTGGAACCCGGTCTATACGCTCCAGCCCAATCCCGACGATATCTATGTGCAGTCGCCGATCCGCGGTGATCTGACCTATCGCGTCTCCGGCAATCGCGGCACCTGCAAGATCCTGAGCTTCACTTCGCAGGCGAAGCTGTCGGGAACCTATGACGAAATACCGGTGCCGGGCGGCCACAACGAAGCCGATTGCAGCGATCTCGGCCTGGAGCTTGGCGAGGATTTTGAAGTGATCTTCAGCGCCGAGCGGCCCGCAGGATATACCGGCAGATGGGCACCGATCGACCCGATCGCGACCGGCATGTTCCTCCGCTATCGCAGCTATGACTGGGCCAATGAGATCGATCCGGTGCTGTCCATCGAATGCCTCGATAAAGTCGGCCCCAAGCCGCGCCTTGCGCCCGACGAAATCCTGCGCCGCATCCAGGAAATGGCGAAATTCCCGGCGCGCAAGACCAAGCAATATTTCAAGATGCAAAACGGGGTGAAAGAGCGCGTTGGCTTCAACGTGTTTGAGCCGATCCGCATGCCCGGCGCTTTGGTCAAGCAAACCTATTGGCCAGCCTGTTTCCAGCTCGAGGACGACGAGGCGCTGATCATCGAAACCGAAATCCCCGAAGGCGCGCCTTATTGGAACGTCCAGCTCAACGACCCCTATTTCAACGCGCTCGAATATGTCTATCGCCTGTCGAGCACCAATGGGGCGATGGCGACGCTGAGCTCGGACGGAAAATTCCGCGCGGTGATCGCGCTCACCGATCCCGGCGTGCCCAATTGGCTCGACCCGGCGGGCTATAATGAAGGCGGCATCTATGGCCGCTGGTACGATTGCGACAGCGAACCCCTGCCGACCCTCACACGGGTGAAGTTGGCAGACTTGCGCGACCACTTGCCCGATGACACGCCAGTGGTATCCCCTGAACAACGTGCCGAGGAGCTGCGCGTCCGCGTTCGCGCCTGCCAGCGGCGCAGGAGATGGTAGAATGATCAGCGAACAAATCGATTTTTCCGGCCGCGTGGCCATCGTCACCGGCGGCGGCACCGGCATCGGCTATGCCACTGCAATGCAGCTTGCCATGCTGGGCGCAAATGTCGTGATCGCTGCGCGCACCGTCGACGAGCTGGAGGCCGCCGCCGCGCGGATCGCGGAAGCTTCAGGCAATCGCTGCCTTGCCGTCCCGACCGATGTAAAGAAGGAAGATGCCTGCACCACACTGGTCCAGCGCACGATCGACGAGTTCGGGCGGATCGATATTCTCGTCAACAATGCTGGCGGCACGCGAATGGGTCCGCTTGAGCATATCCCGACGCGCGGCTGGGATTCTATTTTCGAACTCAATATCCGCTCGGCCTATGTCCTCACCCGTGAGGCGGGCAAGCATATGATCGAACAGAAAACGGGCGCGATCATCAACATTTCCTCCGGCGCAGGCGTGAACGGCGTCAAAGGCGGCGCGCATTATTCGGCTGCCAAATCCGCGCTGCAGATGTTCACCAAGGTAACGGCGGCGGAATGGGGCCGATTTGGTATCAGGGTGAACTGCGTGGCAGCAGGCGCGATCGCCAGCGAGCGTGTGTCCGAAGCCTGGAAAGTAGCCGGATTGGACGAGGTAGAAATGGGCAAATCCGCGCCGCTCGGACGGACAGGAACGCCAGAAGACATGGCCAATATGATCGTGTTTTTCGCCAGCGACGCCTCCTCCTATATTTCGGGCGAGACGATTTCCGTCAGCGGCGGTCCGAATCTCGGCGGTATTGAGCTTGATTGAGGAACGACGATGAATTTGAGTTACGATCCGCCCCAACAATTCCGTCACGCGGTCGACCAGCTGCACGAGATTGTCGCACTGGAAGTCGGCAGCGATGATTTCGGCCCCGGCGACTATCTCGCTGGGCTAAAAGTCCTGCTGCAATCGATGGATTATGACCCGCTGTTTAGCGAGCAGGGTCGCCACATCGCCTGGGGCCGGGTGATCGAAACCCTGCGCGGTCGAGCCCATGCGATAAAATCGATGAATGAAAACCCTGGCTTCGATGCGCGTGACGTGGTGAGCCCAGTTGTCATCGTCGGCGTTCCGCGCACCGGAACCACCGCGCTGCACCGGCTGATGGCGGTCGACCGGCGCTTCCAGGGGTTGCAGACATGGCTGCTCGATTCGCCCATGCCACGCCCACCGATCGAAAGCTGGGGAGACTATCCCGAATTTCTCAAAAGCGCCGAATTGCTCGATGCGCATTATGCCGCTTCGCCCGATGCCCGTGCCGCGCATCACCGTGCCGCCGAGGAAGTGCATGAATGCTGCTTCCTGCTGGCCCAGAGCTTTCGCTGCAATATATTGAGCTGCAGCCAGTCCGCCGCGACCTATGACGCCTGGTGGCAAAGCCAGAGCGAGTGGCCCGGCTATCAATATTACAAGCAATGCGTGCAGCTGATCGGCAGCAATGAGCCAGACACCCGCTGGCTGCTCAAGAACCCCGGCCATATCGAGAATCTCGACCTTTTGTTCGCGGTGTTTCCCGATGCCAAGGTGATCCAGACGCATCGCGATCCGGCCAAAGCGGTGCCTTCGCTAGTTGCTCTGCTGATGCAGATGCATGCGCTGATGGAGGAAGGCCGGGTTGACCAGCGCGGCGAGAACATGCTGGCGCGCGAGGTCGCCAAATGGTCGAACGCGGTGCATAAATGCGACAAGATGCGTGAGGGCCATCCGGACCAGGTGCTTGATGTTGTCCATGGCGATTTCCACCGCGAGCCGATGAAAGTGCTGGAGCAGATTTACGCCTTCATCGACATGGAGATCAGTGACGAGGTCAGGCCGTTGCTGCAGCAGCGTATCGACGAAAAGCCGGAACTCCAGCACGGCAAGCATAGTTACACGATCAGTGATTACGGCATGACCGAGGAGGAAGCGCGCGAGCCGTTCGGCGACTACATTGAGCGCTTCGACCTGGTTAAGTCCTGAGGTCTTGAGGAGGAACAGATGAAAGCAGCGATTTATCCTGGCGAAGGCAAACCCATCACCATCCAGGACATACCCGACCCCCAGCCGGGGGGTAACGATGTCATCATCAAGGTCCACCGCTGCGGCATTTGCGGCACCGACACCTCCTTCACCCGCGGCGAGATGTTCGATTTCGGCAAAGATGCGCAATTCGGCCATGAATATGCCGGCGAGATTATCGAGATCGGCAAGAGTGTAAGCAATTTCAGCGTGGGTGATCGGGTCGCGGCGCTGCCTTCGATCGCTTGCGGAGAATGCGCAGCATGCAGCAGCCACGGCAATAATGTGTTGTGCCTAGCCAGTCCTGGCCCCGGCATGGTCGGTTTTGCCGAAATGGCGAAACTGCCGACCAGCGTGTTGACCCGCCTGCCGTCCACACTGTCGATGGCCGATGGCGCGCTAGTCGAGCCGCTCGCGGTCAGCCTTTACGGCCTCAGACAGGCGCAAATCCGGCCTGGCGACAGCGTGCTGGTGCTGGGCGGCGGCACTGTTGCGCTTTACTCCATATACTGGGCGCGACGGCTGGGCGCAGGCAGGATCGTCGCCATGTCGCGCTCGGAACGACGCAAGGACCCGTGCTTGGCGATGGGAGCGAACCAGTTCATCACCTATGGCGACGAGGAAATCCCCGAAGTGATCGAAGCGCTCGGCGGCTCGCCCGATTGCGTGCTGGAATGCGTCGGCGCGGAAGGCATGCTGTCCAAGGCGGTAATGCATGTCGGGCAATTCGGAAAGATCGTCAGCCTGGGCTTTTGCACGTCGCCCGATCCGGTGATCCCTGGGGTCGCCTCGTTCAAATGCGCGACGATGCAATTTGTTGTCGGCTATTCGATGACTGAATTCAACTACATCGCCGATCAGATGGACAAAGGCCATGTCGATCCCAAGACGATCATAAGCAACGACATCGCGCTTGCCGATCTGCCAGACATGATGGAAACACTGCGCGGGTCCAACAATGAAACCAAGGTCCATGTCTGCATGGAATGATGACGCCCCGGGCTGAATTGGGAGAGACTTGATGACCAACGCCGCTATCCCCGCCCTAGTCGTCGGGACCGGCTTCGGCTGCCGCATCCACGTGCCGGCGCTGAAGGCCACGGGGTTCGATGTGGTTGGCTTGGTCGGCTCCGATCCCGAACGAACCGCGCGGCGCGCCGCGCGCGAAGGCGTTCCGGCTGCCTTCACCGATCTGGACGAAGCGATCAGCCAAACCGGCGCGAAGGTGGTAACCGTATCGGCACCGCCCAACCTGCATGCCGAGCTGACTCTCACCGCTATCGCGCACGGCTGCCATGTGCTGTGCGAAAAGCCCTTCGCCTTCGATGCCAGTGAAGGTCAGGCGATGCTCGATGCTGCCGAAAAGGCAGGCATCGTCCACACCGTCGCCCATGAGTTCCGCTGGCTGCCCGACCGCGCCCTGTTCGGACGCGCGATTGCAGACGGGCTGATCGGCGATCCCCGCTTCCTGGTGATCGACCAATTCATGCCATTCTGCGCCGATCCCGAGACAAGGCTACCGAAATGGTGGTTCGATGTGAACGCCGGAGGCGGCTGGCTCGGCGCAGGCGGCTCGCATCTGATGGACCAGATCAGGGCCTGGCTCGGCGAGTTCGACAGCTTGAGCGCCAACCTCTTGCTCGTTTCCAACCGCGAAGCCGAGGCCGAGGATTCCTATTCGATGCGCTTCCGCATGAAGAACGGCGTTGAAGGCTCGATGCAGCAATGTGCCGGCGCATGGGGACCCATGACAAGCGACTGGCGCTGCGCCGGAACCAAGGGCACGGTCTGGATCGATCAGGGCAAGGTGATGGTCGCCGACAAGGCAGGCACGCGCGAATTGTCGGTGCCGGACGATTTGGTATTGCCGCCGCCGCCTCCGCAGGTTGCCGATCCCAATTCCAGCCGGCGTCACTCCCATTTCGAAATCGGCCCGTTCACCCGGCTATGCGAGGCATTTCATGCAGCGATTGAAGGGCGCACGCACACCAGCGCGGTTGCGGTGCCGACGTTCCATGACGGGCTTGCCTCGATGCGTATTCTCGATGCCATGCGCGCCTCAGCCGCCGATGGTGGAGCCTTGAAACAGGTCTGACAGGAGTTGCTGCAATGAGCGAATCATTCGAAAAAGGGCTGAAGGTCTTCCGCGAGGTCTATGGCGACGAGCAGGCCGACGGATTGCGCGCCTTCACCGAATCCGGGGAAGGCTTCGGCGTGCTGCAGGCACAATGGTCGATGGAATGGCCGTTCGGCGAATTATGGACTCGCGAGGAACAGCTGCCGCGCAAGATGCGCAGCCTGGCCGTGCTCGGCATGGTGATCGGGCTGCGCAGCTTCGAGGAAATCAAATACCACACCAAGATGGGCATCGCGAACGGCCTCACCCGGCAGGAGCTGGAAGAGGTATTCTATTCAACCCTGCCCTATTGCGGCTTCCCGATCGGAAATACTGCCAAGAGCGCCATGCTGGAAGCCTTCGCCGAGCTGGACGCTGCGGCTGACGGCAAGGCAGCGGAGTAAAACGATGGACCAGTTCACCATTGGCAAGGCGCAGGTCAGACGCGTCGAAGAGCTGAGTATCAGACTGCCTTTCGATATGTTCGGGGCGAGCGATGAAATGGTCGCCGCTAATGCCGGTTGGCTCAAGCCGGCCTGGCTGGGCAATGACGGCAATTGGGACATGGTCGTCCAGAGCTGGATCGTCATCGTCGATGACCGGGTGATCGTGGTCGATCCCTGCGTCGGCAATGGCCGGTCGCTGCCTGCATTCGAAATCTTCGACCAGCTCGACACACCTTTCATCGAACGCTTCGCCGCCTGCGGCATAAGCCCCGAGCTGGTCGACGCGGTGGTCTGCACCCACCTACACAGCGATCATTGCGGCTGGAACACGGTGCTGCGCGACGGCAAATATGTCCCGACTTTCCCAAATGCGCGCTATTTCATGGGCAAGCGCGAGGTTGAGCGCTGGGACTATCGCTTGCCCGGCTACAACCACATTCCCGAAAACGCCAGTATCTTCGAGAACAGCGTGCTGCCGATCCTTGAGGCCGGGCTTGCCGAGGTGATCGGAGACAGCCACGCGATTTCGCCGAGCCTGCATGCCGAGCTGGCCGATGGCCACACGCTCGGCCACATGGCGCTGCATCTGACCTCTGGAGAACGGCATGGCTGGTTCACCGGGGATGCGTTCCATCACCCGATCGAGCTGCTCCATCCCGAACTCGATGAGCATAGCTGTGAGAATTATCCGCTGACCGTCGCCACCCGTGAACGGCTGATTTCAGCCTTCATCGCACAGGGTGCGCTGATTATCCCCGCCCATTTCACCGCGCCTCACGCTGGCTATCTGCGTGAAACAAACGGCACCCGACAATTTGAACCGCTTGCTTCCAAGCAAGCCTGAACGAGGACAAAACCATGCATGATCTCGATGGCCTTGGATATCGCGACAAGACGATTGTCGTTACCGGCGGATCATCCGGCATGGGGGAGGCAACTGCCAAATTGCTCGGCGAGATGGGCGCGAAAGTGCATATCGTCGACATCCAGGAGCCGAGCATTCCCTGCGAAAGCTTCCACCAGTGTGACCTGTCGGATTTCGACCAGGTGAGAGCCACAGCTGAAGCGCTGAAATCCATAGCTCCAGTCCACTTCATGTTCCCCTGCGCCGGCCTTCCGCCGCATATCAAGGGGCCGCTCTATTGCATGACGGTCAATTATATCGGCACGCGGCTATTCGTGGAGGAAATGCTGCCGACGATGGAAGACGGTGCGGGCATTGCCATCATTTCATCCGACGCCGGCATGGGCTGGCAAGGCAATCTTGAACTCAACATGCAGCTGCTGGCGATCTCCGACCCGGACGAAGCCAAGGCCTGGTGCGAAGCGGATATGGAGGCGCGAGTGCGCGACGGCTATACCTCGTCCAAGGAACTGCTCATCACCTGGGTGGCCCAGGCAGCCGTCGAACTTGGCAACCAGCGCCGCATCCGCCTCAATTGCACCGGTCCCTGCCCGACAAGGACCGCCTTCATGGACGAGCAGGAAAAGGTTCTGCCCGACGGCTTCCTCGAGGCATGGCCCTATCCCTCGCTCGGAAGGATGTCGACAGCGGTGGAACAGGCCTGGCCGCTGATCCTGCTTAACAGCCCGCTCAACGCGGCGGTCACCGGCACGTTCCTTTATACCGACCAGGGATTTGCCCCCGGCGTGTTCACCGGCGCGATCAGCGGTGCCTTCATGGGCGGCGCGGCAGACGGCTGACCCGCTCCATCACAATCAGCCTGTCTGAGCCTCGCGCGCCATGATCTTGGCGGCCAGCGCGCGCGCTTCGGCGGGCTTGATTTTCGACGTATCTGTCAGGTCGATGTCCTGCTCGGTAACAAACAGCACCTTGCGCGGCACCTTGTAGCTCGCCAGCCGTTCCTTCAGCCAAGCAACGACCTCCAGCTGGGACAATTCGCTGCCCGCTTCGCGCACGATCAGCGAAACGACCATTTCGCCCAAAGTCTCATGCGCCACCCCGGTGGTCTTGCAGACTTTCACCCCCGGGCAAGCACATAGCGACCAGTCGACCTCGACCGGCGAGACATTGGCACCGCCGGTCTTGATGATGTCGTTGATCCGGCCCTGGAAGATGAAGCGTCCGCGCTCGTCGAGAAAGCCGCCATCACCGGCATGGTAGAAGCCATCCTCGTCGAACACCTCTTCTCCCGGCACGCCGAGATAGCCCATCATCAGGGTCGGACCCTTGCACGCATATTCGCCGGTCTCGCCGCGCTTGAGCAGCTTGCCGGTTTCAGGGTCGACGATCTTTGAAATATTGCCGGGCAGGACTTCGCCATTGGTGCCTTCCCAAAGCTCGCGCGGCGTGTTGACGGGAAAGGCGGTGGAGATGGTGAAGGTCTCGGTCGATCCATAGGACGCGCGTGGGTCGAGCCGCGCGCGCGGTATGGTCCCCTGCCGATGGCGCAGCATGATTTCGGTATCGACATACCAGAAGCTCGACAGGTCCGCTGTCGCCCAGCCAGGCTGCTCTTCAAGCTGTGCCCATTGATGCGGCCAGCAGTAGGGCAGGGAGACGCGCTCGGCCTCGAACAAGCGGATGGCATCGACCGGATCGAAGACACGCTGCAGGACAAGGCAACCGCCACCGGCCAGGGTGCCGCCCAGCGCGATGCTCCAATTGCCCGACCAGAACAATCCATTGGCCGACCAGAAGCGCACCGGGTGCTCGGCTTCGATGTCGTAGATGCGCGGCCAGCGCCAGCTCTGGATATTGATTCCGCGATGCGAATTCATGATTCCCTTGGGCTTGCCGGTCGAGCCCGAGGAAAACAGCAGCATCGCCGGATCGGATGGCTTCACAGTGTTCGCGCAGGCATTGACGCGTTCATCCGAAATCGCCTCGCCATGGCCAATGAAGCCCTGCCAGGTCTCGATCGCACCAATCGGGCGATCATCGTCAACCGCGACCAGCCGGCGCAAATACGGAAAATTCGTGGAGAGCAATGTGCCCGGCTCGGAAGTGGCGATCAGCGTCTCAAGCTTGTTGAGGATTTCGGCGAAATCCTTGCCAACGACTTCACGCTCGAACAGCAGGATCGAGATGCCGGTGGCCTTGAGCAGATATTCGAGTTCGTCTGGCGTCGAGAATGTCGACAGCCCAACCATTGTTCCCCCGGCCAGGCCGATCCCGAAGCAACTCGACACCCATTCCAGCCGGTTGGTCATGAGGATTCCGATGCGGCTGTCCTTGCCAACGCCGCATGCGATCAGCGACTTGGCGACAGCCTCTGAACGTTCCTGGAGGTCCGTGTAGCTCCAGCGCTCGACTGCGCCGCCCGGGCGATGCTCGACCAGCGCTTCGTTGGAGGAATAACGATCGGCGATTTCGCGCAGGAAGCCGGGGAGCGTCAGCGCACCGATACCAGGCTCATCCTCCAGCGGGACGCCGCGCACCAGAGCATGATCGTCAGTCAGGGATTCAGCCATGCGCCGGGACTAGGCAATCGCGCTGTGCGGCACAACGGCAAGTTTTACCCCGCCAGCCGTCACCGTCCTGGTCAGCCCCGGTCGCATTCGACCATTGCGCCGTGGAGCTCATAGCCATTGATATCCTCAAGCCAGCCCAGCCTGGGCGGCTTGGCAAGGCGGATGCCTGGTATGCGCAGCAAGGCGTCAATGAAAACTCGGGTTTCCTGCATCGCCACCTGGGCGCCCGGGCAGCGGTGCGGACCGTCTCCAAAACTCAGCCACGAGCTTGGCATGCGCTGTCGCTTCGAGCGTTCGGCATCGATAGCGAAGGGGCATTCCCCGGTCACCGCCTCATCGAGATTGGCGGTGCGGATATCGATGCGAAACTGGTCTCCCGCCTTCACCACCTTGCCGTCTTCCGTCTCCATGTCTTCCTCGGCCCGGCGATAGACATAGCCGGCGACGGGATCGATCCTGAGGATCTCGTCGAGAATGCCGAGCTGGACGGTTTCGTTGCCCTCCAGGAATATGCCGCGCAGTTCATCACTCTCAAGCAACTGCCAGGCGACCATGACGATAAACTCGCGCGTGGTGATCATGCCGGCGGTGGCATAGGTCATGCACTCGACAAGCACTTCCTGATCGGAAAATCCTTCGCGCACGAGATAGGAAATGACATCGTCCATGTCGTGCTGCTGGCGATGCCGGATCGCCGGGACGACATCGCGGCGGTGAAAATAGAGCGTGCGAAGAATATTCTCCGCCTTGCCCAGCTTGCCGCGAAGCCCCGGTCGCTTCGATCTACTGCTGGACCGGAACAGCTTGCGCAAACGGCCGGACATTGCCGAAGCATCCGAAGCCGTCAGCCCGACGATCTCTGCCGCTACATCAGAAGCGAGGCGCAGGCTCATGACATCGAGCTGTCCGCTCCCGCTGCGCCGCAACTGATCCATGAGTACGCCAGTGGTACGCTCCATCACCAGCCGATGCCGGTCATTGATTGCCTTGGGCGTGAAATAGCGCGCGATCTGGCCCCGGCGCTTGCGGTGGACTTCGCCATCCAGGAAGATGACGGGAATGCGCCCGGGATCCTTGTCCCCAAAATAATCGCCACCTTCCATGCCCTGCCGGATCGCAGAGCTGCGCAGGATATCCTTTGCATTATTATACGCCATGACAGGCGCAAATCCGGAAAGGGGTTTTGCAGCCTCCTCAGCAATGGCTGCCGACCTGCGGTCGTCGCGTTCACACATGGCAGGGCAAACAGATGCGGAATTATTCACGGCGATCAGATCCTCTATGAGATAGACTGTATCATAATTTGGTGCGATAGGCGCGTCAACCAGTTGCACATCGTTCGGCATTGGCATTGGCCAATTGCGGAATATTTCCTAAGTGGCAGCACATGAATGCCCGAAAGGCCTCAATCCTCATGCGCTCGATCCTGCTTGCTTCCGCCGCCCTGTCAACCGCGATGGTCGCGGCTCCTGCCTTTGCCGAGGATGCCGAACCTCGCGAAGTGATCATTGTCACTGGCCGGGGTCTGGACGACACACCGGCAACGCCAGCCTATGGCATCGCCGAGATCAGGCGGGAACAGATCACTTCCAGCGCTTCAGGCAGGATCGAAGACGTGCTGTCTTCGGTTGCAGGCTTCCAGCAGTTCCGCCGCTCGGACAGTCGCTCGTCCAATCCGTCTGCGCAGGGCGTTACCTTGCGGGCGCTGGGCGGCAATGCGACGAGCCGCGCGCTGGTACTGCTTGACGGCGTGCCCATGGCCAATCCTTTCTTCGGCTATATCCCGCTGAGCGCAATCACGCCCGAACGGCTGCAATCGGTGCGGGTCACGCGCGGCGGCGGGGCCGGCGCGTTTGGCGCAGGCGCGGTGGCGGGCACGATCGAGCTGACCAGCGCCGACGCCGACACCATCGGGCTGCTCAATGCCTCGGCGCTGATCAACAACCGCGCCGAGAGTGAGCTTTCCGCCACCATTGCACCGAAGCTTGGCCGCGGTTTCGTGGTGATCGGTGGCCGCTGGGACCGGGGCAAGGGGTTCTGGACGACACCTGCTGCCAACCGAGTGCCAGCAAGCGGGCGAGCACGCTATGACAGCTGGTCGACCAGCCTGCGCGCCGTCACACCGCTTACCGACACGATCGAACTGCAAATGAGCGGGCTGATCTTCGAAGACAATCGCGCGCTGCGCTTCACCGATGCCAATTCGTCATCAAGCGGCCAGGACGCCAGCATCCGGCTGGTCGGGCGCGGTGATTGGCAATTCGATGTGCTGGCCTATTTCCAAGCACGCAATTTTTCCAATGTGGTGATCAGCTCGACGCGCTTTGTAAAAGTCCTGGACCAGCGCGACACGCCATCGACCGGGATCGGCGGCAAGATCGAATTGCGCCCACCGGTTGGCGAGGATCACGTGTTACGCTTCGGTGCAGACCTGCGCATTTCCGACGGCAAATTGCTTGAAGAAGCGTTCAGCGCATTTTCGGGGCTGAAGACAGCCACGCGCCGAGCCGGCGGGCGCAACAGCGATATTGGCCTGTTCATCGAGGATGATTGGACTTTGGGCAATGTCGTCTTGACGGCAGGCGCCCGTGCCGACCGCTGGACCGTGCGGCAAGGTTTTTTCAGGGCATTGAACGGCGGCGGAATGCTCAGCATCGACAATCAATTCCCCAACCGCTCAGGCTGGGACGGCTCGTTTCGTGGCGGCGCGGTGTGGCATGCCGGGGGCGGGCTTTCGTTGCGCGCAGCGGCATATAGCGGGCTGCGGCTTCCCACTCTCAACGAACTCTATCGGCCTTTCGTCGTATTTCCCGTCACCACCATGGCCAATGCGACGCTTGTAAATGAGCGCCTTGAGGGCTTCGAGGCGGGCGTGGATTTCACACCTTCCGAGAATATCTCGCTGTCGCTCACCGCGTTCGACAACAAGGTGAAGAACGCCGTCGCCAATGTCACGCTCGATGCAGTGACCTGCATACTTCTGACCTCTCGCCCACAATGCCGCCAGCGTCAGAACGTCGCTGCGATCCGCGCCCAGGGGCTGGAATTAGGCACAGCGTTGCGCTTTGGCCAGGTCTCGTTCGACGGATCTCTGACCTTCACCGACTCCAAGGTTCAGGGGAGCGGCGCGTCTGTCGCGCTGAACGGTATGCGCCCGCAACATGTGCCGAAGGTTTCGGCAAGCGGCACGCTGGCCTGGCAGCCGCATGAAGGCTGGCGGCTGGCAGCGACATTGCGCCATGTCGGCAGGCAGTTTGAAGACGACCTCCAGACCGATGCTCTACCGGCGGCGACCACGCTTGATGCCTATGCCGAGATTCCGATCAGCGCAGGCTTTAGCCTGGTGTTCAGAGGCGAGAACCTGACGAACGAGAAAGTGCTGACCCGCAATCAAAGCGGCTCCGCCAATCCGATCGACCTTGGCGCCCCGCTCACCGTGTGGGCAGGCATCAAACTGCGCACCGGGCGCTAGCGCGCCGTCCTGCGAATGGCTAAAGAGCGAACATGCCACAGCTGACCGTCAAAAACCGTCCGGTCGAATTCAAGCTGGACCCGCAGACTCCGCTGCTCTGGGCTTTGCGTGAGGCGGCCAATCTCACCGGCACCAAATATGGTTGCGGAGTGGGGGATTGCAGCGCCTGTATGGTGCTGGTCGATGGCGAAGCCTTGCGCTCCTGCCTTATCACCCTGGCCGAATCGGAAGGTCGCTTCGTCACGACGATCGAGGGCGTCTCGCGCGATCGCTCCCACCCGGTTCAGCAAGCGCTGGTGGCCGAACAGGCGATCCAATGCGGGTTCTGCACGCCAGGCATCGTCATCGCCGCCGCATCGCTGCTCAAGAAAAACATCAATCCGAGCAAATCCCAGATCGAGGAAGCGATCCCCAATCTGTGCCGCTGCGGAGTCTATCCCCGCTTGGTTCGTGCGATCCAGCGCGCCGGCCGGGTGATGCGTCGCGAAGAAACCATCAGCGCCGCCCCGGCACCCGGGATCAGTACCGAGGATGCGGCGCTCACGGTCCCGGCGATGAAAGCAGATTAGCGCCGGACCCGATCGCGCGGATCAATAGCGAAATCTCAGGCTGACGCTTGCGCCTAGAGGCTTGGCCGGCTGGATATTGTTGTCGCCATGCGCGCTGGGATAATAGTCCTCGTCGAACACATTATCGACATTGACCTGCAGCGAGAGGCTGTCGTTGACATCGAAATAAGCGGCAAGGTCGACCCGCGTATAGGACGGCAGAACCACATTGTTGCTGAGAGAAGCAAATTGGCTGGAGCTGTGAATGATACCCGCGCCCAGGCCGAACCGATCGGAGAAATCATAGCGTGACCAGGCGGCTAGGTGGTGCTTGGGCACTTGCTCGAGTGTCGTGCCAGCTGGCGAGCTGCCGACCTGCGAGCGGATCTTGCCGTCGAGATAGTTATAGCCGAGATTGACGTGCCAGTTCTCGGCCAGGTCCCCAGCCAGCGAGATCTCGAAACCGCGAGTGCGGCTCTTGCCGGTCAGAATACGCAGACTCGAATTGGCGGGGTCGGCTGTTTGGCGGTTCGTGCGGTCAATCTGGAAAACTGCCGCCGTCAGCAGCAATGCAGGCCGTGGCGCCCATTTCACCCCGGCTTCGATATTCTCGAACTTCTCAGGCGCCAGTGTCGCCGAAGTGGGGCTCAACAGCAGGAATTGGTCACCGGCCTGCGGCAGGAAGCTCTGAGTATAGCTGGCATAGACGGACAGGTCGTCCCTAGGCTTGACCACTACGCCGAAACGGGGGCTCCACTTCTTGTCCTTGCGGTTGGCCGGGGTATTGCTGACAAGGTCGATTGTTTTGAGATCGAAGCTCTCGAAGCGGATGCCAGCGATCAATTGCAGGAACTCGCCGATCTCGACCTGGTCCTGGAGATAAGCCGAGAACACGGTGAGCTGCGATGCGCGGTCACGCACCAGTGGCGTAAGCGACAATGGAGGCAGGTTGATCCGGCGCGCCAGTGGCACGGTGATGCGCCCCATCGGCCCCATCGCGGTGTTGAACACCAGGTTCTGGCGGGCATTCTGCGTATTCTGGCGCATCGCCTCGAAGCCGGCGAGCACCGTGTGGCCGATGGTGCCGGTGCTTCCTTGCCAGACCAGATTGCCCTGACCGATGAAGTTTTCGCGCGCAGTTGTGTCGCGATAACCATTAAGGTCGACCGTCGCACCATTGGTGCTCACCGGGATGGCATTGGCATAGGCTTTGTCATAATTGGCATATTGCCCGGTGAGGTTGACGCTGAGCGCATCGGAAAAATCATGGTCGAGCCGGAATCGAGCGATATGCGTCTTAGACGTCGCCAGGTTGAAATCGGGATCGCCGAACAGGGTCTTGTCAAAATTGCCAAGTGGTCGGCCGTTTAAGGAGGGCACGCCGCGATCGGTGACGCGCTGGTCATCATCGTAGGAATAGCCGACGATAAGCCGCGTATGCTCTCCGAGGTCCGCCTTCAGAGTCGGGCTGACCCCTATGAAGCGGCCCTTGTAGAAATCGCGATGGCTATTGAATTCTTCATAGGTCGCATTTATCCGGCCAGCGAGCGAATCGGTAAGCGGCTGGTTGATATCGCCCGTCAGAGCGAATGCACGGAAGCTATCGACCGAAGCATCGCCAGCCACGAAAGCCTCCATCGCATCGGCGGTCTTGCTTACGCGGTTGATCACACCGCCGCCGCCGCCGCGCCCGAATGTCAGGGCATTGGCGCCCTTGAGCACTTCAACGCGTTCAATGTTGTAGAGCGAGCGGTAATATTGCGCATCGTCGCGCAGCCCGTTGAGGAAGAAATCTGCGGTTGTTTCCTGGCCGCGAATGAACACTTCGTCGCGATGGCCTTCACCCGATTCCATCGAGATGCCGGCGACATAACGCAGCGCGTCGCCAAGCTGGCGAACGTTCTGATCATCAAGCTGGTCGCGGGTTACTACCGCGACGGCCTGCGGTGTATCGATTAGGGGTGTCGGTGTCTTCATGGCCGTGGAACCATCATCGGCGGCATAGCCCGACCATTTGCCCGTGACGATGATGTCAGCCGGCGCATAGCTGTGATCTTCGCCGGGTTCTTCGCTTTCCTCGGCCATAACCGGGGCCGCAGCAAGAGCGATCAGACTTGCGGAAATGCTCGCCAGTAGTTTCACATTTCGTTTCGAAAGCGGGTGCAAGACCAATCCTTATTGCAACTGATTATTAACAGCATCAGTGCCGCTAATGCGATTCGCTTGCATTGACAAGGATCAAATTGCCGATTTTTTCACACCCGGCTATGCAGGCTCGATCCAACAGGCAAAACGGAGAACGCAACTATGAAGGCGACGATCTGGCACAACCCCAAATGCGGCACTTCGCGCAAGACCCTGGCGCTTCTGGAAGAGACCCCCGGCGTCGAGGTTTCGGTGATCGAGTATCTCAAGACCCCGCCCAGCGCCGACAAGCTTGAGCAGCTTTATCGTGACGCCGGAATCTCACCGCAGCAAGGGCTACGAATGCGCGGCACGGACGCCGCCGAGCGCGGCTTGCCCGATGCAGAGGATTCTGCGGTGCTGGGGGCCATGGCGGCCGAACCCAGCCTGATCGAGCGACCACTCGTTGAGACCGACAAGGGTGCCAGACTGTGCCGACCGCAGGACAAGGTGCACGAGATTCTCTGATCCTGATCGGTCAGATAACTTGCAATGACACACTATTTTTGCAAACGCGGGTTGAACAACAAATCGTCAGGGGTGGCGTGGAGGACGTTCAAAGCATGACCAGTTCCGAGCTCGCCCGCGAGGCGCTGCCCCAAAAGATCAAGCGCCGCTTCAGACGGGCATTCGGGCCCTGGGCGGTATTCTTCGAAGGCTTTGTCAGACATCCCGTGATGGTCGGCTCGATCATTCCGTCCTCAAGCTACACCATCGACAAGATGCTGGAGCCGGTGGATTGGGACAACTGCAAGCTTCTGGTGGAATATGGCCCGGGCGTCGGGACCTTCTGCCGCCCGATCCTCGACCGGTTGCGGCGCGACGGCTCGCTGATCGTGATCGACACCAACCCGCTGTTTATCGATTATTTGAAGCGGACCATAACCGACAGTCGCTTCACCGCAGTGCTGGGTTCTGCGGCCGACGTCGAGGATATCGTCCGCGAACACGGGCACGATCACGCCGACTATGCCTTGTCCGGACTTCCATTCTCAACCTTGCCTGACGGAATCGGCCCGACGATCGCGGAGGCCACGTACCGCGTCTTGCGGCCCGGATCCGCATTTCTAGTCTACCAGTATTCGGCCCGAGCGCGGGACTACATGGCACGTCATTTCAAGCATATCGACGAGGCCATCGAATTCCGCAACATTCCGCCCTGCCGACTCTATTGGGGCTGGAAGGAATAGATTTCACTCAAATGTCGCACTCACCTCGCCCGGAGACAGACCGGCGAGCTGTCGGTGCACGGCTGCAATGATGCTGACGAAATAGAGCGCCATCACTGCACTGAGCCCCGATTGAATCACGGCATCCGCCATTCTTGAGACCTCCGCACTACCGAAGAGCGCAAACAGGAGGCCGGCGACCAAAGAAATGACCATGGTCACGAAAAGGATTGCGATCCCAACCAGCAGGTAGAACAGGCCGATTCGCGCGGTATTGCGCTGGGTCAGCTGCCAGGACCGCTTCAGCGCCGCGACCGGGCTGCGTTCACCCTCGACAACGATGATCGGCCCGACGAGCGAGGTTCTGATCAGCGTATAGATAACAAGGGCGAAAATAGCGCCAGCACCGATTGCCGCGATCGCCGCAACTCCGGTGACTGCGCCGATCGCAAGAATAAACCCTCCGACAACACCGACACCCAGGCCGATGATCAACTGCGCCAGTACATACGGAAAGACGCCCCGCACACCGAGCCTGATCGCCTCGCTGACGGTCGGCCGGCTACGGTCGGTAAGCAGCGTCAGCAAGCCAAGTGTACCGGCCGCCTGGAACAGCACCATCGGCAGAACAAATGGCAGGATCGCCGCGTAATAATCGCTCATCATCGCCATCATGGCCTCGGTGCCTGCATCGGGCAGCGGTTCGGGCGGAGGAACCAGTAGAGTCAGGCCGAGCGTGGGCAGCAAAAAGAACACGCCGGCAAGCGCCAACACCACGTCCCGGTTGGCGGAGACGGCCGCAGAAGCCTGCTTCCAGGCAAGATTGCTGTCAAAATTCATTGCTTCCTCCGGCTCGAAGCCTCTTGATAACCGCTGCAAATGCCGCCACGCAACGCCCGATGACGCTTCCGGCCAATATAGAACTGCGCATCGACAGGACAACGATTCCCTATCGCGAAGCGCTTGATGCCATGACCGTGCGCAATGCCGCTATTCACAGTGGCGAAGCGCGGGAGCTGATCTGGCTGCTTGAACACCCGCCGGTCTATACTGCCGGAACAAGCGCTGACGAGGCCGAACTGCTCGATCCGCGCTTTGAAGTGGTCAAGGCAGGCCGGGGCGGGCGCTACACCTATCACGGGCCGGGCCAGCGGGTCTGCTATGTCCTGCTCGACCTATCAAAACGGTCCCGCGATGCCCGCGGCTATGTCCATGCACTGGAAAGCTGGATGCTGCGCACACTGGCGACATTCGACATCAAGGCGTTTCGCCGGGACGGCCGCATAGGCATCTGGACGCCCGATATTGACCGGCGCGAGGCAAAGATCGGAGCCATCGGCGTGCGCATCCGGCGCTGGGTGACGATGCATGGCTTTGCGGTAAATCTCATTCCGGACCTATCCCATTTCAAAGGAATCGTGCCATGCGGCATCGAGGAATTTGGCGTCACCAGCTTTGAACGGCTGGGCGTGGCCATCGATGCCGAAACATGGGACCAGGCATTGCTCGATCAGGCAGAGGAATTTCTGGCCGAGCTTGAACGACCTTGCCAACGGGAGGCAGCAGAATGAGAAAGGCCATCGCCGGTTTCGCGCTTGGCACAGCGGTCATGGGCCTGACCGCCTGCAACGATGGGAAGGAGAATACCACTCCGACGATCAGTAAGGCAGAAGGTGAAATCCTGCCGCGTTCGGTGACCGATGAGATGCTGCCTTACGATAGCTTGCGCTCACAGCCACCACTCGCTGACCCAGAAGATGAAAAGTCACCAGGCAGGAGAGTGAACCGGGCTGAAGACGTCAGCGAGGCACCTTCGAGTGAACCGGCTCAGCCGCCCGCGACCGAGGCATCTGCACCTGCCGAGAGCCAGCCTCAGCCAGCCCCTCAGCTTAGGCCGGACGCAGAATAGCCGTCTGCTCGCTCGCGCCGAACTCGCTTGCCTCCGAAGCAATGCCGAGCAAGCGCCGCGCGCGTTTGAGATGCGGCTTATCGATCATGCGCCCGTTGAATTCCAGTGATCCGATCCCGGGACTGGCATCGAAAGCGGCGACTATGTCGCGGGCTTGCCGAACCTCGTCCTCAGACGGCGTGAAGGCCCGATTGATGGTTTCGACCTGTTCGTGATGAATCGCCAGCATGCCAGTGAAACCGTCCGAGCGCGCAAAATGCGCGGCTGCTGCAAGGCCCTCCAGATCTTCGAAATCGGCATATGAAGTCTCGACCGCCATGAACCCGTTGGCATGGGCGGTAAGCAGCGTCTGCGCTCTCACGAAGTTGAAGATATCGCCAAATCCGCGACTGGCGCCATGGCTTGCGGTTCCCGAGATGGCTGCCGCAAGGTCATGCGCACCCCAGCTCAGCCCCGAAATACGCTGGTGGCTAGAGTCGAGATAGTCCGGAATTGTGACTGCCGATTTGGGCGTTTCCCCGACCAGAGGAATGATTTGGGTCGAATTGGCTGGAACGCCGCAGCGCTCCTCGATCTCGTAAATTTCAGCCGCAAGCTGGCGCACCGCGTCCGGGCCGTCTGCCTTGGGAAGCAGGATCCCGTCCGGGGCTGAGGGCATGATCGCCATGAGATCTTCACGCCACATCGGCGTCGACATAGGGTTGATCCGCACCCAGCGTCCCATATTTGGATTCTCAAGGGCATTGCCGCGATTATTCGCCAGCCATTCCGCCGCATTCCCTCGCGCCAGCCGTTTGAGTTCGACCGGAACCGTATCCTCAAGATCGACGATAACGACATCCCCGCCGCTACCTGCGCAATTGCCGAGGCGTTTCTCGCTATTGCCCGGAACGATCAGCCAGGATCGGTATTTCATATGTGCTTCACCCGCTTTTTCTCCAGCACAGGCGAGCTATCCGCCCGCACGGCATGGATCGGCCATGCGACGCCTGGATGTTAACGGGAGCAATCGTGAAACATCTGAGTTGCTATTAGCAGGACAAAGATGGTTAATCTGCCATTAGGGTTTGCCACGCATTTTGGCTCGACCCTGCTGAAACTGGCGCGAATCTCAAGCCTGGCTCAGAGTTGCTTCTCGTAAATGGAATATTCGCGATTGATCTTGCTGCCGATCGCTTCGGCAACGGCAATCATGCGCGGGTTGTCCTCCAGGATCCAGCCAACTTCCGCAGTTTGCGCACCATAGCGGCCGACACCTGCCCGGCGGATGAATTCGATCATCATGAAAGCAAGCTGACTGGCGAGCCGTGAGCTCTGCATCTGCTTGCGAACCCCCATCAGCGGCACCCGCATGCGCGGCCCCGCCGGATGCCGCAACCAGGTGAGCAGCTTGATCCAGTTGAATGGGAAGAGCTTGCCTTTGAACGGCTTGATCACGCTGTTTAAATCCGGAAACGTCAGCATGAATGCGACGGGCTCTCCGTCATATTCGGCGATCCGGACGAGGTCAGAGCGTATCAGCGGGTTCATCTTCTTCGCAATATAGGCGATCTCGCCTTCGGTGACCGGAACGAAGCCCCAATTCTCAGACCAAGCGTCATTGAGTATGTCGAAGATGATCGCCGCTTCCTCGGCAGCCCTGCTCTTGTCGCCCATGCGAATCCGAATCCGGTCGTTCTTCTCACCCGAAGCGACAATCCGGTTGACCAGAGGAGGAAATCCATCTCCCACCGCCAGATCAAGGGTAAGCAATCGCTTCGCCTCTTCATAGCCCGGCTGCGCCTCGATCCAGCCCTGATAGGAGGGATTGTGGTGGCCCATCATAGTGGTCGGCTCATGATCATGCCCTTTGACAAGCAGGCCCGGTTCGTCCCAGATTGAAAGGCTGATCGGTGCCAGCACCTTGGTCATGCCCTGGTCGCGCAGCCAATGCTCGGCCGCAGCAATCAGCGCGGCGGCGCTTTCCTCATCCTCGGCCTCGAACATGCCCCAATTGCCGGTGCCCGGCCCCATGCCCTGTTCGGGCGGCATGGTATGGCACAACCAGTCGATGTGGGCCGAGATCCGGCCTGTGATCCTGCCACCCTTGCGAGCAAGAAAAAGCTGCGCCACGGCATGTTCGAAAAACGGGTTCTTGGTCTCGTCCAGCAGCTCGGCAACATCACTGCGCAGCGGTGGAATCCAGTTGGGATCATCCGCGTTCAGTCGGTAGGCAAGGTCGACGAACGCCTTGCGCTCGCGCTTGGTCGTCACCGGAGCGACGGTCAGCTCTGACATGTCGGCTGTCCCTGTTGGCCCGGTCTCAGGCCGGATTGTCCTTGGCCATGGAACGCCGCCGCGGATGACCAGTGGCAATGCCGCCCGAGAGCTCCTTCACCCAGGGATAGTGCTGCGCAACCTCTTCGGTATAGCCGAGATTGAAAACGGTTGGGCTACGGTCCGCGCGTTCCTTTTTCTCATAGTAAGTGCCGAGAATGCGATCCCACGCATAATTGGTGATGCCGAAATTGCCGTCCTCGTGGAAATAGTGGTGCTCATTGTGCCGCTGCTTCATCAGCTGCACCCATTTCCAGCTTGGCTTGAACGACAAGTGTTGGATGCAATGCATGAACTCGTAATAACATGTTGTGAGAACGGCAGTGGCAAAGGCAGCAAGCGCGCCCCCCAGTCCACCGATCATCCAGCCGATCGGAAGGACAACGATGGCAATCGTCGGCAAGGTGGTGAGCAACGCGCCAAACAGCACCTCAAGGTGATTGGGGTCCTGGTGATGATCGTAATGGATCCGCTTCCAGGTCGGCGAAAGCAATTTGATCTTGTACATCCACTGACCGTGAAGAATATATTGGTGCACCAGATGCCAGACCAGCGGATAGAGGAACAAGGCCATGGCTACCGAGGCAAGCGTCTGTGTCAGTCCCGCCGGATTGGCGACGAAGCCGACAATGCACAGCGCAGCTACCACCAGATAGACGATGATGGTATAGTGCTGGAAATAGGCGGCAACCAGCTCGCCAAGGCTCATCCGGTCAAGATAATGCGACCGTTTCCAGAAGGGCAGCTTGCCCTGGTTTGCTTGGGTTTGCGACACGGCTCTTCAAATTCCTCAAAATGCGCGGGGTGTCCCTATCAGAGATGGACACGCGGTTCCATAAGCGCAAGTTTGCGGCGGGAATGGGGCGGCTCGGCAGAAATTGCGGCAGGGCGGTCCGGCCAGACGCTGTAAGGCTAAAGCCCAATCGTGACTGGACCGCCGGTCCCAAGCGTTCCACACTGGCTTGCAGAACACCCAATGCGCAGTGGGTGCGAGAGGAGAGACGCTGATGCTGGATCTTGTGATTAAGCGCGGCAGGATTGTCGACGGGACCGGCGCGCAGGAGAGAACCGCCGATATCGCCGTCAAGCAAGGCAGGATTGCCGAGATCGGCAGTATTTCGGAGCCTGCCCACCGCACCATCGATGCTGATGGTCTCATCGTAACGCCAGGCTGGATCGATGTGCATACCCATTATGATGCGCAGGTCACCTGGGACCCATGGCTAGACGCCTCATTCGTCTCCGGAGTGACCACCGCTATTTTCGGCAATTGCGGAGTCGGCCTCGCGCCGGTCCGGCCGCAGGACCACGCGCTTCTGATCGAATTCATGGAAGGGGTTGAGGAGATTTCCGCCGATGCCTTGCGCGCCGGCCTCAAATGGAACTGGGAAAGCTTCTCCGACTATCTTGATGCGCTCGAGCCGATGGAGCGCAGCTTCGATGTCGGCGCGCTGGTGCCGCATGGTCCGCTGCGCCTGTGGGCCATGGGCGAGCGGGTCCAGACCGAAAAATGCGCCAAGGGCGAGGAACTTGGTGCGATGCGCGACGAACTCGCCAGGGCCCTGGAGGCCGGTGCCTTCGGCATGGCGACATCGCGCACGCCGCTGCACCGCTCGCTTGCCGGTGCTGCGACGCCTGACTGCTTTGTCGAGGAGGACGAGCTGCTAGCCCTGGCCGAGGTAATCGAGGCGCAAGGTGCATATCTCCAGATGGTCCCCAATGGCTCGATCGGCGAGAACCCCGAAGAGCTGCGCCGCGAGATGGCGCTGCTGGAGCGGATTGTTGATGAGACGGGGGTCGATGTCCACCTGCTCAGCTTCCAGCCCGATAACGACCCCGATTACTATCGCGAGCAGATTGCGATCATGGACCGGCTCAATACGAAGGTAAGCGCGACGACCCAGTTTGCCGGACGCAGCCCCGGGGCATTGCTCAACTTCCTCAGTGCCAATCCGTTCATGCATACGCCGACTTTCGAGCGTATCGCCAGCAGCCTTCCGGTCGAACAATGGCTGGAGGAACTGGCAAGGCCGGAGGTCAAGGCGAGCATCCTGGCCGAGGAGAACCGGCCAGATACACTGGGCTCGATGTTGTCCGGCGCGCTCGACCGGGTCTTCGACCTTGGGGATGAATTGAATTACGAACCCGATCTCGATCAGTGCCTTGCGCGCCGCGCCGAGCGCGAGGGGCTCGAAATGCGCGAGTTTACCTATGACGCGCTGCTCGCAACCGGTGATACGCCACGGATCTGGGCCACCTTCGTCAATTATGCGAAGGGCAGTCTCGACGCCGTCGGTGAGGCGCTGGGATACGATTCGGCAATCGTTGCAGCCTCCGATGCCGGCGCGCACATGCTCACCGTGGTCGACGCCAGCATGAACAGCTTCATGCTCTCGCACTGGGTCCGCGATCGCAAACGCGGCCCGCGCATGGCTCTCGAACAAGTCGTGCATTTGATGACTCAGAAGCCCGCTCGCTCAATCGGCCTCCAGGATCGCGGCGTGCTGGCGCCGGGCCTCAAGGCCGACATCAATGTGATTGATCTTGACGCACTGAAAATCCATTTACCGCATTTCGAATCCGACCTGCCGGCAGGAGCCAGACGTCTGATGCAGGATGTGACGGGATATCGCGCGACGATCGTTTCGGGCGAGGTTACGCGCGAGAATGACAAGGCGACAGGAGCGCTGCCGGGGCGGCTGGTGCGCCGGGCTTAGTGCATGGTAGCAGCTATGGACGCCGCGCTGCGATCATGCCATCCAAGCACCGGAATAAGGGAGACAGGGGATGGAAAAGGGCTTTTACGCCAGCGTGACGAGCCAGCGCGTGCTTGTCTGGATGACAATCGCGCTCGGAGTGCTCTTCGCGATTTCCTACATGGGCCTGATGCGGTTCTTCCCACCGCCGCCAGCTGACCTGCCGGCTGATGAGGTTCTCGCTCATTATAGCACCAACAATATCCGATTTCGCGTCGGGGTAATCTTCGGGCTGATTTCGGGCGGCTTTCTGCTACCGATTACCGTGGTCATCTCGGTGCAGATGGCCCGGCTTGAAAAAGGTGTGCCGGTCTGGGCAATCATCCAGGCACTGGCCGGCGCGGTGGGGACCATATTCATCTGGTTTCCGATCCTTATCTGGGGCGTTGCCGCTTTCACCGTTGAGCGCGCGGCGGAACTGACATTGCTGATGCATGAATTCGGCTGGTTGCTGTTCATCGCACCGCTCAGCATGTTCCCGATGCAGCTGATCGGCATTATATTCATTGCCTTCACCAAGGAGGAAAGCGACGCGCATTCAGCCTTCCCGCGCTGGCTGGGCTATCTTACCGCCTGGCAGCTGGTGCAATCCTTCGGAGGGCCGATCGCGGTGTTGTTCAAGACCGGTATCTTTTCGTGGAACGGGTTGCTGCCGTTCTGGTTGCCATTCGGCCTGTTCTCGGCCTGGATGGTGGCTATCTGCTACACTCTGCTAAGGGCCCTGCGCCATCAGCGAGCGAGCTCAGCCTAGGCGCGCGCAGCTGTGAGTGAAGGTGAAAAAGCGCCTTCGGGAGGGCTTGCTTCCGGCCCTGACGAATCCGGGGCTCACGTTCCGGGTGAACCCGGCTTGTGGATCCTGCTGTTCGGCGAGATGTCCTTCTTCGCCGCCTTATTCGCCAGCTTCCTCTATTATCGCGGCTTCGATCCTTCCGGCTTTGCCGAAGCGCAAAAGCAGCTGAGCCAGACTGTCGGCTTAATCAATACGCTGCTGCTACTCACCAGTTCGCTGTTCGTAGCCCATGGAGTGCGGGCGGTGCGGGCGGCTCAGACCAGTCTCGCCCCGCGCCTGTTTGTCCTGGGCATCGTCTGCGCAATCGGCTTCATCGCGTGCAAGAGTTTCGAATATTACGAGCTGTTCGATCACGGCATCGCCATCAGCGACCACACTTTCTACAGCTTCTATTTCGGCCTGACCGTGCTGCATCTTGGCCATGTCGTGATCGGGACAATCCTGCTGAGCCTGATGGCGAGCGCGACCCGGCGACCACTAAAAAAGCCGACCCATTTCGCGATGGTCGAAAGCGGTGCCTGCTTCTGGCACATGGTCGACCTGCTGTGGATCGTCATATTCGCGCTGCTCTATCTGGTGGAATAAGCCCATGCTCCGATTGCTCCGTGACCCCCTGTTTCTTGCCTGGTCCCTGCTGGTGGCAGTGACGCTGGTCTCATCGCGAATTGGCGGCCCGAATCCCGGAATTGATGTTGGCAGCGCGGCGGCGGTGACTACGATCGTATTATCGATCGCCTTCGCCAAGGTGGCGGTAGTCATCTTTACTTTCATGGAAGTACGCGGCGCGCCGGTGGTGCTTCGCGTGCTCTGCTCGGTCTGGCTGTTCGGCGTGCTCGGTGCGTTGCTGGCGCTGTATTACGGGATCCTGCCCTAGGGCTTTGCCTGCGTCCCGAGAAACTGATCCAGCCTGCTGCCAAAGTCCAGCTTTTGCCACAGCGTCATCAGAACCGTCAGCATGTGTAGCTGATTGCGGACCAGCTCATTGGCGCGGAAATCAGGGTCGAAACGGTTCTTTACCTCTTCCAGCCCGGGATAGAAGCGCTGGATTATCGTTGGAGCGTCAGGCAGCCACAGCAGGCCCGAACAGACATTGTGCAGGGCGAAATGGCGGAGCAATTCGGCCGGGTCGAGCGCCTCGCCGCAATCTGCCTCGAATTGCCGAGCAAACTCGCCGAGCAGACCCTCAAGATGGACATTCAGGAAATCGGGTTCCGCACCCATCAGGCAGCCGGAGAGCGCTACGCCGACATTCATCACCTGGGCATTGCCCCAATCCATCAGCCCGCATTGCAGCTCGCCCGAAGCATCGCGCCAGAACCAGGCATTATCGATATTGGCATTCCAGTGGCACAGCGCGGTCATGCGGGGTGATCCGGCTAGAAAAGCGGCGATGGCAGCTTCATGCCCGCAGAAACGCGGTGCCTGATTGGCCAATTGCGCAAGGAATGCTTCCGACCGGATCGTTTCGGGGAGCAACTGCGGATACATTTGGGCGAATTCGCGGAAGCGATCTACCCGGCGTCCGATCTGTTCGGCGGAATAGGGCTGGCGGTCGCTGACGCTTAGCGAGCCGCTGCTGGCGGCAAGTTTCGCCATGGCATCATCCGGAAGTTTCCCCGCGCGGTGCCAAGCCGCCAACCGGGCGAGCGAGCGCATCAAGGCGCGGTAATGGCCTAGCGGATCGGGCAATTCGGAATCGCAGCATTTCTCGTAGTGGCGCTCAATCCCCTCGGTGCCGAATGCGATATCCTCACTGACGAGAATGCCGGTGCCGCTTGTGCGGTGAAAGTCGGCGAACAGTACTCGGGGGACGGTAGCGGGAAATCCGTCCATCCGCGAAAGCAGCGCAAAGCAGACTTCCGATTCCATCTGAATTTTAGCACCATCACGGACCGGGTCGCTGAAATCACGAGAGAATTTGACGAAGAGTTCTGTTGGCAAGTGTGTTGCGCCATTGGCATACTCCACCTGCAATCGCAGTTTTTGGCCAGTGCTGCCAACGGAGCACGGCTCGGAATGGACGAGGCGAGCAACTCCTTCTGCCTCTCCGACGAGCGTTCCTGCCGCGCGCATCGCCCGGCTCAGGAACGCCGGGGTGTCCTCCAGCAGGGCTTCGGGGCAGGTTGGGAACGACAAGCCAAATTCGTCGCCTTCGATCCACCAGGCCGGCATATCCTGCTCCGCCATCGTCATCGCGCGCGCTTGATAGTAATGCCTGCCGCCTCGCGGTCCCAGGCATCCTCGGCGATGCCTTCCGCACGCAGCATATCCTTGCGCACCCTCATGCTTGGCGTCTTGGGAAGTTCATCCACGAAGCGCAGATAATGCGGCAGCATGAAGTGGGCCATGCGCGGGCGCAGATATTCGAACAGCTCCAGCGGCGGCAGCTCGGCATCGGGCGCGAGCACCACGGCAACCAGGATATTGTCTTCGCCGGACGGACTGGGCACGCCGATCGCTGCCGCCTCATGGACCAGCGGATGGCTCAGCAGTTCGGCCTCCACCTCATAGGACGAGATATTCTCGCCCCGCCGCCTGATCGCGTCTTTCTTGCGGTCGACGAAATAATAGTCGCCCGCCTCATTGCGGCGAAACATGTCGCCGGTGTGGAACCAGCCATTGCGCCAGGCCTGTGCGGTGGCTTCGGGCATCTTCCAGTAGCCCGGCGAGATCGACCATGGCCGCTCCGAGCGCAGCACCAGTTCGCCCACTTCGCCGTCTGGCACGCTGCGATCATTGCCATCAACGATCCGCGCCTCGCAGCCAGGGCGCAGCCTGCCGCAACTTGATGTATCTTCGGGATTAATCGGCGAATTGATCGGTAACGCAAGCTCAGACATGCCATAGGACGTCGAGATATCGACCCCGAAGCGCCGCGCCCAGCCGAGCGGATCGGACACCAGCGGCAGCATCGCCACGAGCCGCATTGGATTGTCAGCGTCATCGTCGCGCGGTGGTTGATTTTCTAGGAATGTCGCGGCTCCGCCCAGCAGCACGCAGGCAGTGGTGCCGTGCTCGCGCGCGGTGTCCCAAAAGCTGCTGGTGCTGAATTGACCGATCAACGTGAAACGTCCGCCGAGCATCATCATACCCATCACTGAGCGGGTGCCGCTGACATGAAAGAGCGGCATGTTGAGCATGTAATTATCATTCTCGTTCAGCCGGGAACCGAAAGTCGACATGATCATGTCATGCATCTGGACATAGGTGACAATTGCGCCCTTGGACGGTCCGGTCGTGCCTGAGGTGAAAAGGATGAATTGCATTTCCCACGGTTCGACCGTGACCTGCGGGCAGTCAGCAGGATCGGCGCGGTCGATCGCATCGGCGAAATCGACCTTCGCCTTGCCAGACGGGCCGTCGCCATCTGTCTTTCCGGCAACAACGAAGGTCTCCACCTCACCAAGATCTATGTCGGCAAACCGGTCAAGTAATCCCGCATCGACCAGCGCGATTTTTGCGTCGCTAAGCGTCACCAGATGCTGCAACACCGATCCGCGCATTGCCGTATTGGGCGCAGCCATCGCAGCTCCCAGAAAATTGATACCTAACCAAGTTTTGAGCAAGGCCGGACTGTTGGCCATGAAC